>DATHMO010000001.1:0-24045 GCA_035486995.1 Bryobacteraceae bacterium
GGCGGAATATTGAGCGCGTCGAAGTTGTGATACTCGGTTTCCACTTCGGGCCCATCCAGCACAGCGAATCCGAGCGACGTAAATAGATCCTCGATCTCGTTCTGAATGATTGTCACCGGATGCAGACTCCCCGGCCGCGGCCCCGGCGCGGGCAGCGTCAGATCCAGCCATTCCTGCTTCAGCCGGGAATTCAGCGCCTCGCTCGCAAAGGCCTGCTGTCTTGTTTCAAACGCGCTCTCAAGTACTTGTTTCGCCGCGTTCAGCGCCTTGCCCGCGATCTTCCGCTCCTCCGGCGCCAGCTTCCCGACGTTGAACTGTGCGAGCGCGCCCTTGCGCCCCAACACGTCCACACGCACTTGTTCCAATGCGTCCAGATCGTTCGCCTCTTCGATCCGTTTTACCGCCGCCGCCTGCAATTGTTGGATTTGATCTTCAATCACTGCGCGTACACATCCAGCAGATCGACTACCGCTTGATGTCCCTTGCCCAACGCCAGATCCAATGCATTCTGCTGATTTGCGGCCCGAATCTGCACATCCGCGCCACCAGCGATCAGCAGCCGCACCATCTCCACGTCCCCATTTTGCGACGCCGCGTGCAGCGCCGTCCATCCGCCCTCCTGCCGTGCATTGACGTCCGCGCCATGCTCCAGCAGCGCCCGCACTGCGTCCTTGTTCCGTCCCGCGGCCGCCGCGTGCAGTGGAGTATTCTGCGCCGCGTTGCGCGATCGCGCTTTCACATCCGCACCTTGCGCAATCAATGCCTCGGCGACGCTGGGCTGCCCGAAGAAGCAGGCCAAATGCAGCGGCGTCCATCCGTCGTGGCTATACGCAGCTACCAGCTCAGGTTTCTCGCGAATCAACTCGAGCGCCCTAGTCGCCGCGCCCGCCATACAGGCCGCAAACACGTCCAACTCGACACCGCGTTCGAGCAGCAGCGCGGCAATTTCATTGCGGCCGGAATACTTCGCGGCCGTGTATGGACCCAGACCCCGCTCGTCCTTTGCTCCAAGCAGCCCTTGATCTGCGCCGAGCAGCGATTCCACTTGATCGCGATCGCCCGCGCGAATCGCTTCGAAGAATTGTTGGCTCATCGTGTCGCGGTGGCTTACGCCGGAACCTGGAAGACTTCCTCGCTCTTCGCCAATTCCCACCCGAGATGGTTGATGTAAAACAGCAACACTTGCGGCGGATACGCGTCCTTGAATTTCTCGTACGACCGCTGCTGCCATCCTTCCGTCAAATACTTCGAGCCGTCGATGTCTTTATCGAAAAAGCCGTCCTGATTCGGGATCCCCAAATCGTCGATCACCGCCTTGATCATGTCCAGATGCGACACCAGGATGGCCTGCGCCAGCTCACTGGCAAACTCCTCGTCCCGCTCGCCCAGCCGGGCCCAAAACTTCGGCGACGCCTTGCGCAGATTCTCAGAATTGAGTTTAGCCAGGTGCAGGCGCACCTTCATGCGATCGTAAAGCTGATACGTTTTCAGCTTGCCGATGGAGATGCCGCGTACCAGCTCGGTGAACCGCTGCTCGCCCGGGCCGAGAAATATTTCCGACAACTGCATAAACAGCCAGCGTAGCACTTAGAACACGTCGCGGGTTTTCCCAAGGTTATATACTGAATGTGCAACCTTTCATCTCCAGGAGGCCCCGATGCCCGTCACTTTCACTCTGAACGGAAAGCCCCAAACCGTCGACGTTTCGCCGCAAATGCCGCTGCTCTGGGTTTTGCGCGACTCGCTCGGCATGACCGGCACCAAGTTCGGCTGCGGTATGGCCCTCTGCGGCTGCTGCACGGTGCACATCAACGGCCAGCCCATCCGCTCCTGCGTCACGCCGATTTCAACCGTCGCCGGTAAGAGCGTCACCACCATCGAGGGCCTTTCGTCCGACAACAGCCATCCCGTCCAGCGCGCCTGGGTTGAGGTCGACGTGCCCCAATGCGGCTATTGCCAATCCGGCCAGATCATGACCGCCGCGGGCCTGCTCAAGAAGACCGCGCATCCAACCGACGCCGATATCGACGAGGCTATGCACGGCAACATCTGCCGCTGTGGAACTTACCAGGCCATCCGGGCCGCGGTTCACCTCGCCGCACAATATCAGGCCGCGGCTAATCGGCCTGCCACTCTCGCGCAGAACGTGCGCGCAGCCAAAGGAGGTGCAGAATGAGCACCACGATTCCTACCCCCAAACTCAAGCTCGATCGCCGCAGTTTCTTGAAAGCCGGCGCTGCTACCGCTGGCGGACTCTTCATTGGATTCCATCTGCCTGGGAGCGGCAAGCTGGAAGCCGCCACCACGTCCACAAAGCTGAACGCGTTTATCCACGTTGGCAGTGACGACATCGTCACCTTCTCCATCCACAAATCCGAGATGGGCCAAGGGCCGATGACCTCGCTCTCTCAGTTGCTGGCCGAGGAGCTGGATTGCGATTGGAAGCAAGTCCGCACCGAGTTCGCGCCCGTCGACCCGGCGTATGGCCCGCTGCAAGGCACCTTCGGCAGCATGAGCATTCGCACCTGCTGGGATCCGCTGCGCAAAGCCGGCGCGTCCGCTCGCGACATGCTATTGGATGCCGCCTCTCAAAAGTGGAGCGTTCCGAAATCGCAGCTTCGCACCGAAGCCGGATTCGTCATCAACACCGCCAACAATGAGCGCTTAAGCTACGGCAGTCTCGCGGACGCCGCCGGCAAGCTGCCCGCGCCCCTCAAAGTCGCGCCCAAAGATCCCAGCCAATTCCATCTCATCGGAACCTCTCCCAAGCGCCTGGACACGCCTCTCAAAGTGAACGGCACTGCTGGCTTCGGTATCGACGCACGGCGTCCCGGCATGGTCTATGCGGTGGTCGCGCGTTGCCCCGTGTTCGGCGGCAAAGTGGCCAGTTTCGACGACACGAAGACCAAGGCGGTTCCCGGCGTCCAGCAAGTTGTGCAAATTTCGCGCGGCGTCGCCGTTGTGGCCGACAACACATGGTCCGCCCTGGAAGGCCGCAAGGCTTTGCAGGTGCAGTATGACGAAGGCAAGAACGCCAATCTCAGCAGCGCGAGCATTCGCGAACTGTTCGTGAATCTGGCCGCCAAGCCCGGCGCCGTGGCGCGCAACGATGGCGATGCCGCCGCTGCATTGGCCAGTGGCGCAACCAAGCTCGAGGCTGTCTACGAAGTGCCCTACTTGTCGCACGCTCCCATGGAGCCGATGAATTGCACCGCCGACGTGCGTGCCGATAACGCCGAGGTTTGGGTGTCCACACAAATCCAGACCGCGGCCATGGGCACCACCGCCAAAATCACCGGTTTTCATCCCGACAAGATTCAGATCCACACCATGTTTCTCGGCGGCGGATTCGGCCGGCGCGGCGGAGACGATTTCGTGGGCGAAGCCGTTGAGATTTCCAAAGCCATCGGCAAGCCAGTGAAGCTCACCTGGTCGCGTGAGGACGATATGCAGCACGATCTGTATCGCCCTGCGTCCTACGCGAAATTTTCGGGCGCATTAGATAAAGACGGCTGGCCCGTCGCCTGGAACACTCGCGTCGTGTGCCCGTCGTTCGGCGGTTTGCGCGATGGCGTGGATCGCACCAGCGTGGAAGGCATCATCGATCTGGAATACGCCATTCCGAATTTCCATGTCGATTACCATCCGCCCGACGTCGACATTCCCACAACATATTGGCGCTCGGTTGGTTTTTCGCAAAATACGTTTTTCTCGGAGAGCTTCCTCGACGAACTGGCCCACGCCACCGGCAAGGATCCTCTCGAATTCCGCCGTCGCCTGCTCGCGAAATCTCCGCGCTTGCTCGGGGTGCTCGAATTGGCGGCTGAAAAAGCCGGTTGGGGCAAACCGCTTCCGGCCGGACACGCCCGCGGCATCGCAGTGGTCAACAACATCGGCAGCTATAACGCGCAGGTGGCCGAAGTATCGGTCGACAAAGGCAAGCTGCGCGTGCATCACGTGGTCTGCGCCGTCGATTGCGGGCACGTCATCAATCCGGCCGGCGTCGAACAGCAGATTCAAAGCGGCATCGTTTATGGGTTGAGCGCTGCTATGAAAGGCGCCATCACCATCGAGAAGGGCCGCGTCGTACAGGGCAACTTCAACCGCTACGATGTGCTGCGCATCGATGAAATGCCGGTGGTGGAAGTGCACATTGTGCCCAGCCAGAAGGCGCCCGGCGGTATTGGCGAAGCCAGCACGCCGACCATCATTCCAGCCGTCGCGAATGCGATCTTCGCCGCAACCGGCAAACGGTTGCGGAAGTTGCCGATTCTTCCCGAGGATCTCGCATAGAACGCCTCGTCCTGCTCCCCGGCCTGATCTGCGATCAGACGGTCTGGCAGCAGCAAATTGACGCGCTGTCGGATATTGCCGACTGCACTTGCGCCGACTACGGCTCGCTCGACTCATTGACCGCCATGGCGGTAACCGTACTCCGCACCGCCCCTGAGCGGTTTTCCGTGGCCGGGCATTCCATGGGCGGCCGGGTAGCGCTCCAGATTTACCGGCTGGCGCCCCATCGAGTCGTACGAATCGGGCTGCTCAATACCGGAGCGACGCCGCTTGCTCCGGGTGCGGCGGGCGAAGAAGAAACCCGCAAGCGCGGCGAACTGGTGGCTCTCGCGAAATCGCAAGGCATGCGCACCATGCTCCGGCAATGGCTGCCTCCGATGATCGATTCGCGCCGCATCAACGACGCCGCACTCGTAGACTCGATCATGGAGATGATGTCGCGCAAAACGCCCGAGATTTTCGCTGCGCAGATCCAGGCGCTTCTGAACCGCCCGGATGCCAGCGCCGTCCTCGAACAAATCCGCTGTCCCGCGTTGCTGATCACCGGCCGTGAAGACGGATGGAGCGGGCCGGCGCAACACACGGCCATGTTTGCCAAGATCGGGGCCGCCAAAATCCCCGGCAGCAAGCTCGTGATCGTGCCCGATTGCGGCCACATGTCGACCCTCGAGCGGCCCGCCGAAGTCAGCGCCGCGCTTCGCGACTGGCTCTATACTTAGGTATGCAAACCCGCCGCGCGCATTTGCTGAAACTTGCCGCATTGGCGGCCTCGCCGCTCGCAGGACCACTTTTCGCACAAACCGCCGAAGAGCTCTTTCGCCGCAACATCGGATCGCCTGAGCAGTTCAACAAACAATTCCCTCCGCATAAAGTGATCGGCAACATCTACTACGTCGGCTCCGAGTCGCTTGCATCGTTTCTCTTCGTCACGCCACAAGGAAACATTCTGCTCAATAGTTGTTTCGAAGCCACTGTCCCCGTGATTCGATCTTCCGTCGAGCAGCTGGGCTTCAAATTCACCGACATCAAGATCCTGCTCGGCAGCCACGCGCACGCCGATCACATGGAAGGCGACGCTTTGGTGAAAGAGCTCACCGGCGCGCAGGTCATGGCTATGGACCAGGATGTGCCGGCCCTCATGAAGATCCAGCCCCGCAAACAACCTCATCCGCTCGACAGAACTCTGCACGATTCCGACAACGTGACTCTCGGCGGCACCACGCTCGTCGCTCATCTCACGGCCGGCCACACGCGCGGTTGCACCACCTGGAGCACGCAGGCGCAGGAAGGCGGCAAGACCTACGACGTCGTCATCATCGGCAGCGTCGGCGTGAATCCAGGCTACATTCTGGTCAACAACAAAGACGTCCCCGACATCGCCGGTGAATATCAGCGCAGTTTCAAACTACTGCGTTCGCTGCCCTGTGATGTTCCGCTCGGCTCCCATCCATCGATGTACAACCTGGCGGAAAAATATCCGAAGCTAGGCAAAGGCCCCAACCCCTTCATCGATCCCGCAGGCTACCAACACGAACTCGACATCCAGGAACACGCTTTCCTGGAGAAACTCGCCGGGCAAAAGAAAGCCGCCGGAGTTTAGGACTCGGCGTTTAGGACTCAGCTTCCGCCGCTGCGTGCCGCACGTTCACGGTCAGCAGCACCAGCAATCCAGCCGCAAAAAACGTGACTAACGAAAGAATCGCGAGCCGATAGCTTCCCGTGAATTGCAACGCGAGCCCGAACAGCAACGGACACATCCAGCTGGTTCCTTTGTCGCTGATCTCATAGACGCCGAAATATTCAGCCTCGCGCCCCTTGGGGATCATCAACGAGAACAGCGACCGGCTCAGTGCCTGCGTTCCGCCGAGCACGATCGCGACAATCGCGGCGATAACGAAAAACTGGCTTTCGGTGCGGACCGAGACATACATCGCCACCAGCACGCCTGTCCAGATCAGCAGGCTTACGATCACTGCCCGCTTGGCGCCGATCGCCTTCGCGATCCAATCGAACAGAAACGATCCGAAGAACGCAACGAATTGGACCATCAGGATCACCGCTGTCAGATCGGCCATCGGCATCTTCAGCTCGTCGCTGCCAAATTGAGAAGCCAGCGCGATCACGGCCTGGACCGCATCGTTATAGAGCAAGTAGGCGATCAGAAACCGCAGCGTTTGCGGATAATGCCGCATATCGCGCAGCGTCACCGCGAATTCGCGGAAGCTGTCGAGCAACCCTTCTCCAGGCCTGTGCGTGCGGCCCGGCGGACGATTTCGAATCGCCGCCAGCGGAATAATGCTGAAAATCGCCCACCAGACTCCCGCCGACGAAAGATTGATTCGCACCGCCATGCCTTCCGATAATCCAAAGGCTTTCGCTTTGGTGAATAGCAGCAGATTCAGCGCCAGTAGCAACCCGCCGCCCAAATATCCGATGCCCCAGCCGGTGGACGACACCGCGTCGCGCCGCTCGGGAGGTGCGATATCGGTCAAAAACGAGTTGTACACCACGATGGACGCCCCGAACGCGAGGTTTGCGATCAGGAACAGTGCTCCGCCCTCGAGATATTCAGCGCCGTGGAGAAAGAACATCGCCGCCGTTGCCAGCGCGCCAGTATAGGCGAACAGAGCCATCAGCCGCTTCTTGTTTGGGCTGAAATCGGCAATCGTGCCCGCGATTGGCAGAGTGAAGATCTGCGTGATCACAGAAAATGAAACTAAATAACCCCACCACGACCGCGGGTCCACCGGAACGCCTAGCGGATGCACCAGTCCATCCGGGCCGGCCGCCGCTTTGGCCAGCGCCGTCAGATAAGGCCCCAGGAACAGCGTGACCACGGTGCTCGAGAACGTGGAGTTGGCCCAATCGTACATGTACCAACCGCGCTGCTCGCGTTTGCTGTAAGGTAGGGCCGGTTGCATTGCGTGCGGGGACTTCATGAGCGATCCCCGCGACAGCCATTAGAGCACACGGTACAATGAATACGTTTTGATTCCTCTCCACATGGGACACACCGGAAACATCGTCGTACTGGGCGCGCAATGGGGTGACGAGGGCAAGGGGAAGGTCGTCGACCTGTTCTCGGAGAAGTTTTCCATCGTGGCCCGCTACCAGGGCGGCCACAACGCCGGCCATACCGTATTTATCGGCCCCAAGAAATTCGTTCTCAAGCTGATCCCGAGCGGCATCCTGCGGCCGGGCATTCAGGCCGTGATCGGCAATGGCGTGGTGATCGATCCCGCGGCGCTGCTGGAAGAAATTGACAAGCTCGAGCTGGCCGGTATCGATGTCACCAGGCAGCTCGCCATCAGCGATCGGGCGCACGTTATTTTTCCGTTCCACCGAATAGTGGAAAAGATGTCCGAGGGCCGCCAGGATCGGGTGCCCATTGGCACCACTTCTCGCGGCATCGGCCCGTCTTATGAAGACAAGATTGGCCGGCGCGGTATCCGCATCGCCGATCTTTACGAGCACGACAGCTTTTGCGCGATGTACACCGCGCTGGCCGAAGACAAGCAACTGCTGGCGCAGACGTTCAATATCCAGGAAACCATCGACTTCGAATCGATTCGCGATCAATACCTGGGCTATGCCGAACGCCTCCGGCCTCTGGTCTGCGATACCGCGCAGTTGCTCAACGACGCCATTCGCGCAGGAAAGCGCGTGTTGTTCGAAGGCGCGCAGGGAACCATGCTGGACGTCGATCATGGGACGTATCCGTTTGTGACATCGTCGAGCGCCACCGCCGGCGGCGCGTGCACGGGCGCTGGAGTACCGCCCACCGCGATTCACGGCGTGATCGGAGTGTCAAAAGCTTACACCACGCGCGTGGGCAGCGGTCCTTTCCCCACTGAGCTGCTGGGTGAAGATGGCGAACGAATCCGCAAAGCCGGTAATGAGTTCGGCGCTGTGACCGGGCGTCCGCGCCGCTGCGGCTGGTTCGACGTGCCGCTGCTGCGTTACACCGCGATGATCAACGGCTTCTCTAGCCTGGTGATCACCAAACTCGATGTACTGGACCAATTCGATGAGATTCCGGTCTGCATCGGCTATAAGAATGTGAAGGCCATGCCCGCGACGTTCCGCGGACTCGAAGCTGTCGAGCCAGTGTATGAGACTCTGCCGGGATGGAAATCGGAAACTCGCGGCCTCTCGTCCGAACGCGATCTGCCGCCCCGCGCCCGTGACTATCTGAAGTTCTTGAGCGACCATGTTGGCGTCGAAGTCGGATGCATCTCCACCGGCCCCGAGCGTGACGAGACCATTCTCATCGAGAATTCCCGCTTGGCGGATCTGCTCTAGTTTCGCGTCACCGTAAGCGAGCGCCAGCTCTGATTTCCGGCCGCATCGTTCGCATAAATCGTGATCGTCGTCATCCCGACGTACAGCGGGATCGGCCCTGTCGACCAAGTGGACGTCCCGTTCGCCGTCCCCGACCCTCCCGTGGAACTCGCCCACGTCACTTGCGATACTCCAACGTTGTCGCTCGAGATTCCGCTGACCACGATCGAGCTTGCCGATGTTGCGACGCTAGTCATGGGCGGCGACAAGATGGTGATCGAGGGTGGCGTGGTGTCTGGTCCCGTGCTCGGCGGCGGATTACTCGGCGGTGGATTGGTTGGCTGAGCCGGCCCCAGTTCCACCACCGCGACACTTTGCGTGGCTTGATCCTGGTTCGAGTCGATCGCGCTCACCGTGACGATATTCGTCCCGACGCTCAACGGAATTGACGGGATCGTCCAGCTCGATGAGTTTGATCCAGGTGTCGAACTTTGAGCCATTCCCCCCGCGCCTTGATTCGTCGACCAGCTTACCTCGACTGTTCCCGAGCCGCCCGAGGTCGTCCCGCTCAGCGAGAACGTGGCTGAGCTCGTGCTCGTAACCGCCGGCTGAATGGTCAGCACCAAAGGAGAAACCGCGCTTGGCGTAGATGGCGGGTTTGGCGACGGCAGCCCCGGCGGCGCCGTGGGTGTAATGGGGTTGTTCGA
The DNA here is from genome assembly GCA_035486995.1 of Bryobacteraceae bacterium. Taxonomy (GTDB): domain Bacteria; phylum Acidobacteriota; class Terriglobia; order Bryobacterales; family Bryobacteraceae; genus Palsa-89. The sequence goes on from DATHMO010000001.1 coordinate 9,282, forward strand.
AGTGCCCGCCACTGCGTATAGTTGCTGGACCGCCGCGATGTCGCCGGGCGACAAGCCGGTGACCATCCGATAGTACGGATACATCACGTCGGCCGGATTGTCCGAGTGCCCCAAGCCCAGCGCGTGCCCGGTCTCATGCAGCGCGACGCTGAAGACATCGATATCCGCGCCTATTTTCCAAGTTTCGTCATTATTAAAGTGCGAGTCGCCGGCGATCGGCTCCGGGTTGACGGGATAGGGATAGAAAGTATGCGCCAGCACTCCGCCCGGTCCAGTGAACGGATACCCATCTCCGTGTGCGCCACTGGCAAACAGTACGGCTATGGTTTGCGGCCCAGTGGAATCGGTGGTCTGCGAAAACGTGACTTGCACAACTTTGGACCACTCCGCGTACGCGCGCTCCATCTCTGACTCCACCGAATCCGCCGGATCCTGCTGGGTTAAGTAGACGAATGCGTAGTTAAGATTCACGCTTTCCCCGTTCGTCCCATTCCAGGCGCCAATCAATGGAACCGATTGCTCCACCGGCCCGTCTGCGGTCAGCGCTCCGGCGCAGCCATGCACGGGCGTTCCCTGAACAAGGGCCGGCGACGCTGGAAAAATATAGGAGACCTCGTCCCACTGCGCCAGCGCCAACAGCTGACTTCCGGTGCCCGACACCAGCAAATGAGTGGGGAGCAAATCGGGATGATGCTGGATCGCCAAGCCGGCTTCAGTCGCAATGGCGCGCGCCTCGCTGCTCGGGACGTCGGAGTAGAATTCCACCACGACAGGGATCGCAGCGGTCGACGAGAGCGCCCCGTTCAAGTAAGGACTGATCTTCTGCGCCGGCTGAAGACGGCCCACCCATTCCGCTCCGAGGCCGGCGAAACTCAAGCTGTCCGACGCCGCCACGGAAAGCGTGGATTTTGGAATATAGGAAAGCACCGCGGCGCCTCGATCCGCGAGCGCGTTCAGTTGATCCGGGCCCGGCTGCGCGGCGAATCGCACCAGCAGATGCGATCGGCCTGGCTTCCTTGTTTTAGCGGAGGTAGGGGATTGCCCCAGCACCGAGCTCACAACCATCAGCAATCCGGCAGCGAATGAGAGCTTTCTCATAAGCCTTCCATCGGAAGTCATCTGAGAGTTTTGCATTGGGACGACACACTATTGCTTCCAGGGGTACTCGTGGTTAGCTCTCATCGATTCGCTTTACTCTCTCTGCTCGGGGTGGCCTATTTTCCGATCACCCTGGCCGCCCAGACAACTTCCTATGTGATACAAACCGTGGCCGGCAGCGACAATACGGGCGATGGTGGCTCGGCTCTCTCGGCGGTGCTGGGTCAGCCTGAGGGAATCGCGATCGACAGCGCAGGGAACATTTACGTAGCCGACGCAGCAGCCAGCCGCATCCGCATAATCGCGCTGGATGGCACGATCGAGACGTTCGCCGGAACAGGAGCCGCTGGCTTTTCCGGAGACGGAGGGCCAGCCACCGCAGCCGCGCTCAATCAACCCTACGGACTTGCGTTCGATCACTTCGGCAATCTCTACATCGCCGACCTGGGAAACGGGCGCGTACGCAAAGTCACAAGCGATGGCAACATTCACACCGTTGCCGGCGGGGGCACTTTCGCGGCTACCAGCCAGGGACAAGGAGGTTCGGCTACCAGCGCTCAGTTGATGCAACCGCGCAACGTCGCGATCGATTCTGCCGGCAATCTGTACATTTCCGATTTCGAAGCCAATCAGGTATATAGCGTCGGCACCAACGGCACGCTCACACTGGTGGCGGGAAACGGCCTGGCCGGACTCGTGGGCGACGGCATGAGTGCGCTGCTTGGGGAGCTCAACGCGCCGGCTGGCTTGGCGGTGGACGCCACGGGATCGCTTTACATCGCCGACAGCGGAAACAATCGCGTTCGCAAGGTATCGAGCGGCGTGATCATCACCGTCTTTAATACGCCATCGCCCACGGGACTGGCGCTCGACTCCAACGGCACGCTCCATATCGCCGCGTCCAGCTACTTTGGAACGCTGTCGCAGCAGAATCCGACTCTCACCTCGGCGGTCGATGTGGCCGTGGATTCCTTGGGTGATCTGTTCGCCACCAGCGGCACGAACGTCCTGGAGATTCCCGCCAACGGCGAGCTCACAACCATCGCGGGTAGCGGCGCAGCGCTCGACTTCGGCGGCGACAGCGGCCCTGCCATATCCGCGCAACTGAATTCGCCATCGAGCGTCGTGATGGATTCGAGCGGCAATTGGTACATCGCCGATACGGCCAACAATCGCATCCGCATGGTGACTCCCGCCGGTGTGATCAGCACCATCGCGGGAACAGGCGCGGCCGGTTTGACGGGCGACAACGGTCCGGCGGCGAAAGCGCAACTCAACGCGCCGCGCGGATTGGCGTTCGATATTTTCGGCAATCTGCTGTTCGCCGACTCCGGCAACAACGAAGTCCGCGAAATCACGCCAGGTGGCTTGATAGAGCCGGTTGCGACGCTGCTCAACAAGCCGGTCTCGGTGGCAACCGATGCGCAGGGTTCGGTCTATATCGCGAACGCCGGCAATAACCAGGTGATCAAGATGACGTCGGCCGGAGTGTCGAGCACGCTGGCGACTCAGATCGTCCAGCCGCAGGCGGTAGCCGTGGATGCGTCCGGCAACGTGCTGGTCGCCGATGCAAGCCAGATATGGACCGTGACGCCCGCGGGCGTGGCGACCACTTTGGTGACTGGGCTGCACTCGCCGGCTGGAATCGCCTTCGCTTCCGATGGTAGCCTCCTGATCGCGGACACCGGCGCGAATGTGATTCGGCAATGGACCACGTCGGGATCGCTCAACACGATTGCTGGAACGGGCGTCGCCGGATTTGCGGGCGACGGAGGCCCGGCACTGTCCGCAGAGTTGAACGGACCAGCGGGCATCGGCATTGGACCGAACGGTACGCTGTGGGTCGCCGACGCGGGCAACAATCGGATCCGATCGCTCACGCCGTCCACTGTGACTTTGGAAACTGGTTCCGCGCTGCTAGCCGTGGTCAACGCGGCCAGCCTTACTAGCGGGCCCATCGCGCCGGGCGAAATCGTGACCGTATTTGGCACCGGCTTCAGCGGCACCCAAACCCAACTTCTATTCGGCAGCACCATCGCAACCTTGTTCTACACCAGCGCCACGCAAATCAACGCGCTCGCCCCGTCGAGTTTGACGGCGAATTCCAACACCATGGTGAGCGTGGTGGTGAATGGGACGACAGTGGCGGAATCCTCGACGCCCGTGGCCAGCGCCGCGCCGGGCATCTTCACGGTCGATAACGGAACGGGCGGAGCCGCCGCCAACAATCAGGATGGCAGCCTCAATTCAGCAACAAATCCCGCGCCGCGCGAGTCGATCGTGTCGTTTTACGCCACGGGCCAGGGCACCAGCACAGGCACGGTTACGTTGACCGTCGGCGGCTATCAGGCGCAGGTGTGGTACGCGGGTCCGGCGCCCGGCTTCCCGGGATTGATGCAAATCAACGCACAGATCCCGGGCGGCTTTCTGGCGCCCGGCATTCAGCCGGTGGTGCTGGCGATCGGCGGCGCGTCGAGCCAGCCTGGAGTAACGATAGCGGTTCAATAACGTGAGATGCATAAATGGTATATACTGATGCATATGAGAAGCACACTCAACATTGACGACCACTTGATCGAAGAAGCCAGCCGATTGACGGGGATCAAAGAGAAGACGGCCCTCATCCGCGCTGGGCTGGAGGCGCTGATCGCTCGTGAACTCGCGCGCAGATTGGCGGCCCTGGGCGGGACCCAGCCGAACTTCCAGGCGGCGCCGCGCAGGCGAGCAGCAGCGGGCGGTCGATGATCCTGGCGGACACCTCCGTTTGGGTAAAACATTTCCGTCAAGATGATCCACAGCTCGGCCAGCTGCTTATAGACGGCCAGATACTAATCCACCCTTTCGTAATCGGAGAAATCGCGTGCGGAAATATCCGCTCCCGACAGAAGCTCCTGGGCTATCTTCGCCGCTTGCCCATTGCTATTTCAGCCGAAGAGGATGAAGTTCTCGGGTTCCTGGATCAACATCGTCTGTTCGGCCAGGGGATCACCTGGATTGACGCTCATCTGCTCGCGTCGGCGCGCTTGAGCAACTGCCGTCTGTGGACTCTAGACACAAATCTCCTCACAGCCGCCAAGCGGCTTCACCTTGGATATTCAGCGACGAACTAGCCTGAGCGAAGGCGATCTATCCTGGATACCGGCCTTCGATGTAACCTTGCAACTGTCCGATGGTCTCTTCGTGCGCGGTGATGGTCCAATTGACCAGATCGCCGATGGACACGATACCCACCACCCGTTCGCCATCCACAACCGGCAAATGGCGGATGCGATTCTCGGTCATCAGCCGCATGGATTCTTCCACACTACTGTTCGGACTCGCGGTGACGACGCCATCCGTCATGATTTCCCACACCGGCGTGTCCTTGGACGAGCGATCCTTCAAAATCACTTTTCGCGCGTAATCGCGCTCGGAAATGATTCCTTCCAGCCGGTCTCCAGACATAACTAACAACGCGCCCACGCCGCGATCGGACATTCGAACGATCGCTTCATACACGGTGGCAGACGGGGCGATGGACCAAACCTGGCGGCCCTTGAACCGTAACACGGAGTCGATGGTATCCACTGATTTGACATGAGGTGATTTCATGACATCCCTCCCCGCGCTCATAATAGACCCGGCCCCCACCGAACACAAGGGCGGACGCGTTACTCGATGTGACCATCTCTCATGCGCACAATGCGATGGCCGAAACTGGCGGCTTCTGGATTGTGCGTGATCATGAGGATGGTCTGGCCCAGGCGCGTGTTCAAATCGCGCAGCAGAGCCAGGACCGCGTTGGAGTTTTCGGTGTCGAGATTGCCGGTGGGTTCGTCGGCTAGCAAGATAGCAGGTTGATTGACGATGGCGCGGGCAATGGCAACGCGCTGCTGCTCGCCGCCCGAAAGCGCGCGAGGTTTGTGATCCAGGCGGGCTTCGATGCCGAGCAGCTTCAGGATGTCGAGGAACTGCGGCGGAAGTGGGCCGTCCTTATGAGCAATGTCTCGGGCGATTTCGATGTTGCCGCGCGCGGTGAGCGTCGGAAGAAGATTGTACTTCTGAAAAACGAACCCGACGGTCGACTTGCGCAGCTCCGTGCGCTCCGCGTCCGACATGCCGAGCAGATCGCGCCCAGCCATGTGAATGGTTCCCGAAGTGGGCGGCGTCAAACCACCGACAATATGGAAGAGCGTCGACTTGCCGGAGCCCGACGGACCGACGATGGAGAGGAATTCGCCGGATTGCACATCGAGATCCACGCCGCGCAGCGCGTGCACATCCACTTCGCCGGCGTGATAGGTTTTTCGGAGGCCGCGGATGGAGATGATCGGCTCGCTAGTCATACGCGAGAGCCTCGATCGCATCTTGCCGAGCGGCTTTCAATCCCGGACCGAGGGCGCCCAGCAAGGCACCAGCAACGGCGATGGCCGCAGCGATGGGCCACCATGCGGGGACGATGGCCTGGATCAAATTCGCCGGCACCAGGTTGTGGATCACAAGGCGCGTGACATAGGAAAGCAGGATGCCGAAAATCGCGCCAGCGATTGCGATGAGGGCTGCCTCGCGCAGCAGGATGTTCAGAATGTAGCCCGGCGACGCGCCCAGCGCCTTCAACACGCCTATCTCGCGTGTGCGCTCCAACACGGCCGTATACATGGAGAGCAGCACAGCCAGAAATCCGACGATCATTCCGAGCCCGATGACAACCCAAATGAATCCGTTCAGGAGCGGAATGTTGCTCACCGAGTACAGCGACGTGAACTCCTCCATGGAGTAGATGCGGTATTCCTTCAAGACACCGCGCAAGGTCGAGATGACCTGGTCCGTCTCGCCAGGATCGTCCAGCTTCACATAGATCATGCTCACCATGCCGGTGTTGGCCGTCAGATCCTGCAGCGTGCGCAAAGGCACCACCACGCGAGTGAGCATTCCGGACTGGTAGATACCGGAGACGTGCCAGGGCCGGTTGAGCAACATCACCGTGTCTCCGACGTGATAGTTATGTTGCTTGGCGTAGAACTCGTCGATCATGACGTCGTCGGGATGCTGGAATGGGCCGCCGGCGAGGAAATGGAATCCCCCACTCAGCTTGTCGAACTGCGGCAGATCGAGACCGGTGACGTAGTTGAACAGGTCGGTTCCCTGCTGCAGCACGCCGGTGGAGATTTTGACGTGCGCCTGCTGGTCGATCCTGGTTGCCACGCGGGCATCCATGCCGCCGCTCATGCTGACGACGGAGCTACTGGGCGGGCGAACCATGAGATCGGCGCCTACGCCACGCGCACGGGCGGCTTGATCGCTCAACGTCCCTTCCTTCAAGCCAACGAGCGTGAGAATCAGCGTCACCTGGATGCCGATGACGACCACGCCGATCAGCGTCCGGACCGGACGGTGCTTCAGGTTTTCGAAAACCAGTTGATTGGTCAAGCTATTTTTGAGAGACCACCAGGCGCTGCGGAAATGGCGGGAGCTCGCGCATTTCGTTGCTCGCGAATCCCGCGTTGCGGAACATGGATTCGAGCTCGGAGAAAGTATAGGCGTCGCCACCGGGGGTGGTGAGCATCTGGATGCTGAACATGGCGTCGCGCGGGGGCGAGATGCGATCTTCGTTGGGAATAAATTCGGGCGTGATCACTAGACCCGTGGGCGCGAGCGCGGCGTGCACTTTGCGAAGCAGCTTCTCGTTGGTGGCTGGATCGAAATGATGCAGGAAATTCGGGATAAGAACAATGTCGTAGCCCGAGCCTAAGTCTACGTCAAACGCGCTGCCGGGAATTGTGGAATAGCGATCGGCCAGACCAGCCTTGGCGGCGTTCTCCTTCGCGACTTCGAGAACGCTGGCCCAATCCACGCCGGTGATTATCGCGTTCGGATTGTGCTTGGCGAAAGCGATTCCGTACAAGCCATGACCAGCCGAGATGTCTAGCACGCGGAGGGGCTTCGAACCGGCGAAGGTCTGGGCGATCGATTCGGCCGGGATGCGCATCAGGGGCGCCATGGAGCGCGCAAACTCCACCCACATGGCATGATCCGGCTCCAGAACGCCGTCGGCGCTCGGCAAAGCACCGCCGTGGCGAATCACACCCGTAATGTCTTCGAACAATCCCGCGATCGTCGAACTCATCAGGAACCTGGCCATGGTGCCCATGTAGGCCGGTGACTGGCGATTCAGGAAGGCCGCGGAATCGGGCGTCAGCGAATACTGGCCGCTCTGCTTCAGCAGGAAGCCCGTCATGGTGAGATAGTCGCAAAGGACTCGCGTGCCTTTTTCGGAAGCTTTGATGCGCTTTGCAATCGCGCTAAGCGAATGGTTGCCTTCGGCGATGGCGGTGAACAAATCCAGATCGATGCCGGCACGCAACGCGATGCTGCGCTGGTAGGCCTGCAAAGTGTCAAATACCATGCCAGGCGACGGGGCCTGCGTTTGGGGAGAAGATGCCATACATCCATCATCTCACTGGGACTCCCGAGGCATCTCACCAATGAATGCGCACGCCGCCCAGGATGCTGCGCGAGAGCGCCTGGTAGCCGAGCGCTTCTTCGTAGCGTTCGTTGATCAGATTATCGATGCGCAGGATCGGCGTGAAGTGTTTGGCGATGTCGTACGAGGCGCCGGCGAAGATGTTTTCGTAGCCGGGATTGCGCGTGACTCCAAAACCGAGGAAGTCGGAGTCCTGGCGTTCGCCGACAAAGCTGCCACCGATGGCGAGCGACCAGCGCTTGGGTGTGACTGCGATAGAAAGCGATCCGGAATTGCGCGGACGGCGAAGGAGCGGCTCGCCGATGCCGGTGACGGACGATTCGGGCGTGGTGGAGGCCGTGATATCGGTGTACAGGCGCATGTAGGACCCGGTAATGAGAATGTTCCTCGAAACACGCGCCTGCGCGGATGTTTCGACGCCGCGCGCCCAGCTGGCCTCGATATTCTCCCAGGAGGGGCCGACGTAAACGATCAAGTCGTCGAAGGAGCTGCGGAACAGATCGACCTCGGTTCGCACGCGCCGTCCCCACCACTCCGAGACCACACCGGCTTCGTAGGTAGTAGTGGTCTCCGGGCGCAGTGCGGGATTTCCGATCTCATACGGAGGTACGTCCGCGTAATTCTCGAGCAGGCTGGGCTCGGTGACGCCGCGGCCGCCGCTCAAGCGAATGGAAGTCGACGAGAGCGCGCCGTGTTCGCCGAAAAGACGCAGGCTACCGCCGCCGCGGCCGGACCAGATGGTCCCGAAAGCGCTGCTGTGTTCGACGCGCGCGCCGCCCGTCAGCAAGATGCGGCTGCCGAGGCTCTGCTGGAGGTTCGCGAAGAAGCCGTTATTATCGCGCGACGCAGGGATTCCGGTGAGAACGCCGCTCTGATTCTGATAATCGTAGCCGAAGACCAGAGCGCCGCCGCGATGGGAAAGCGTGCCTTGATAGCCGGCGATTTTTCGCTCCGTGATGCTGAGCGAATCGTTATCGCCACCGAAGTAGTTGGTGGTTTGTACCAGCGTGAGGCCGGGCGGAATCACGGTGGGCGGCGCGTTGGGATTCACCAGCGTGACGAAGTAAGTGCCGGCGGGGGGCCCGGCGACGTTCTGGACCAAAGCCGCGATCGGCTGCGCGCCGAACGGCTCATCGTCGTTGTAGCGATCGGCCAAGCGCTGAAAGCCGAACGTAAACTGCTGCTGGTAATTTGCGCCGCGGCTGTCGTCCAGGCGCACGGAAACCGTATGGTCGCGCGTTTCCTCGTTGGGAACGGGGTCATCTATGCCGTAGGCAATCTGGCCGGCCGAGCCCGCGTGTGCGTCGTACACATGGTAGACCGCGCGTAGTTCGGTGGAGGCGGAAATCTTGTAGCCGAGGTTGGCGATGCCGGTGTTGTTGCGGTAGAACGTGTTGGGCCACTCGCCGACGGTGTGAAATTCGGAGGCGCTCAGCGAATAATCGAAGCGCGATGGAAGGCCGCCGGTGAGGTTCGCGATCCAGCGATCGGTTTGGAAACTGCCGCGTTCGTAAGAAGCCGAGCCGTGGGGGACGGTGTCTTCGGGATTGCCGTGCTTGGTGAAGAGCTGGATTACGCCGGCCGCGGCTTCGGCGCCGAAGAGCGCGCTCTCGGGCCCACGCACCACTTCCACGCGATCGAGACCTTCGGTGCTGAAGTTTTCCAGGTGCAGCTCGCCGCCCGGATCGTTGAGCGGGACGCCATCGAGCAAGACCAGGGTGCCGGTGCTGTCGGAGCCGCGCGTGAAGACCGACGCAAGCGCGCCCGGAGGTCCGGATGCCGTCACTTGCAAGCCGGGAATCTCGCGCAGGACGTCGAAGAGCATGGGGAACTGGCGCGCCGCGAGCTGCTGTTCGGTGATGACGCTGGCCGCGACCACGGCCTGTTCGGCGGTAGTCTCGGTTCGATTGGCCGAGACCACTACGGTTTCAACGGGGCCTGCGATGGTGAGCGTGATCCTGGCTTCGGAAGCGGCGGTGAGATCGGCGGTGATCGGCGCGAAGCCGGTCTTTTCCACGCGCGCGGAGCAATTGTCGGGACCGTTTATAGTGAAGCGGCCTTCGGCGTTGCTGTAGACAGATTGGTCTTGGCAGGTGACTCGCGCGGCTTCCACGGGGCGGCCGGATGGATCGAGAATGGTGCCGTGAATGTTGGTTTCGCCCGCGCATAGCCCGAGCGACAGAGACAATAGAAAGATGGACCGCATGGTACGTTTCTCCCTCGAAAACGTGGTTGTTTCGGGGCGATGGACCGGTCTCCTGACTTGCGGCTGGCCTACCTGAGTTGGTGTGAGGCGATCTTCCCGCTTACGCAGTGATCGCCTCGGCCGAACGTCTCTTCACGTCGCGCACAAGGGCTCTCTCGCCTGTGCGCGTGCCGCTTACAGTTGCGGGGCAGTGACGGATTTACACCGTCTTCCCGAGCATCCTTCGCCGTTTATGCTTAATTTTCATCGCGCACAACGCAGCGGGTCGCGATGGTTTGCTGCAATACGAGAGCGCCCCGCGCTGTGCGCTCCAGAAAAGATCCTTGGCGAGTATAGCATGGCGGTTAAAGGTTCCGAATCGGATCGCCGATGGATCAGGATATGGGGAAACTCGCGATTGCGTTGGCACTTTTGGCGGGAAGCGCGTTCGGCGCTGCACCCGATGAAACCGCGATTCAAAATACGTTCGTGAAGCCGTGGATCGAGGCGCTGCGGTCGCGAGACAAAGCGCGCATGGTGAGCTTCCTGCATCCCGCGGTTCGCACCTGCATGGAAGATGCCAGCACCAAGGATTACTGGGATTACGCGCTGGATTTTCAACTGCACTCGGCGGTGCCGGCCGGCGAGTATCACATTACCAGGCTCAGACCGATGCAGGGTCCGGTGCCGACGTTCATGCCGGAGGAAGACGCGGCGTATCCGGTGCGGCCGACGTACGAGCTGCAAATCGACTTTGAGCAGAGCAACCTGCTTCTGGTCCAGTTTCTGGCGCCCGTGAACGGAACATGGTACGACCTGGTTCCGTGTCCCAACGAAAAGGGAATGGCGTACTTTCGGCGGCAGAAGGTTGAGGGCGCGCAGCAGAAGAAGAGAGCGGCCGAGCTTCTGGCTGATTTGAAGGATCCGCTGCGGAGCGAGTTGAATGATCTTTTGCGGCAGCAGCAGAAGATCGATGCGATTCACAAATACCAGGCGGCGGCTGGAGTGGACTTGACCACGGCGGTTGGGGTGATCAACGCGCTCGAAGAGTCGGGGCGGTAGCCAGGAATCCGGAAGCGATTTCCTTGCCCGCGTCGAAGGTCGCGTATTGCGCTTCGTCGAACTCAGCTTTCGAGAGCAGCACGGTTTCAAGCGCGCTGTTGCCGGCGAGAATCAAGATCATGTGGTGAGGGTCGAGTGGATTTGAAGCGGCGAACGCGATGGCTTCGGTTTCCGAGGCGTGATCCTGGCCCGCGATGCGGAAGAGGCCGCCGGAATAATCGAGACCGAGCTTGGAGTCGATAGCGGCAAGAGCCGAATTGGTTTCGGGACGGCCGACGAAGATGACATCGTGCGTGCGGAGGTCGGCATCGGTGACCTCGAAATCTTTGCGGATGGGGACGGCGGTTTCAAGGGCGAGATAGAAGCGCTTCTCGAGTTGCTCAGCGGCGTAGCGGTTGGCGCCGGCGTCGGCCTGGGTGCCGTAGACGAGGATCGCCGAAGCGAGCCGCTCGCGGATATCGGTGAGGAGATACGCGGGTCCACCCGGGTCCGCGGGAAGGGCAAACGTCACACCTGCGGCATCCAGGAACGATTGCGCGGTGACGGCGCGGGCTTTGTGGGCGGCGAAGAAATCGGACATCAGCTTGAAGAAGCGATCGTCGCCGATGTTGCGGCGCAGTTGATCGAGAAACAGCGCGCCTTTGTGCGTCTCGAGCTCAAACTGCTGCTTGGCGTTGGGCGCGGAGATAGAGCTTAACGAACGATACTGGGCCCAATGCGCGGCCATGGCGTTCGAGAGATCCCTGGATTCGAGATCCTCATAATAGGCCGCCGATCCGGAGGCGAACCAAACATCGGCATCAGCGGCCGGCAGCACCCAGCCTTTCCATAATCGATCCATGTATTGCGGACGCGGGGGATCTTCGATCCAGGTTTTGGCCGTGGCGGGCTTCGAGTCGGGAGCCGGGCCGGCGGAGATCAGACGATAGCCGGATGGGTACAGGCCGTCGTTAGCGGCGTATTCGTCCGAATCGACTCTGGATGGCAGGCGCTCAGTTTGATTGGAACGGCCGAACTCGGCCCACACCATCAAGCGCGAAGCCATGTCGGCTGTGGTGACCTTGGCGTCCATCGCGGTGGGGCTAACCAGAGGCGCGGTGTGAAATGCCATGAATCCGAACTGCTCGTCGATTTTGCCCTTGTACTCGTGGTAGAGATCCTGCCACTTGAGATCGCGATTGGTTGGAACGTAAGGGATGTAGGAGGGCGGGGAGTTGGGGTCGGGAGTCTCTTCCAGGCGCACGCTCAAATCCTTGGCGTTGTTGTCGCCCCAATAGAAGCCTTCGGTGCCGCCGAACCAATCGTTCTTGGAGCTGCGATAAAGGCGCGATTTGTAAGTGCCGAGTTCGAAGAGCGCGATCTCGTTGGTCTTGGCGTCGCCGAGCAGCCATTCATTGGTGTAGAGGCCGTTGTTTTTGGTGCTGAGAATTTCGACCACTTTGTCGATGCTGTCGCCATATTGAATGGCGTGGCGCGCGCGATAGGCGACGGGAGTGCCGTTGACGTTGAACGGGCTCTGATTGATGGTGGTCTCGCTAAGCACGATGCCCGCGTCGTTCTGATACCAATCGGTTCCGCTTTCGATGCCGCCGGGATAGCTTTGCATCAGCACGCGATGGCCGGTTGAGGGCTGGATGTCGATCATCACGTTGGTCTGTTCGGCGAGCGTGAGCGGCCACCAGGTGATGTGTCCGATGACCATGCGGCCGTCGCGCGTGGCGGGTCCGGTGGCGGCGAAGGCGCTGCAATGATCTTGATGTTCGCGCTTGCGATCGCCATAGTTGGGAGCGATGAGGCGCAAGCCTTCGAGACCGTTGGGCGTGATGGCCAGGGCGTCTTTCAGATCGCCGAGTTCGACGGTGGTGTTGACGACGGCGATGTCGGTGAGATCGATGGGTCGGTTTTCGAAACGTGCGCCGGCGTCGGACGCGCCGTCGGCGATGCCCTTCATCTCCTGAAGGATTTCCTGGTCGAAGCCGTGCAGGAAGAGCGCGCTGACGGTGGTGCGGGCGAGATCCCAACTTTTGTTTTTGCCGACGGGGTCGAGCTCGGCGGCGCAGCGCTCCATATATTGCGGGATTTCCTTGGCCATGAGGCGGCCGTGCTGGTAGCCGCGGTCGTACGGTTTGCCTTCGACGTGGAGATAGATCCAACCGGCGACCGGATAGCGATAGGCGGGGCCGTAGGTGGTGACGGCGGAGGGGGCGGGCCAGGCGTCGGGGATGTTCGCGGGAGCTTCGTTCAGTGAGACGCCAGAGAACCAGGCCTTGCCGTCGAATGTGCCGCCGTAGGCGACGGTAAGCACGAGGCTGTCCTGGGCGCGGGTGGCGGTGAAACGGAGATGCACGCGGGTCCAATCGTGGGAGCCGGCGACGGATTCCGACTGCACGTCGAACGGCATGGACGCCATGGTGAGGGCGGCGCCGGTGGCGATGGGCGAGCGGTCAAGATCGTGGACGGCGAGTTTTTCGGTGCGGATCCAGCCCGAGAGTTCGTAGGGCTTGCCGATGGTGAGTGGGACAGGCGCAGATTGGACGCGAGAGTCGCGGCCAGCTGATTCGAGGCGCATCGACATTTGACCTTCGTGCGTGACGGCGGGATCGGGTGCGGCGGCGCCGTGGAGCGTGGTCCAGGAGGGGCTGGTGCCGTCGAAGGAGAGGGTTGTGCCGGCACTAAGGGATGCCGCGATTGCGAGTCCGAGGAAGAACTGCCGCATGCTTTATCAGATCACATTAGGGGAACCGTTGTTGGTGGCTGGTTGTTGGTTGTTGGTGCGGACGGATTGTTCAAAAACGGGATTGGGTTCGTTTGGAAATTTCGCTGTTGGCGACTGCTCGGCGTGCGCGGATTGCATTTGGAGGAGCGTTTTCAAGAGGCGATGGTATTCGTGATGGAGTCGCGATTGATAACGGTTGAGGAGGGCGAGCGAGCTGCTGGCGCCGGAGAGCGCGTCGAAGGCCATGGCGAGGCGATGGTGGGCGGGGAGATCGGCGTAATCGCTGAGGCGCTCCTCTTGATGCTCCATGCGCTGTTCGAAGAGGCCGGATTCGACGGACGCGTAGCGGGCGACGCGCCAGTGGGCGGCGGCGAGTTGAAGAACGAGATCGAATTCGGGCTTGGTTTGGGGGCGGAAATGGTCGAGATATTCGCCGAGCTGGGCCTGGTATTCGGCGGTGGATTCGCTGGCGAGGACGACGGTGCGGGCGGTGAGTCCGTGGGCGAGGGCGTTCAGGGCCGAGGCTTGTTTGCCGGCGGTGGTGGCGGGGCCGTGGGATTTTTCGCCGTTGGCGTGGGCGGAGGCGAGTTTGCGGGGGGAGGACATGGTGTTTTCAGACTGAGTATAGAGGCGGGAGCGCCGGTCTGATCGATCTTGGGGCGGCTAAGTGCTTGGCGAGCAAAGGAGCGAATGATTAAGAAGAGCGGTGAACGCGGCGCGCGGATCAGGCCAGACCGAGCTTCTTGGCGGTGCGAATTCCGAGCGAGACAGGATGGACTGAGCTAGCGCCGGTTCGTTTCATTTCTTCGACGGCGTCTTCGATGGAGCTCGATCTCAGATGGAGATCGTGGGCGAGGAAGAGCTTCAGGTCGTCGAGAGTGGAGAATCGGCGAGCGGGCAGAACGCCGCCGGGGCCTGCGATGGGGGCAAAGATCAAAGAATATTGATCGCCGTTCTTAGGGCGCGATTGCTTGAGAATGTGGACGAAGCCGTCGCGCGGTTCGCGAGCTCTCGGTTGCAGGGCCTTAGCCAACGGGTTGTCAGGGGTCGTGACACGGAGCCGCCCGATCGGTACTTTCTTGTAAATTCCCGCGCGTTCGAGGGCATCTATGACTGCGCCGAAGGTTTTGAGCGGACCTTTCGTGTCATACCACGGACTCGCAACGACCAAGTTCCATACTTCGAGCTCAGGCAAGTAGACCGACTTGCAGAGCGTGATGGGGATCTTGGTGCGGCTGAG
>DATHMO010000002.1:0-23744 GCA_035486995.1 Bryobacteraceae bacterium
GCCCAGACCATCGACGACTATGCCCGTGAGAAAGGCGTGGATCTCATCATGATGCCGACGCACGGCTACGGGCTGTTCCGTACACTGCTGCTGGGATCGGTGACGGCCAAGGTCCTGCATGATACGCAGTGCCCGGTATGGACCGGCGTACACGTGGAAGATGCACCGGCCGTCTCGCCCGAGTTCGCTACCATCATGTGCGCCGTCGATCGCACCGAAGACAGCATCGCCACCATGCGGTTCGCCTGCCGGCTGGCGCAGGAGAACCATGCGAATCTGCGCCTGGTGCATGCCATACCCGGCGCCGAAGTGGCGCCCGAGAAATATTTCGACACCGATCTCCGCAATTACCTCGAGCAGGACGCCCGCAAGACCATCGCCCAGATGCAGGAATCCGCCGGCGTCGCAGTACCTCTTTGTTTGGGTGCGGGCGAAGTATCGCATGTGGTGCGGGACTCCGCTCTTGGCCATAGCGCCGATCTCATTGTCATTGGACGCGGCCGGTCGACTCGCACACTGGGCCGGTTACGCAGCAATGTCTATTCGATCATTCGGGATGCGCCTTGCCCGGTCATAAGCGTGTAGTTTCTCTGTCCAAGAGCTCCTCAAGCGAGGTCACCCACATGTTGCCCTTCCACAGAATCCTGTTTCCGATTGACTATTCCGAGCCCTGCCAAGCCGTGATTCCCTACGTGCAGGAAATGGCCTGCCACTTCGCGGCCGAGTTAACCGTGTGTCACGCTTACTCCCCTTTATCGGCGATCACTCAGAACGAATTGCTAGTCACCGATCCCGGCTTCGGAGAGCGAGCGCAGGCCCTCGAAGAGGACCGGTTGCGTCAGTTTGTCTGTCAGGCCTTCCCTGGCCAACAGGTAGAAGCGATCGCGGAATTGGGCGAACCAGGCGGCGTCATCGACAGGCTGGCTGAACAACAGCGCGCCGATCTAGTGATGCTCGCGACGCGTGGCCACGGCGCCATGCGGCGACTGCTGTTGGGGTCGATCACTTCGAAAGTGCTTCACGACCTCAGCGCCGCGGTGTGGACCGGTGTTGGATCCGTGCTGTTGGATCATGCCGCGAGAATCCCCTATCAATCCATTGTCTGCGCGTTGGACGATAGCCAAGAAGCCGAGGGAGTGCTGCGCGCGGCCGCTTCCATCGCCTCTGCGTATCGCGCGCAAGTGTGGATAGTGCATGTGGTTCCCACGCCACCCGCATATCCGGATATCGGTCTGGAAGAACACATCAAGCAACTGACGGAATTATCCCAAATTCGTCTGCGAGAGCTGAAGGCCAAGGTAGGTATCGATGCTCCTCACACCGTCATCGACGCCCTGCTGGCCGAAGGCATACACCACGAAGTTGTTCGAAGAAAGGGCGATCTTCTCGTCACCGGCCGCGGCCATTCCATTGGAACCTTCAGCCGCCTATGGTCGCATCTTTATTCGATCATTCGCGATTCACCTTGCCCCGTGCTCAGCGTGTAGGTTCAAACACGCCGGCTCGCCCAAATCGGCGCAAATCGAGCACGCGTATTTTCGCGCCTACTTTACGCGAGAATTGAGGGACTTCACTCATGCGCCGGTACGAAACAAGCCAAAGCCTGCGGTCCGTTTCGGCGCGGGAATTGCAAGTTTCATCGTAGTTCGACGTCCTGTGCATCGCGCCGCGGGTGCGGGGTAAGCGGCTCCGCAGAGTTCGTGACAGCGGCTTCCGCACTGCGCTGCGCCATGCACGTGCTACCCGTACCATCCGAAAGAACGCGAGTCCAGCCGAAAGCAAGCCTGCTTCTTGCAGAGTCCATTCGCGGCTGTCAGCCATCACCACCTGCGCGGATGGGCCACCAACCTGCGCTGGAATTGGTGCTGGGAGGCGTTCCGCCCAGAAAAGTGTCCACCGTGTCATCGCGTGGCACCGGCGGCGGACGCGCTCCCAGCAATTTGTCAGACGATCACGAGGTCTGATTCTTTACATCTCTCCCGTGCAATCGGCTGAAACTCTATTTTGATTATTGCGCCTGTAGGGTTACTTCCCCTGAATATCGCGTAGATAACGCGCTAAGTTGTCAATTCGAACGCGCCCAAGATCCTGATCCCGGGTCACTTGCGAGAAGACTGGCCCCCAGATAGGCATTGCTCTTGTGCCGTGACCACTGGGCGTCGCTTCCTCACCGGAAATGATGCGATCCACCCGCTCGAGCGGGAACTTCCCGCCATTGCGCGCCGCGATCCGCGTCAGATCAGAAGGTTGAACTTTGAGCCACACCGACATGGGACCATTGCCTTTTCCATCTTCGCCGTGACAAGAGGAGCAATAGGCCTGATAGAGATTGTCTCCACGAATCGAGCCGATCAATGCTGGATCGTGCTCGTTGGCTTTTGGGGTCCGCATGCCGCTGAGTGTTTGCGCGGCGAATGCAGTCACCACGACGATCGCGATGAGTGCGAACCACTTCTCTCGCAAACAGCGTTGCGGCGGTTCTGGGATGGCTTCGATTTGAGAAATTTCTGTCATGTTTGCCACTTTGGGCCTTGCACGGACATGACAGCAATCAATGTGCCGCTTGATACAGGCCGAAACACCCTAGTTCTTCGAGGGATAGCGCCGCCTGGCCCATAATAGCTGCGAACTTTCACTCAAGCGGGCCGTGGATTTCTGGGGATAACTCCGGCTCCAGCTGTGCCTTCAGCTTGGCCACACTCACCGGCTTCGTGAGATAGTCGTCGAACCCGGCTTCTAATGCCCGCTCCCGGTCGCCCTGCATGGCGAAAGCGGTCAACGCCACCACACGCAGTCCCTGAAGCGCCGGGTCGCTGCGGATCTCCCGCAAAACGGCATAGCCGTCCATCTCAGGCATCTGGATGTCAAGCAGCACCAAATCGGGCAGCATCTCGCGTATTTTCTCCAGCGCCTCCCGCCCGTCGGCCGCCTCGATGATTGAACTCGCGTGTTCGGCCAGCCCCTCGCGCACCAACTCGCGCCCCGCCGGATTGTCATCGGCCACAAGCACGCGTTTGCCCTGCTCCCGGCGTCGCAGCCCCCGTAAATGCTCCAGAAGCTCTTGCCGCCAGCCCGCGCCTTTAGCGAACACGCGAGCCCCCTGCGCGGCCAGCGTTTCGCGTTCATGCTGGGTCAAATCCTTGATCGTGAGCACCAGCACCGGGAGCCGGCTCAACCGGGGGTCCGCGCGGATATCGCTCAGAATTTCGAAACCGCTACGGCCAGGGAGCAGCAGATCCAACACCACGGCGTCCACGCGCGACGTCGCCAGTATACGCAACGCCTCCGCTGCATAGCGGGCAGTCAGCGGCGAATGCCCCGCATTCATGAGAGTGTCCGCCAACAGTTCGCGGGTTTCCAGATCGTCATCGACAACTAGCACTCGCAACACACCATCCGGTTGCAATATTCTGCGGGCGGCTTGGATGAGAGCACCGCCCGTGAGCGGCTTCACTAGCGATTCGGCGGCGCCCAACGCAGCGCCCATTTTGCGTTCGTCGGTGCTGGAAACGATAATCACCGGAATCGCGCGTGTGTCGGGAGAACTCTTCAATTCATGCAGTGTCTCCCAGCCGCTCTTGCCGAGAAGCTCCATGTCGAGCAAGACCAGATCGGGCCGCAGATCCTGGGTTTTATGAAAGGTGTCCGCACCCGAACCGGCGCTCTCCACTCGAAATCCTTCGCATTGCAGTTGCTGCAGGATCTCTTCGCGCCAGGACGCCAGGTGACTGGCCACTAACAACAATGGTGTACGATCATCGCTGGCCGTGCCGCTGGGTGCTTCTTCAGGCTCGCTGAGCCGCAACGTAAAGAAAAAACGGCTGCCCTTGCCAGGCTCGCTCTCTACCCAAATGCGTCCGCCATGATGCTCCACCAGGCGCCTGGTGATCGCTAGGCCCAAACCGGTGCCCTCGCGGACGCCTTTCGTAGTAGCGCCGACTTGGCGGAAGCTCTCGAATATCGGCTCCTGATCCTCGGGCGAGATTCCGATCCCGGTGTCTCCTACCACGATGCAAACCGATCCTTCCACCACCGACGATTCAATCCACACCCGGCCGCCCGAAGGCGTAAACTTGATCGCGTTGCTGAGCAGGTTGAAGAGAATCTCCTTGAAACGCAACCGATCCGCTTGCAAAGTCAATTGCGCATCGAGATCGCTGTCCAGGCTGATGCCTTTGGCGGCGGTTAACGGACGTACGCTGGTCAGCACTTCGGCCACAGCCACCGCCATGGGGAATTTCTCCAGATGCAGCTCCAGCCGCCCGGCTTCGATCTTCGACAGATCCAGCACATCGTTGATCAACTGCAGCAGGTGGCTCGCGTCGCGCTGGATATGCGTGAGAAAACGCTTCTGCTTTTCGTTTAAAACTCCGGCCGTTTGCTCCGAAAG
This sequence comes from Bryobacteraceae bacterium, assembly GCA_035486995.1. GTDB lineage: Bacteria > Acidobacteriota > Terriglobia > Bryobacterales > Bryobacteraceae > Palsa-89. The sequence goes on from DATHMO010000002.1 coordinate 4,391, forward strand.
CAGCTCCGAAAATCCAAGAACGGTGTTCAACGGAGTCCGCAATTCGTGACTCATGCTCGCCAGAAATTCGCTCTTCAGCCGATTGGCGCGTTCCACTTCTTGGTTCCTCAACGAAAGCTCCTGGTTCGCCTCTGCAAGCTCCGAGGAACGCCGTTCCAACCGCTGATTCAGTACTCGAATCCGCTCTTCGGCGCCGCGCCGTTGGCTCACGTCGCGCAGCACGCACATCACGTGGCCCTCTTCTGTTCCGTCCAGCAACGGGCTCAGATTGATGTCCACCGCGAACTCGCTTCCGTCTTTGCGGACAGCGTACAAATCCAGGCCGGCGCCCATCGGCCTGCGCACCGGATGAGCGACATAGTGGTTGCGATGTGCTTGGTGCCCGCCGCGAAATCGCTCGGGCAACAGTGCTTCCACGGGCAATCCTTCCAATTCTCCGCGCTCACGCTGGAACAAGCGCTCCGCCTCGGTGTTCGCGAGCACGATCCGGCCTTCGGCATCCACCTCGAGAATCGCGTCCGGCGCCGCCTCCAGCAGCAGCGAGAAACGCCGGCCGGCGATTGCCAGTTCGCGCGCCGCGCGTTCACTTTCCACCAGATCCGCGCGCGACCGTTCGGCTTCCCGCTCTTGGGTGAGATCGGCGAGCACCTCGAGAGTGCCCCCGTTGCTCGCGATGGCGGCGGTCCAAACATTCACCGGTACGTGTGCGCCGTCCTTGCGTATCCGCACCGTCTCAATTCCTCGCTGGCCTTCTCCGGCGGGCACTGCAAGCAGCTGGCTAGCGACAGGAGGAAGAATCGGAAGCGGCCTTCCTAAAACCTCCTCTTCGGTCCATCCAAACATCCGTTCCGCGCTTTCATTCCAGAGGATGACTCGATCGTCCACGTCTACGGCGATAATCGCCAACGGCGACGCTTTGATAATTGCTTCCAGCACGCGTGAGGGACCTTGTCTTTTATCCTAACGGATGTCTCGAAGCACAAGTACTTTCCTCTCCAATTTGCCGATGTGTGTATTCAATGACTGCGTTCTCGGCTAACATAGTGGTACCAAAGAGCATCATGGTTCCTTCCGTTAAGCTCGTAGCCATAGACGACACGCCGGCCAGCCTCGAGCTCGTCAGCGAGTCTCTACAACAGGAAGGCCTGACAATCTTCACTGCGACTGACCCTGAACAAGGGTTGGACCTCATTTTCCAGGAACATCCGCAGATCGTGCTGCTGGATTTGGTGATGCCAAAGCTCAGCGGCATGGAAGTGCTGGAACGCGTGGTGGACTTCGACCCAGCCATCGATGTGATCCTGATGACGGCCCACTACACCACCGAAACGGCCGTCGAAGCCATCCAAAAGGGCGCCAGCGATTATTTAAACAAACCCATTTCGATTCCGGCGTTACGCGGCCGTGTGGAAAAACTGCTGACCGATGCTCGCAAGCGGCAGCGCGCGCTCCAACTCGATAGCGAAATGCTGGAAAATTCGCGCTTCGAGGGAATGATCGGCCGCAGCCCGCTGATGTGGGACTTATTTGCGCGAATACGCAGAGTCGCACCGCACTATCGCTCGGCCCTCATCACTGGCCCCACCGGAACCGGTAAGGACCTGGTCGCCAAAGCGCTGCATAATCTGAGCCCGGCGAGTTCCGGCCGCTTCGTCACGTGCAACTGCTCGGCGGTAGTGGAAACGCTCTTTGAAAGCGAGCTGTTCGGTTACATCAAAGGCGCATTCACCGGCGCGACCGGCGACAAAATGGGCCTGATGGAGTTCGCGCACGGCGGCACTTTGTTCTTGGACGAGATCGGCGACATGCCGCTCAGCACGCAGGCCAAGCTCCTCAGAGCGCTGCAGAATCAGGAAGTCACGCGCGTCGGTTCGGTAACGCCACGCAAAGTGGACGTCCGCGTCATCGCCGCCACCAACCGCGACGTTCAAGACCTAATCGCGCAAAAACAATTCCGCGAGGATCTGTATTATCGTCTGGCGATGGTGGAATTACGGACGCCCGCCCTGGCCGACCGCCGCGAGGATCTTCCGCTGCTCGAGAAGTTCCTTCTCGATCGCTTCTCAACCCAATTCAACAAGGAAATTCGCGGGCTCACGCGCCGCGTGCAGATTGTGCTGGCGCGTCATTCCTGGCCAGGCAATATTCGCGAGCTTGAGAACGTGCTGGGCCATGCCTGCATGATGGCCATCAGCGACATGATCGACGTCGAGGATCTTCCCGCTTCGCTGCGCCACAACGAGCGCCCGGCTGGCGCCGCCGCTGGAAATTCGCACGAAGTGGAAACGCCCGATGCCGTATCGGCCGGTGTGTCCTTCGATGAGCACGAGAAAGGCCTACTGGCAGATGCACTCGAGCGCTCCAGCGGTAATCAATCGGAAGCCGCCCGCATGCTGCGCATCAGTCGCGATCGCCTGCGCTACAAAATGGCGAAATACAACCTGCGCTAGTGGGGCGGGTCCAATGTGGGGCGGGCACCCTCGCCCGCGGCCCACGCCCCCGTCGGCCTACCAAGTGGTTAAGTTGGCGCACGGGAGCGCAATTCTGCGTGCAATAGGGCAAAGCTTGGCGCGTCTAGCTAATGAATAGTCTCAGCATCCGGTGCGAAGCTATCGATCGCCTCCCGCTCGGCGCCGAAGGAGTCAAACGCCGACTCCAGGCCCGCGGTCCGAATTGCCTTCCGATGATTTGGATTCAAGTTCGCCAGCGCCAGTCCCCCGCCCGCTCTCCGCATTTCCGCCCTGGCATAAAGCAGAGTGCCCAATCCGGCGCTGTCGATCCGATCCACTCCCCCCAGGTCGATCACCAGGCGGTTCCGGCGCGTCGCCAGCGCGCGGCGAATCTCGTCGTTCAGCAATATCTCTTCCGGCCCAAACGTCAACCGGCCCATGAGTTGCAAAATTGAAATGCCTTCTTGCTCCCGCCGCGTGAGTGTTAGCGCCATGGTAGTTATTCCTCGTACCTGGTAAGGGCACGATCAGGCCCAAATTACAAATGATTGAAACAAAAGGCCCGTTTTAGCAAATCGAGGGCCGCGGGCATGTCAAAATTACGTGATGCCCCGCACCGTCTGCGCGCTATAACTCGATAAAAAGCGCCATGGAACGCCCAGCTACCGAGTACTGCGGCACTCCAATCCTTACCTCGGCACCGGGCGCATGAATGTTCCCCCAGGCTTCCGCCGCGGCACTCGTATCGGCGACGATGTACCATCGTTTCGCCGGCAGGTTCACCGGCAATGTAGCCACAACGGGATTAATCCAGCCGTTATATGCGACGTAAATTGACCCGGCGGAATCGCCAAACTCGGTCCCATCGATGCGATACGCCAGGAAATGATTATCCGCATCCTCGAAGTACGTTTCATCGGCTTCCTCGCTATCGCTATACCAGGCCAGATCCTTCAGTCCGTTCCCGTTATGATCGGTCCCGGTGAAAAACTCCGCGGGCCGCAACGCCGGATGCGATCGGCGAAAGTGCAGCAGGCCGCGAGTGTAATTCGTCAACGCCGTCTCCTGCGCAGCCAGCGGCCAGTCCAACCAATTCGCGCTCGTGTCGAGATTGTAGGAATTGTTATTGCCTTCGAGCGTGCGATTGATTTCGGAACCGCCCAACAGCATCGGAGTTCCCGCCGAAAGCAACAGGATCGCAAGTCCCGTGCGGACAGCCTGCCGCTGGGCCACCGGATCGCCGTCCTGGTCCCAGCACATTTCATCCGCGGCGCTGCGTCCGCCCGACGACGGTCCGAACGGAAAAGGCTGATTGTTATTCGGCCCGTCGAACGAATAAAGATCGTTCAATGTCATTCCGTCGTGGCACACGATATAGTTCACCGAGTTCCAGGGCTTCCTGCCGCGCGCGCCGAACAGATCGTCCGATCCCGCAAACCTGGTCGCCATCTCGCCCGGCGTCACCGCCACGACACCGAGCTTGTTCTGCGAAGCGCGGAACGTATCGCGATAACGGTCATTCCATTCCGACCATCCGACCGGAAAATTCCCCTGCTCCTGTCCGGCGTCGTTGGCCGTGTAAGGCTCCGCGATCAGGTCCACGCCGGTACCGCCCTGCGCCGGACGCGAAGGCAGCTCAGCAATCGCCCGATTCAGAATATTATTCGGATCGTCGCGATTGAAATAAAATCCGCCTTGCGCATCGGCATTACCCAGAATCGCCGCCAAATCGAACCGGTAGCCGTCGGCGCCCATCACATTGGTCCAATATTTCAGCGAATCCAAAACCAGGTTCCGCACTTCGGTAGTCGCCGCATTCACGTTTGGACCAACGCCGTTATCGTCCTCGTAAAAATTCAGCGCCGTGGAACTGCGCGCCTCATAGTAGTTCGGGTTGTCCAACCCGCGCAGCGAATACACGCTGCCAATCGTCCCGGATCCTTGGTCCACGCCCCCTTCGTTGTGATGGTTGTAGACCACGTCGACGTAGACCTTGATCCCGGCCGCGTGAAACACCTTCACCATGGCGATCCATTCCCGCGTCGGGCCTCCGGGCGATTGATCGCTCGCATACCTGCGGCTGGGTGCGAAGTAGCTGCACGAATCGTATCCCCAATAATTGTGATACGCGGAGAACTGCGGCAAATCATTGAGCGCGCTTTGTGTTTCGTGGATGGGTTGGAACTCGACGGCAGTGACGCCGAGATCCCGCAAATACCCTGCCCGCATTGCCGCCCCGGCGTAGGTGCCTTGCAAATTCGCGGGCACCGGCGAATCGCTGTTCGTCAACCCGCGCAAATGCACTTCGTAAATGATGTCGTCCTTGAACGCGCCCGTCGGCTTCACGCCAAAATCCGGATTCGGCAGTGCGATCACAATGCCCTTGGGCGCGAATGGCCCCGTGTCCACCAATCGTGACGTGGGGCCGGACAAATAAGCCGTCGGGTCCGGATGCGGGGGCGTCAGCGGATTGTGGCTCATCTCGAGCGCATACGGATCGAGCAGTAATTTGTTGGGATTGAAACGATTGCCTCCGCCGTCGACATCGGCTACAAATCCCGCGGCTGAGCCGGGCGTCCACGAATCGTCATAGACCCAATTCGGTCCCCAGGCACGATACCCGTAGTAGATAGCGCCGGCCGTCGCAACCGTCGCGGTGAAACTCCCATCCGCTTGCCGGTTCATGGGTTGCCGCAAAACGGGAGCGGCGTCCATCGCTACGCTATAAATCCAAAGTTCAACGCGAGTGGCCACCGGAGCGTTAACACGAAATTCAACTTCGGAATTGCCCGGCAGAAATCGTGCACCAAGAAAAGATGCTGCAGCCATTTCACTTATTGTCGCTCTTTTCTCTAGATCCGCGACCCGTTTTGTAGTACGCTTCTGCCAATGACACCCAAGTCGGCCCCCTCGCGCCAGCGCTTCCAAGCACAGGCCGCTGCCGCCGCGCAGCTGGTCGCAAAGCTCGGAACCTACAACTACCAGGAAGTCAACGGTTTCACTCCCAATGCACAAGACCCATCCGGCGGTTATTACGGATGGACATCAATTGGCAATGTAGTTGCCTCCCCCTATGACACCTCCGAGAATTCGGTTGTCTTCTCAGCCGCGGGAGGGATCAGCATCAAGCTCTATGTGCTCGGCAGCACGGCGTTTCGCGTGCGCTTCAATCCGGCCGCGGACGCGAGCTATGCGCAAAGCGCTTCGTATGCTGTCATCAATGCGACCGTTGCTCCAGTCACGGTGCATGTGACTACGGACACGCCGTCTCTGTACGTGATCGATACGGGAACGATTCAGATTCAAGTCAGCTTGCAACCGCTTCTGATTTCGGTGTACCGGGGCGCGCAACTCATTCATCAGGACACTCCCGGCCAGGGCATTTTCTATATTCCCGGCCAAGAGGTAATCGCGAATTTCAAAAACGTTCCGGCCAATGCGCAATACTTCGGTCTCGGCGAAAAAGCGGGCGCGCTGCTGGCGAAGAACGGTTTCACGACGACATTTTTTAACTTCGACAATTTCCTCTACGGCAAATCTCTGCCCAACAATCCCGGCGGCGGGCCGCTCGATCCGCGTGAGCCGCTCTACAGCTCCACGCCGTTTCTGATCGAAGTCAATCCCGATCCCATCGGCGCCTATGCCGGTGCGCCGTACGCTTACGGACTCTTGTTCGATAATCCCGCGCAGTCGTATTTCAACATCGCCGCCAACGACTATTCGGATATGTCGGGCAAGTATTACTTCGGTGCCTTATACGGCGAACTCGATTACTACTTCATGGCCGGTAACACGGTTGCGGACGTGATGCCGCAGTTGCTCGCGTTGACTGGCCCGCCGCCCCTCGTTCCCAAGTACGCGCTCGGTTATCACCAAGGCTGCTACGGCTATTACGACAGCGCGCGCCTCGAACAAGCGGCGGATGCATACCGCAACGCGCAGATTCCGATCGATGGGCTGCACATCGATATCGATTTTCAGAACAACTACCGCACTTTCACTTCGAGCGACGTGAAGTTTCCCGATGTCGCCGCGACGTTTTCGAGTTTGCATAACAACGGATTCAAGTGCAGCACCAACATTACGTCCATGGTCACGAGCAATCCGCTGGATGAAAACGGCTCGACGGCAACCGCCTACGCGCCGCGCGATACCGGGCTCGCGCAAGATGTTTTTCTCTATGATGTAACGGCCGGCGACACCGCGCCGCCCGAAACGCAGTTCATCGGAACGGAAGACTACGGGTGCAACACAAACGGGTTTAATCCATTCATCCCCGGGAATTATCCGACCACCGATCCAAACCTGAAACTGCCCGTCTTCAATGGCTGCGGCAGTTCACAGCCGCTTGGTGGCAGCGGCTACTATCCGGATTTGGGCGATCCGGAAGTTCAAACCTGGTGGGGCCAGAATTACGAGTACCTGCTTTCGATCGGGCTCGACATGATCTGGCAGGATATGACGTGCCCCGCGGTGGTCACTAATAGCGACGACGATACCAGCAATAAAACATTTCCGCTGGATCTGATGATGTACGATTCGCGCACCGAAACCTATGTGCCGAACGCCAAGATCCACAACGCGTATGCGCTGAATCTGGTGAAAGCCACCTGGAACGGAATTAACGCGCTGCGCCCGGATACGCGCAACTTCATCATCGCCCGTGGCGGATACGCCGGAATGCATCGCTACGCCGCATTGTGGACCGGCGATTCGGCCTCGAGCTGGGATTTTCTGCGCATCAATCTTCCAGAAGTTCTTAACCTCGGGCTCTCGGGACAACCCATGTCAGGTTGCGACATCGGCGGGTTTGCATCGGGATCGGGTTCGGTTGGCGCGAGCCAAGTGACCAACTACGAATTGTTCACGCGTTGGATGCACCTGGGCGCGTTTCTGCCCTGGTATCGCAATCACTACGATGGATACTCGAAAGCCTTTCAAGAGCCGTATGCCTACGGCGAACCAGTGCCGACCAATTGCCGCAAGTACGTCGAACTTCGCTATCGAATGTTGCAGATCTTTTACGACGCGCTGTATCAGACCACGCAAACCGGAATGCCGGTGGCGCGAGCGCTGTTTTTGAATTTTCCCTACGACGACAATCTCTTCCAGCCGTATCCCAGTTTCGCCGGCGTCGACGGCGGAGTTTATACCGATCCGCTGAGCACCCAATTCATGATCGGAGACAATATCTTAATCGCCCCACTGCTCGATCCGCATGAGACTCTCGCCAATCCTACGGAACCGTTGCGGCCGGTTTATCTTCCGAATTCGCCGGGCGCGCAATGGTACGCCTATCAGGACAACGTCGCGCCGTTGCTGGCGCCGGTGAACGGCGGTTCGGCTTTCACGTACGTCGCCGGATTGGATCTGGTCCCGATTTACATCAAAGCCGGCGCGATTCTGCCGATGCGGCTACTGGAGCAATGGGTTGGCCAGCTGGCCCAAAATCCACTGACGTTGAACATCTACCCGGGAGCAGACAGCTCGTACACCTTGTACCAAGATGACGGCGTAACCACTCAGGCTCAAAACAACGGAACATATCGGATCACTACCATCAGCCACACTGGCATCGCTAATGGCCAGAGCATTCAGATCGCACGCCAAGTGGATCGCTATACGCCGCCGGAGCCCTTTTACTACGTCAGCCTGCTCGGAACAAATCCGCCCAGCAGTGTTGTTGCGGGCGGCGCGAATCTCGCGGAGCTGGCCGATGCCGAAACACTCGCCGCGAGCAGCGCCAACGCGTACTACTACAATGCAAGCCTCGAAACCACGTTCATCAAGATCTTCGATGCCCAGGCGAGCATCGGAATCACCGTGATGTTTTAACGAGCGGCCGAGGAATACAATTCGGGAGAACGCGAGCCGCGCAGCCAGCTCTCCAGCCAGAACCAGCGGAAGCCGGTGCGCTTCGGAACCAGCGCCGTCCCGCAGCAGAATTCCGCGATTTTCGTGTACTCGGCGATGGTTGCAAGATTGACGAGGTCCAACTGCAATTCAGACGCGTCGAGCAGGCTCGGGTCGACCGGGATGGCGGCGATTTTTTCCGCATCAATAGCCCAACCGGCCTCACGCGGAATCTCGCGATCGGGCGCTTTGCGATTGACGATGTACTTTACTTTCGTTGCGCCCACACCGCGCGATTCTAGCTCGTAGCGGCGGCGTGTGGCCAAGAACAACGCCGGATTGGATGGCGCAGTGACGACGAACACTGCTTGGGCGGCGCGCGCGACCACTTCGGTGGCGTCGTTCACAACTTCAGGCAGATCGCCGATCACGACATCGTAACGGCTGCGGACAAACGACAGTAAGCGCTGATAACCCCAGGGAGAAACCTTCCGCACCCCCAGGCGGCTGACGGAGGAGAGGACGTCGATGCCGCCTGTGTGGGTAACCATCTCGCTCCAAGTTTCATCGGTGAGCCGATGGGAGTCTTCGAGCGCGTCCATGATGGAATAGGACGGACGCAAATTGTACAACATCGAGATGGGGCCGGCGTGCAGATCGCACTCCAGCAAAAGAACCTTTTTCTGTGCGAGCGACGCCAAAATATTGGCCACGAACAGAGCGGTAGTAGTGGCGCCACTGCCAGCCTTGGCCGGCAGGAACGCAAAGATCGACGCGCTCTTACTGGCGTTGCGCGCTTCCAGGCCATGCACGACGGCGGCCCGAAATTCGCCGGGAGAACACGGAACCGGGTGCACCGGGAAACCTCCGAACGCGGTCTCGAAAATATGGACCGCTTTCATCCGCGAAGAAACGCCGAGAATGGCCGTAGAGGGTTGAATGCTGCGGATATCATGCTCAACCGCGTGCGCAGCACCTTCATCATCGGCGCCCAGGAATACCAGTTGAGGCGCGAACGAATTCAAGAGTCGCATGGTCTCGTGGGCCTGGGGATAGCGCTCCAGACTGCGATAGACGCATACATCCTGCGTGAGCGAGCACAGTTGCTCCAAGTGCGAAGTGGTTTCGCGGTCTGTGCCGAAAATCAGTGCCGTCAGCATATCAGCGGGTACTCCCATTGGAACCGGTGCCATCCGGTGTTGCATTAGCGAATGCAATCGGAATGCCAGGGTTTGTGAGGTTGCGGATGAAAGCAAATGGCTGAAAACAATATGAAGGGGCCGATGGGCAGCGTCAAGTTTCTGCCGCAGCGTTGAAATTGTGACGCCTCGCCGCACACCAGGCGGCTCGATTGACGTTCGCCTTGTGACTCTGTTCTAATCGCCAAATGCCCGAAGCGGAGATTCATGCGGTGGCCGGTAATCTGCTCGAAGCTCTGCGTTTCTTCGGCCAGGCGCGGCCGGACGCTGAAATTCGCGATTTGCCCGGCGTTTCGCTGATCTTTTGCGGCTTGAACTATGCGGCGTTCAACGCGGCGTTGCAGGCGCGGCCGATTGATGGCAATGCCGAGGAACTCAGTCGTTTGATCAATGTCTCGGCGGAGCAGTTCGACGCTCGCAGTCTGCGCTGGACCTATTGGTTGTGCCAGGACTTTCTGAGCCAACCGCTGCGGCGCGAGGCAGCGCGCGTTTTCAAACGCCATGGTCTGCGACATCTGACCGAGGCGCCGGGAATGTACACGGATCGGCTGGCGCCCGCGAAACACGATTTGCCGCTGCTGGACATTCGTCCGGTGGCCGATGAAGCGACGCGCAGCGCGTTCGCGGCCGTGATGTCGACCGCGTTCGAGATTCCGCATTCGGTGAGCTTGTCGGTGTACGGATCGGCGGGAGCGTGGAAAGGCAGTTTCAAAGGCTACGTGGGATATGTGAACGGGCGGGCGGTAACCACTGCGGCGGCGGTAATCACTGGCGATGTGGTGGGCCTCTACTCGGTGGCGACATTGCCGCAACACCGGCGGCTGGGATTTGCGGAAGCGATCATGCGCGAAGTGATCGAGCAAGCCCGGCGCTCGAGCAACGTGTCGCGAATGGTTTTGCAAGCGACGTCCTCCGGGCTTTCTTTATATGAAGCGATGGGCTACCGGACCGTGACCAGTTTTAACGTGTTTATTGCGGATTGACGGCGGCAACAATTTTCGGCGCGTAGTAGCCTTTGCGGGCCCGCACCAGCAGATCTTTTCGACCCTTCACGCGAATCTCCACGGGATGATACAGGCCGTCGGCCTTGAGCGGCTCGGGGCGGTAAAAGATGTTGTACTGATGCCGCAGCTCGTTGGCGATGTTCTCGAAATCCTGATCGAGATCGCTCGCTTTGAACGGGAAGAACGACAGGCCGCCCGTTTCCGAGGCAAAGTAGCGCAGCACTTTGTCGCCGTCGCTTTCGATGCGCGTGATGTTGGTTGAAATGGTGTAGACGTTGACGTCGGCTTTTTGCGCCATTTCGAGAGCCTGGTCGCGCGTGTAGCGGCTCTGGTTGTCGTCGCCGTCGCTCAAGATGACCATGGCGCGGCGGAATTTATAGAGCGGCTGATCCTCCATGAGCTTGTCGCGGCAGGCGAAAAAGACAGCGTCGTAGAGCGACGTTCCGCCGCCGGGGCGCAGGTTGGCGATGCCCTTTTCGAGATCGGCGATGTTGCTGGTGAGGTCGGACACGAGTTCAGCGGCGGTGTCGAAGCTGACGATCATGGCCTTGTCATGCTCGGGCCGGATGGTGCCGTCGATGAAGGCCGTGGCGGCTTCCTGCTGGAAATGAAAACGGTCGCGCACGCTGTTGCTGGTGTCGATGAGGATGGCGAGGCGGAGGGGCAGGTCGGACTCGGCGGCAAATTCGATGATGGACTGCGGCTTCTTGTTTTCGAAAACCTCGAAATCGTCCTTGGTGAGATCGGTGACGAAGCGGCCTTTTTTGTCGGAGACGGTGTAGAGCATGTTGACGCGGGAGACGTCGAGGGTGATGCGGGTGCGGTCGCCTGGTTCGGGTGCGGATTTTTCCTGATTCTTGGCCTGGTTGGTTTGGCCGGACAGGAGGAGGGCGAATACGCAGAGCGTTACGACGAGGTACAGCTTCTTCATGGGCGGTGAATCCATTATAGGATGCGGGGCGTGGGGGTGGTTGTTGGTGGCTGGTGGCTAGTAGCTGGTGATGAATTTTATTTCGCTGGGGCGCGGAATCGCAAAAGCACCCGTAAAAACGGCCCTAAGCTCTTCGAACGGAGACGGTTAGATGCGCAGGTGGCGCATCAGGGGTAGTTTTGTGTTTGGTGGTGATTTTTTGCCAGCTGGTGGCTCGTGACTGGTTGCTGGTGGCTGGTTGGCGGTGGATCAGCATGCTGAGGGAAGAATAACCCATGAGCGAGCGGCTGGCGTGGACGGGGCTTGGAAACTGATGAGGGGGAAGAGATGAAAGTGGGAATTGAAATGTCATTGGCGGATTGGGTGGACGCGCGCCAATTGTTCAGTCGCCATTGTCGCAATGCCAGACACCCAAGCTCCAATTACGGGACGGTCGGAAGAAAGGCCGCCGGTAAAGGTAAATGAACCACCGGGACGCATGAGACGATGCGCGGCGCGAACCACGTCAATCGAACCCCAGAGACGTTCATCGAATTTGTGGCGAAATTCGTTGAGCGGGTGATCGAGCGGACCTCCTATCTTTGTGCTACCAGCCGCAATATAGACATGATCAATAGTCGACAGCTCAGAAAAAAGCCCTTGAATCGATGCGGTGTTGTTGATGTCAGCCACGCGGATTTCTAAGCCGCTCACCGCGTCTCGTGCAGCCTCGAGTTTTTCTTTCGTTCTTGAGACAGCGAGAACTCGAGCTCCGAGGATACGTGCCGCTTTCGCGACCGCGAGCCCGATACCTTCGGAGCCACCGATTATTACGACCTGCTGTTCAATCATGATGCGATAGGAGTCTTCCCTTGATGATCCGACTCGGGTGGGTGTGAGTGCCGCTGCTCCGGCTCTAATTCGGGCACGCTCAGCGCAACCGCCGAACGAAGTGGAGGTCGAGGCCGGACAGTGGCGCGCCGACTTCATGCATTGCACCACCCGTTATGAGGGATCCGAGGTCGATGGCGACAAATCCGGTGCTGTTGATCAACTCGATCACTCGCTGTTTGGCTTCAATGTCGTCGCCAGATGTGAAGATGACGGTACGGGGTTTGGTGGGCGAGAAGTCCTGTATCCAGGCCATCGGGATGTTGCTGATCGATTTTACAAGCCGTGCGCCAACCGCCATCTCAGCGACTATCTCGCTAGAGGTCCGACCCTTCAATGCGGCCCGCGATCTGGTCACGCCGGCCAGACTAATGTCTGGGGGCTCCAGATGTGCGTTCGTCGCATCGATCAGGATGCGGCCTCGCCAATCAATTCCTTTTAGAGCATCCGCCACGCTGACCCAATGCGTGGCGAGAATGACAACGTCGCACTCGGCTGCCTGCTGCTTCGTCCCGGCGTTGGCGCCTGGACCGAGGTCAGCGACAAAATCAGCCAGTGTCTCTGGTCCTCTTGAGTTGGATGCGACTATGGTGTGCCCAGCGGTCAACAAATGACGGCCAAATGTATGCGTTACCTTACCGGCACCGATAAACCCTACTTTCATGACCAACCTCCTTTGACCGGCTATCACGGAACACACCTTGCAGATGTCGGGCAAAGCGCATCGGCTTCACGATTTTGCACTCTAATCTGGCAAGTGGCACGAAGAGATGCCGACTTGAACGAAGCCGAAGCGGCAGACGCTTCGCGTGTAGGTTCGTCAGCAGTGATCGTCTGAGCGGGAATAACCTCCCCCCAGGAGGTTGTTATGACCGATCTTCGCAAGCTGATGATCGAGGAACTCGATCGTAGAAACTACTCGCCAGCGACTCTGCGTGCGTACCTTGCTGCCGTGGAGGATTTCGCGCGCTACTTCAATCGTCGTCCGGATCAACTCGGCCCCGATCACATCCGCCAGTACCAGGCGTATCTGTTCCGCGAGCGGAAGCTGGCGGCCAACAGCGTTACCCAACGACTTGGCGCGCTGCGGTTCTTCTTCATCAAAACGCTCAAGCAGTCGTGGAGCACCGAACAAACGCCTTATCCCAAGAAGGTGCTGCGCTTGCCCGCCATCCTCAGTCCGGAGGAAGTAGCCAAGCTGATCGACTCTGCGAGCACGCCGTTTTATCGCGTCCTTCTGATGACACTCTATGCGACCGGCGTCCGCCGCGCCGAGCTGGCACATCTGAAGGTTGCCGACATCGATAGCCAACGCATGGTGATCCACATTCAGGGCGGTAAGGGCCGCAAGGATCGGGACGTCATGCTCAGCCCGAAACTGCTCGAAGCGTTGCGGGAGTACTGGCGCGGCCTGAGGCGCAAGCCCAGCATTTGGCTGTTTCCAGGCAATCGTTGGCACACCGGCAATCGGCCGATCGACACCAAGGTGGCCTGGAATGCCTGTCAGGACGCTGCAAAACGCGCGGGCATCCAGAAAGAGGTTCATCCCCACACTCTGCGGCACTGTTTCGCCACCCATCTTCTGGAAGCGGGTGCGGACCTACGCACTATCCAAGTTCTGCTGGGACACCGCGATTTAGAGGAGACCACCATCTACCTTCATCTCTCGGCGCGTCATCTCGGCGCCACCGCGAGTCCGCTGGATTCGCTCGCTTTGTCGGCGGCCCCTACAGAGCCGTAGATGGGCCGGCCACCGCTGGAGGTGGCCGATGTGATCCGCGCTGCCGGAGAAAGCTTCTTCGAGTGCAGTCAACACTGGTTTACCTGGCTGCACCTGAAAGTGTTGAAGGCGATTCTACGTTGCCGCACCGCCGCGCTCGGCGGACATGCGGACGCGTGTTCAAAGTGCGGACATACGGCCATCTCATTCAACTCATGCCGAAACCGGCATTGCCCAAAATGCCAGGCCAATGCACGCGATCGCTGGCTCGCAGCGCGTGGGAAAGAACTGCTTCCCACCCGCTACGTCCACGTGGTCTTCACGCTGCCCCGGCAGCTTTCGCCGCTCGCGCTGCAGAACAAACGCGAGATCTATGCCCTCTTGTTCCGTGCTAGCGCCGAGACGCTGCTGGAGGTAGCCCGCGATCCGAAGCACCTCGGCGCGGAGATCGGATTCTTCAGCGTCCTTCACACCTGGAATCAGAAACTCCAGCATCATCCGCATGTTCACTGTGTGGTTCCCGCCGGCGGCCTGGCTCCGGACCACTCGCGGTGGATCGACTCACAGCAGAAGTTTTTCCTGCCGGTCGATGTCCTCAAAGAAGTCTTCCGAGGTAAGTTCACAGAAGGGCTGCGAGAGCTTCATGCGGAGGGCAAACTTGGCTTCCATGGAACACTCGCGGCGCTTCAGAATCCGAAGGCGTTCGCAGCGTGGCTCCGCCCGCTGTTCCGCACACCCTGGGTGGTTTACGCCAAACGCCCATTCGGCGGTGCCCAACACGCGCTTCGTTATCTCGGCCAGTACACCCATCGTGTGGCGATTTCCAACCATCGACTCGTCGCCCTGGCCGATGGCTTGGTCACCTTTCGTTGGCGTGATTCCGCTCACAAGAACAAGAAGCGTCTGATGACCCTGCCGGTCAACGAGTTCCTACACCGATTCCTACTGCATGTCCTGCCGCCCGGATTCGTTCGCATCCGCCACTTCGGGCTGATGGCTCATCGCCGTCGCGGCGCATCGCTCCCGCTCTGCTTACAACTGCTCGCTCAATCAGGCCGCATTTCAGTTGAATCCAGCTCTGTAGAAAAAGATGGTTCGTCTCCACAGGCGCTTTGGATGTGCCCACAATGCGGTGCTCCGATGGTCCTGATCGAACGGCTCAGTGTCGCTCAACTTCGATTACGCTCTCCGCCGATTCTCAACCGACAGCCATGACCCGATCTTTCTCATCACGACTTTGCCGGCGATTCCACTACCAACGCTATACCTCTGCCTGCGTCGCCTGCTGCGAGGCTCGTCGGTTCTGCAAAGCCATCTCGCGCAGGCTGACTTTGGTGCCCGCCGGCGATCCATTCTCGTCTCCTTCCGTTTTCCCCAACCGCATAGGGATTCAAAACCCATAGCACGACCGTTCCAAAACGGCTTCCTTCAAGTCGCTGTATCAAAAACGCTCCGGCCCCAGCATTTGACACGCCCGTATCGTTTATTTGCCGGAGCGTTTCCGATACAGCACTAGGACTTATCGGTACCTGTCGTGGTTTACGAGACGATAGCCTCGGGTTGCACCGGCAGTGCGGATGCCGCTGAGTATCAAAGCAGGCCGCGGTGGCCAGCGTAGTTTTCGTTCACGTCCAGACCACGCTCCTTGATAACCTCGGCAGCCGCAACCAGTGCTGTTGCGATGGCAGGATAGCCAACGTATGGCAGCGCCTGGATGAGAACTTCCTCGATTTCTTTCAATGTGAGGCCGCTATTGAGCCCGGCCCCCATGTGGATGGCGAATTCATGGGACTGACGGGTCGCCCATCATTTCGCGGACTACAGTGATTCCGGTTTCTCTATTCGTCATGATTGATTCCTCTTGCAAAGCTCAAGTGACTTCTCCTCCAAGACTACCCGAACGGCTTGAGGGCACATAAGTACCAAAAACAAAAGCGCGAGTCCGTTGACGCTTTTCATCCTGACCGGCGCACGAAGTTTCCTTTGCGCGAGCGGCTGGCGTGGACGGGGCTTGTCAGGCCTCGTGAAGTCCGTTAAGGCGGCGCGTGGAAAGTTTGCGCGCCCTACTTCTTCCTCTGCAGCGGGATCGCGAAGTACCAACTGTAACCATCAGGATCGACGTAACTCACATAGAGGCTATCGAACGGCACTTTGTCAGTCCCGATGCAGCCGGGTGCTTCCGTCAGGCTGGGTTCGGCAAAATGGCCATGGGCCCACGGATAAACGGTGGCGATCGCCAGCTTCCCACTTTTACCGCTGACGAACGTAACGGTGGATGTGCTGGTCCAGGCCAGCGCGGCGCCGCTCGTCCCCTGACCCGGCTTGCAGAGTTGCAGAGACGGACCGAAGTATTGGGCCGCGGCGGTGGGCAAGGCAGTGAGATAGCGGCGAACATCGTCAGCGGGACCGGCATATTGTTCGACCACGATTTTGGAGATCACTTCGGGCGCGATGAACTCCGCCAGAGAACCCGCTTGTTTGCCCCGATCGTTCGGGTCCGGGTTATCGCGAATCTGGGGACGCAGCCAATTTTGAGGGTGAGCCGCCGAGGCCGGCACGACGACCTCGACATCCGGCATCGGTTTGGCCAGGCAAATGAGGCATAGCGCGAGACCAAGAAGAATTGTCCGCATTGAGTACCTCCGGGGAAATTACCGCCCAGTTACTCTTTGAGAGACTGCGTTCTGCAGAAGGCCACGAATTTCGGTCGCGCTTGCGGTGGTGGCAGGTGGACCCGAGGATGCCGCGCCCGAGGCTGGCGGCGCCGTCGCCAAATCGATGGGCTTGCGGCCGTCGCGATCGGGGATATCGGTTCTAGCGCCCTTCGCTAACAGGTAGCGCACCACATCTGCTCTGCCCTTCTGGGCCGCGACATGGAGCGCAGTCATGCCTTCTGTGGAGGAGGGAGCGCGGGAGATACGCAGCGAGTAGGTCAGCATGCCGGCGACTTGCGCGTTTACATCGGCGCCGCGCGCGAGCAGCAGGTCCATGATCGCCGTGTTCGGTGGAAAGCCGGTGCTGGTGGCGGATGCCAACCCAGTGCCTCTTCCACCGGTTCCCACGCCCGCCGCAATCAGGAACGGCGTCAGGCCCATGCTGGTGATATTCGGATCAGCGCCCTTGTCGAGCAGCATGCGCACAAGCTCCACGTCGCCGGCAATGGTGGCGCGCATCAGGGGCGTGCAACCGGTGTTGTAAAACTCCTCGACGAAACGTCCGCTGTTGCCGCCGCGGCTGGGGCGATGCATGTTGAGTTGCGGATTGAGCTCGATACCCGAGGCCAGCAGCGCTTGGATCATCTCCAGGTTGGAAACAGGCGGATGGCCGGGAGCGTGAGTTGGAACTGGAGCGGGCCGGTTGCCAATGGTGGCGATGCCGGTTCGCAGGGGAGCGATTACGGCCTCCCGGCGGTCGATCGCGATGTAGAGTGGAGTGCGTCCCCACCAGTCCCAGAGGTCGGCATTGGCGCCGCGATCGAGCAGCAGCTTGGCGACCTCGTTGCGATCGTTATCAAGCGCGAGCATGAGCGGGGTGACGCCTTCGGGAGTCGGATAGTTTATATCCGCGCCCGCGGCGAGCAGCGCATCCGCGCACTCATAACAGCCATCGCGCGTCGCATACTGCAACGCGGTGAGTCCGCCGACTGGGCGATACTGCGCGCGAGGCTCGGACGTAATCTGGCTCCCCCAATCGCTAAAGAGGGCGCGCGGTTTGAAGTCGGCACCCTTGGAAAGAAGGAGCTTCACCATCTCGCCGGCATTCTTGGAAGCGGCAGCGGCCCACATCAACGCGGTTTGATTGTGAAATGTTTCGCGTGCGTTGACGTTCGCGCCGGCCCGGATCAACATTTGGACGACGGGGAGTTCGCCGGTCTTGATGGCCAGCATCAATGCAGTCTCGCCGTCCTGATTGGGCGTGTCGGGATGCGCGCCGGCATCGAGCAGCGTTTTCACCATCCGAGCGTCGGCGAGCTTCGCGGCTTCGGCCAGCGGCGTGGATCCGAATTCGTTCGAGACGTCGACTTTCGCTTTCTTTGCGATCAGGAGATCGAGGAGCTCATAGTCGACTTTGTAGACGGCCCAGTGGATGGGGCGGGTGCCGTCGGGCTGGGCTTGATTCACGTCGGCTCCAGCGCGGATCTGACCGAGCGCCGCTTTGCGATTTCCCTCTTGAATGAGAGTGGCGAGAGAGCCCTTCGGAAGCTGCGCGCAGAGCGGGAGAGCGGCGGCGGTGAGCAGAACTGTGAGGATTTTAGACGACATTGGGATCGATTTTGTCATGATGAGCCCACAGTCCTTTGGCTGCGTCATACGCGAACTTTTGCGGATCTTTCCAGGTTCGGGGCAGGCCTTTCAGAAGGCCATCGTCGAGCATGTCCTGGGGCCCTTCGCCTTCGCGCACCTGGTTGAACAGGCGCACGCGAAGCTCGTCCATCATGTCGCGCTCGGCTTTGAAATCGGCGCGAGTCATGACGGGACCATAGGCGGGCACGATTTTGGTCTGATCGTTGGCGAGCTTGAGGACGAGATCCATGGCATCCACACGTCCGCCGATCCAGGCGCCGGTGAACCAGTCGAGCACTGGATCGCGGAGGGGCGATGCGACGTCGCCGACGGCTAGAACATTGGAAGTGGTGAAGTGGACGTAGATGTCGCCGTTGGTGTGGGCCAATTCGAGGTAGCCGTAGTTGATTTGCTCGGATCCGGCTGTGAGCGAACCGGTGGTTTCGAAAACTTCGGTGGGGCGCGCGGCTTTGGGACGAGCTTTCTGGTAGCGGTCTTCGGCGGGAACCCAGTAGTCGGTGGACATCCACTGGCGCGTGCGTTCGTGGGCGATGATCTTGGCCCCAGAGGCGGCGATCACTTCGTTGTTGCCGGTTTGATCGATGTGATAGTGCGTGTTGAAAAGTATTTGGACTTTCGAGGGGGCAGTGAAACTCTTCGGAGCGCCGCTGTCCACTAACACGAGCCCTTCGCTGGTGGATAAGGCAACCACATTCGCGCCGCCTCCATCCATGATCGTCACCTTGTCGGTGAGACGTTGAGCGAAGATGCGGGGCGCGGCCCAGAAACCGACCGCGGTTGCCGCGGCGGTCTTTAAGAGATCTCGACGATTCATATCAGACCCCTGCAATCGTACCGGTGCTGTCGCCGAATTTGTCGCGCTCCATCCCCACCTTCTGCAAGAGCGTCAGGTGAAGATTTGCGATCGGGGTCCGTTCCGGTAGCACCAGGTGCTGGCCGACGAGCTTCATCTTTCCGGCGCCGCCACCTACCAGAATGTTCGGCTCGGGATAATTGTTGTGCAGATCGGAGTTGCTCATGTTC
>DATHMO010000003.1:0-20173 GCA_035486995.1 Bryobacteraceae bacterium
CAAGACGCCAATCATGGCCGCAATGAAAGGTGGCCTGGGCGCACCCATTGCGGGCGGACCCGGTTTCACGCGTATTGGTCCGCCGGAGTTCCGCGAGCCCGGCACGCGCGATCCGCTGGAGGCGCTCAAGCTGCTGCTCGCTGCCGGGGCCGATCCTAACGCCAAGGCGCCCGATGGCACCACACCGCTCCATGAGGCCGTGCAAGAGCTGCAGGTGCCGATGATTCGCGTGCTCGCCGGCGCCGGTGGCAAGCTAGACGCCGTCAACAAAGACAATCTTACGCCGCTGCTGCTGGCCGAAAAGCCCAAGAAACCAGACCCCCTCGACATGGGCGATCAGGACGTCTATAAACCTAAGCACAACTCGAAAGAGGAGGTCATCGCCTCCCTGCGTGAGTTGATGCACCTTGGTCCCAACGATCCGGCGCCCCAACCGCCGCCGCTTCCTGCCGCAGACAAGAAAGACGACAAGAAGGATGAAAAGAAAGTGACCGACGACAAGGAGCAGAAGAAGACCACCGCTGAAGCGGCAGTCCCGAGCGCGCAATGAGCAGGATCCTATTCGCAACGGCTTTGGTCAGCGTCGGAATCGCCGCTCCGCTGATGGCGCAGATCGCCAGCGCAGCTCCAGCAAAGGGTGCGGCAACCCCTGCTCATCCGAATGGTGACGCCAAATACCGCGCGTTCGTCAATCAATATTGCATCGCGTGTCATAGCAAACGCGTCTCGAATCCCGTGGAGGCTCCGGTCAATCTGGAACCGGCGGCCTTCGACGACCTGCAGTCACATGCCGGCACTTGGGAGCGAGTGCTGCGCAAGCTGAGCGTGCGGGCGATGCCGCCTCCGGGCCTTCCTCGGCCTCCTGAGGCCGAATACGCGGCCTTTACGACCTGGCTCGCCGGATCGCTCGACCGTGCCTGGGAAAGCCACAGTACGCCCGGTCAGTTCGTCGTGCATCGTCTGAACCGCGCCGAGTATGCCAACGCAGTTCGCGACCTGCTGGCCGTCGACATTGACGTCACCGACCTGCTCCCCACCGACGGCGCGGAATTCGGGTTCGACAACATCGCGACCGCTCTCAAAACGTCGCCGCTGCTGCTAGAGGGATATGTGAATGCGGCCGAGCGCGTCAGCGCCATGGCCGTGGGCGATCCGCAAGTGAGGCCCGGGACCACCGAGCATTCCATCAGCCGCGAATTCAGCCAGAACGGATACATCGAAGGACTGCCGCTCGGAACCGTGGGCGGCACCGTGATCCATCACGTTTTTCCGGCGGATGCCGAGTATAAACTCTCGGGCCGGCTCGTCCGCGGTGTTCAGGAAGGCTACGCCGGCGTAGAAGGAAATGATACGCCCAACACCTTCGTCATCACCATTGATGGCGCCGAAGTCTATTCGGCTCCAGTTGGCGGTCCGGGCGATGACGAGATGCAGGCCAAGGATCTTGCCGCGGCGCAACCAGTGATCGACAAAAGAATGACGGGACGCGTTCGTGTCACCGCCGGTCCTCATGACGTCGGCTTTACGTGGAGAGAGCGGCCGTCCCAGTTGCAGGACGTGTGGGAGCCGTCCAGGCGCGACAGCCAGGAAGTACATATGGTCGCAGGCCTGCCGAGGCTGAAGACCGTGTCCATCGACGGCCCGTACAACGTACATGGGCTGAGCGAAGGGCCCAGCCGGCAAAAGTTGTTTGTCTGTCATCCCGGCGCGAGCGCCATCCGTGGAGCAGCCCAAGGCGTTGCCTTGAAGACGCCCGCTCCAGGCGCCACTCCGGATGAGAACACCTGTGCCGTGAAGATCCTCACCAATTTCGCGCGCCGCGCGTATCGGCACCCCGTCACTGCGGCTGACGTCGAGGCCCCGCTTTCGTTCTACAAGCGGGCTCGCCAGAGCGGCGGCAATTTCGACGATGGGATTCGCGCCGGTGTCGCGCGCGTTCTTGCCAGCCCCTACTTTTTGTATCGCATCGAGAGCGACTCGCCTGGCGCTCGCCCCGGCGTCGCGCATCCGGTCTCGGACGTGGATCTGGCCTCCCGCTTATCGTTCTTCCTGTGGAGCAGCGTGCCGGATGAAAAGCTGTTGGACTTGGCGGCGGCAGGGAAGCTGCGGGAGCCCGAGGTGCTGAATGCTCAGGTGCACCGCATGCTCTCAGACGAGCGCTCGGACGCGCTGGTCAACAATTTCACCGGGCAGTGGCTGCAGCTCCGCAATCTGGAGGCGAAGGTCGTTCCCGATATCCTGATGTTCCCGGATTTCGACGACAACATCCGCAAGGGCTTCCGCGAAGAAACCGAGATGTTCTTCGGCTATATTTTGCGCGAAAACCGCAGCGCCCTTGAGCTCCTCAACGCGGATTACACCTTCATCGACGAACGGCTCGCCCGGCATTACCACATCCCCGGCGTCTACGGCCCGCAGTTCCGCAAGGTAAAGCTCACCGATCCTAATCGCCGCGGCCTGCTGGGGCAAGGAAGTATCCTTGCGATGACTTCCGTCGCGACCAGAACTTCGCCGGTTTATCGCGGCAAGTATGTGCTCAGCACCTTCTTTAATACGCCTCCGCCGCCTGCTCCGCCGAATGTTCCGTCGCTTGAAGAAAGCAACAAGGAGTCGAAGGTTCCCAAGACCGTGCGCGCGCAGTTGGAATTACACCGCAAGAACCAGCCTTGTGCGGGCTGCCATCGCGTCATCGATCCGCCGGGATTTGCGCTCGAAAACTTCGATTCAGTGGGAGTATGGCGCGACAAGGGAGCCGATGGCGCTCCGCTCGACGTCGCGGGCGTACTCGCGGATGGCACCCAGGTCTCCGGGCCCAAAGCGCTCCGGGAGGCCATTCTGAGCCGTCCTGACGCTTTCGTGACCGTCGTCACCGAAAAGATGCTGACGTACGCGCTGGGCCGCGGGCTGGAGCCCGCCGATATGCCGGTGGTTCGCCGCATTGTGCGGAAGGCCGCCCAGAACGATTACCAGCTTTCTTCAGTTATTATGGGCATAGTGGAAAGTGCCCCGTTTCAGATGCGCACGAAGTTGGAACCGGTAGAAACGGCCGACACGCCGCCGGCCGATGCTGTTAAACTCGCACGATCAAAGAGGGAGTAGCCATGTTTATTACAAAGAAGCATCTTTCGCGCCGCACATTCGTGCGTGGCGCCTTGGGCACCGCGGTCGCACTACCGTTCCTGGACGCCATGTTGCCGGCGCTCTCCGCTGCCCCAAAATCGCCGTTCCGCTTTGGTGCGGTCTACTTCCCTTGTGGCGTGTTCCCCACCACCTGGCATCCCGATGCGGCCGGGAGCGACTTCGCTTTCAAGCCGGTGATGCAGCCGCTGGAGCCCTTCCGCAACCAGCTGGTCACGGTCAGCAAGATGAAGGCGCCGTGGGGCGAGTCGGTTCACCTGGGCGCCAGCTCCGCGTTCCTGAACGGCGTAGGGCCTGCCGTCCGCCGCGACGGGAGAGGCGATTCTTTCGGCAAGATTGAATCGAAAAAGACCGTCGATCAGTTCGTGGCGGACCAGGTGGCGGGCGATACACCGCTGCGGTCCATCGAAGTCGGCACCGAGGACATGGGCACCGCCGTCGGGGCATGCGACGGTTTCGCCTGCACATTCTTCAATACTCTTTCATGGCGCGACGATGAGAGCCCGCTGCCGGTGGGGATCAACCCGCGCGTCACCTTTGAGCGTATGTTCGGCGAGACGGATTCCACCGAGCGCCGCTTTGCCCGCCTCAAGGAAAAGCAGAGCCTGCTCGATTCGGTAACCGAGGAAACCGCGAAACTGAAACGGTCGCTCGGAGCGCCTGATCGCGCCATCCTCGACGAATATCTCGGCAACATCCGCGACGTGGAGAACCAGCTCCACCGCATGGAGACTCGTCTCGGCACCATCACCGGAAATCCCGAGGCGCCGGTCGGCTTGCCGGAAGCGTTCGACGATCACATGACCATTACTTATAACCTGATGCACCTGGCGTATCAGGGCGACATCAGCCGCGTCTTCACTTTCATGACTGGTCATGAAGCCAGCGACCGCGCCTATGGGCACATCGGAATTCCGGAACAGCATCACACCATCTCGCATCATGGCAACGATCCCGAGAAACTTGCCAAGTACGCCAAGATCGCGACCTACCAGATCCAGAAGTTCGCCGATTTTTGCGACAAGCTGAAGGCCACCAAAGAGGGCGACGGAAACTTGCTCGATCACTCGGTTCTCTACTGGGGCAGCGGCATGAGCAACGGCAATCAGCACGACCGCAACAATCCGCCGGCTGTGATTGTGGGCGGCGGTTGCGGCAATCTCAAGGGGAACCGGCACATCGTCGCGCAGGATACGCCAACCGCGAACCTGCTGTTGGCGATGGCGCATTTGAGCGGCGCCGAAATCGACAAGCTCGGAGCAAGCACCGGCCGAGTCGATCTCTAGGGACACATATCTTTACGGACACTTCGGGGCGACGCGGATCACGGTCGTCACATTGATTCCATCCGCGCCGCCGGTGCCGATCAAAAGACCGCTCACTGCGACGCGCGAACCGGCTAGCGGATCTAGGCGCGTTACGACGAACTTGAGCGGCATCGTTCGGCTGCCGAGCGGCCTTGTGGCGTCGTTCCCGGCCGAAGAAGCGCGTTCTGCCCTCTCCGGGGGCGTCGCTTTCGTCACCACCCAATCCGATCCGCTCTTCGCCAGACAGCCCACCACGCGAGCGAGCGCATCCGCAGGGAGCTCTGTGCCTCCATCCTTCGGGATAATCTGGACGTCGGCAATGTTGTCGCGCCGCAGCTCGGCGGCTCCCGCGGGAAAGCCATTGGATTTCAGCATCAGCGCGACGATGTCCCGGTAGGTGGATTCGCTGAGCGAGCCCGGCGTGCCGTTCGGCATGTTGGCATTGACGTACTCAAGCAGATCGCCGACGCTCTTTTGCGCGAAGCTCTTCCAGAATGCCTGTCCCGTGAGCGGCGCCTTGCCTTCTGCCGCCAGTGCATGACACCCCGAGCAGCTTTGGCCGAAAGCAGCGACGCCGCGGGTGGCCTGAGCCTCCGTGTACACGCCGTCCCAGACGGTCCGGTGCGGTGCGCCGGTCTGAGCCGTCGCGAGACTGGCCGCGGCCAAGGCGAGAAACACTGGAACAGACATTCGCTGCATTTCGTGATCCTGTCAGGTGGACGCAGCCATGTCAAGTCGTAAATGCGCCCTACGAATACCGCAGCAGCGCCTTGAATCCATAATCCATGTGCTGCTGGATATGGCAGTGAAATAACGTCGGTCCCGGCTGATCGGCGGTGAAGTCCACGCTCGCGCGGCCATAGGTCGGCACCACCACCGTGTCCTTGATCACGCCCGCCGTCGCTTTCCCATAGATCTCCGCGATTTCCAGTTGATGCCGATGCACGTGCAGCGGATGCGAGTCATCCGTCCGATTGTGAAACGTCAGCCGGTAGCGGGTGCCTTGCTTGAGCAAAAACTCCTGATCGTGTGGATAAGATTTACCATTTACAGTAAAGCTGTTGAATTTCCCAGCGCCGCGCGGCACTTTCTCGAAGATCATGTCCAGCCGCTCGCTCGGCGTGGGTTGCGACGGCGGCTTGCCAAACATCGTATAGTCCCATGCCGATTTCGGCGGTGGCGTCCACTGCGGCGTGCGATGCTGGTTCGCGTATTCGATCACGATGCCGAGTCCGCCTTCGCGCACCGGGTCCTCGGGTGCGCCTAAAATCCAAACCCCCGGCTGATTCATCTCGACAATGGCATCGATGCGCTCGCCGGGGCCCAGCATCAACACGTCCACCGCCCCCGGCGACGGCACGGGATTTCCATCTAGCGCAATCACGTTGAATTTGTGGCCGGGCAGCGCCAGGTGCCGGATCTCGATGGCGCTTGCGTTCAGGAAATGAAACAGCACCCGCTCGCCCGCCTTCACGCGGATCGGTTCGCCCGCGCCAAGCGCCTTGTCGTTGACGGAATAAATGTCGGACGCCACTTCCATCCCGGGCTGCCGCGTATCCATCACCGCCGGCTTCTCCGGCTGCGCTCCCGCCGGATCCAGATCGTCGTTGTCCATCGCCTGGTTCGTAAAATACGGCTCCCAATCGCGCAGCGCCAGGTAGTGTTCCTGGTCGAATCGCCCCGCATTGCTCGCCCCCTCCACTACCAGAAACCCGAACATCCCAGTGAAGCTGCCGCGATGCAAATCGTCCATCGACATGGTGTGCGTGTGATACCAGCGTGTGCCCGCCGGCGTGGGCGTGAACTGATAGCGTCGGCTTCCGTGCGGAGGAACCACCGGCGTGCCTTCTTCCTCCGCGCCGTCGACATCGGACGGAATCAGCAAGCCATGAAAATGCACAAACTCGGGTACGTCGGTGTTATTGGTGACGTTCACCATAACCGGTACGCCCTCTTTCATCCGCAGCAGCGGGCCAGGCGACGTGCCGTTGTACCCGACAGTGCTGATGATGCGATTGGGCGCCAGTTCTACCGTAATGGGCGCGATCTCGAGCGCAAACTCGGTCTTGGCCACATCTTGCGAGCCCGCCGGCGCGAGAAACGATGTCGATTGCTGTGCGCCCAGCCGGCCAGTCGCCGCCGCCAAGCTTGCCATCTTCAGAAAATCACGACGTTGCATCAGACAAATCCCGAAGCGCCACTGGCTTGCCGTGCGGTGTGTGGCGATACGCATCGGCCCACGCTTCCTTCCGCTCCTGCATCGCGACTGCATCCGACAAGCCCTTTGCGGCAACCAATCGTTCCAGCGCCGCCAGCCAATGTTCGTAGTAGCGCGACCCGTCGTCCGGTTCACCGCGATCCGCCGCGCCCTTCAGTTCCTTGGCCAGCGCCGCCGCCCATTCCTTCCACGTGAAGTGGCCCTGCTCGGATAGCCGCACCGCAAGTGCGAACGCCTGCGCCTGCCAGGGTTCGGCGAACACCGGTCCGTCTTCATCGCGCGGCAGACGCGGCAGGTTGATGTCAGGCGTGCTCAAGATAGTCATCCCACAGATCCAAATGAACCGAGTCGCGGGGTGAGGCGTTCGCACCCCAAAGTTCGCGCGCTTCGAAACGAACCGAGTAAACATGCTGGCGCTTTTCGCCCTGGAAGTGCGCGTGAGTGTCGGGAAACAAGTACACGCCGTGATCCCGTGCGATGACACCCAGCTTGCCGCGAGCATAACGCGGGAGCCTCGTGTGCCCCGTCGGATTCATGTTTCGGGCACGCACGCGCTGGCCAACCTTAAACTGAGGCGGAACCTTCGGATCATGGCTCGAAGGAATATCGCGTCCAAGATGCAGCGCTGCAACCGCGGCAGTCAACGCCGGCGTCGCCTTCGCCGAACCGGGGTCTGGCGCGCCAGTTTCGATTTCCTTTTGCGTCACCAGCCCGTGCTTCACCGCCAGCTGCTCATTAATCTGCAGCCACCGCTCGTAATACGTCATGCGAAAATAATCGGCCGGCGGCAGCAACTCGATTTGATGGCGCCACGCATCCAGATTCCATTTTCCGATGAGCCGCAGCGAGCGGTCGATCCCGTATATCCGCCCTTCCCACGGCGCGTGGAAAACGGGTTCGCCCTTTTCGTGCCGCACCGGACCCATGTCTTGCAGCCCACCCAAATCATGGACGCCGTTCATGCCTTTGACTCCGGAATCGGAACCTTCGCAACACCCACCATCGCGTCCCTGGTGACGAGTTCCGCGAGTTCCGCTTCGTTCAGATGCTGGGTCCCCGCAGGGCGTTCGGGTAGCACGATGTAACGCAACTCCGCGGTGCTGTCCCATACCCGCACTTCAACATCTTCGTCGACCTCGGTACCGAATTCGCGCAGAACTCCCCGCGGATCGATCACGGCGCGCGAGCGGTACGCACTCGACTTGTACCAAACGGGCGGCAATCCAAGCACCGCCCACGGATAGCAGGAGCACAGCGTGCAAACGATCAAATTATGTATCTTGGGACCGTTCTCCACCACCAGCATGTGCTCGCCCTGCCCGCTCGTGTAGCCGAACTCCGCGATGGCCGCCGGAGCATCCGCCAGCAGACGCTGCTTGTACGCGGGATCCACCCAGGCTCTCGCCACCACGCGCGCTCCATTGCGGGGCCCCACTTTGTTTTCGAATCGATCCACCAACAAATCGAGCGCCGCGGGATCCACCAAGCCCTTCTCAACCAGCAGCGATTCGAGCGCTTTCACGCGCAACGCCGGATCGGATGGGACAGCTTGATGCTCATGTTCATGCTCTTGCCCGTGTGCCATATTTTGCGCCGCCGCGGCCCCCGCCGCAGTCAGGAACGTCCGGCGAGTTGGGTCCATGGAATTGTCACTCCTTCGATCCGAAGTCCCGCTCAGGCTCGGTTACCGGCCAGCATAACATTCCGGGCTCCGGAACCGTTTGCAGGTGTCGCCAAACGCCCGCCACGCAGTGGGCTGGTACGATTGAAGAAGGGCTACAACATGGCAACTCTCGACTGGTCACAATGCCCCGCCGTGGAAAGCGTTCCGGGCAGACTCAGCGGCGCGTGGGTATTCAAGGATACGCGGATGCCCGTGTCTGCGGTGTTTGAAAACCTCGAAGCCGGAGCCACGATCGACGAGATCGTCGAGCAGTTCGACATCACGCGTGAGCAAATCAAGACGGTACTTGAGTTCGCGGCCCGCAGCCTCGACGCGCGGCCTCGTTCTCTTACTGAGCAGCCGGTGAATGCTCATTCTCTTTGACCATGTGACCCCGGCGGGAATCGCGCGTTTCCTTGTCGGTCACACAGTCACGAAAGCGAAAGACCGCGGGTGGGATAAGCTCGGCAACGGCGATCTACTGACCGCCGCCGAGGCTGCTGGTTTCGATGTGCTTGTTACCGCCGACAAAAACATTCGGTATCAGCAGAACTTGGAAGGGCGGCGTATAGCTCTCGTGGTCTTGAGCACTCCGCAATGGCCGGTTGTAAAACTGCACGTGGATAAGATTGTTGCGGCCGTCAACGCAGCGGCACCCGGCAGCTATTTCGACGTGGAGCTGCGGGAGGAGAAAGCGTAGACTTGCTATTCTCTTCGCCATGCCGGAAATACTTTTCGCGACGCCGCTCAAGCACTCCGTTGCCAGTAAAGCCTACACGTTTGGCGATGGCATCTCCATACGCACGCTTGCCCCTATTCTTTGGGAACAGGCTACGGTTAGACGCTACGTCTCAGACGATGACCGCGAGTACATGGACAAGAACCGATATTGGCTCTGTGCGAGTAAAGAGGTCGAATATTTCCTTCCCCAGGTTGGCGAGGATCTGTGCGAGACCGCCTTGCATGCGGCTTGGGCGCTACAGATCATTTGTCCGACGGGCGCAAAGCACGTGTTTCTCAAAGTTCGAAAAAACACCGCTTGGCTTTGAGAATATCGGGGCGTATCGTCCCAAAGAGCTATGCTCAACGAGGTTGAGTCGTCTCTATAGTGCCGAACAAAGCGGACTACCCGAGCAGTTCTGGGCGGTTTATACTGGCGTGAAACGCGCCTTCGCAGAAAGGATCGTCCGGCTCCAGAATCCAATTCTTTTGATCGAACACGGGATGCAGACCGGCAATGTTCCTCTCGGAGCGCTGATGTTTGCAATGGCGCTGGATATGCTTTTCATGGCAGGAGAAGCCGTTCCCTTCGTGAGCCGAATTGGTGGATGCCTTGGGCTCGACGCGTTTGTGTTCGGACAATTTTCGCTCGGCTCCAGCCTTACTTACCAGCCGAACGTCAAGGTTCGTGACGTGCTAGAAAGCGTCCATTCTTTTCGTAACATCATCGCGCATGGAGGCGAGATTCCAAAGGCCCCGTACCGCGAGCCCTATACCCTCTTGGGTGTTGATTTCCTCGCGATTCTAAACGACGACTTCGCATACTACGAATTGCTGCTGGACGCCGCGCTCTTTATGCTGACCACAGCGCTTCGCATGATATTTGTCGAAGGGTGGATTGACCAAGTCGCAAACAAGACCGCTTGGAAAGCAAAGATGACCATCTTCGAGCATCGTTATAAGAATGCGGCCAGATGAGACGTGCTGGATTCGGTTCCGCCTTCCGCTCCCATCCCCTTTCGCTTCTGATACGCTTTAATCGTCCGAGTCAATCACCATGAAGCTCGCGCGGCCCCTCCTCTTCTTCACCACCCTCGGCCTCTTCGCGATGCAATTCGGCGGCTTCGGCGGCCGATACTCCTACGACTACTCCGGCGGCCCCAGCATCCCCTCGGAATTCTATTGGTCCCGCCTCCAATACACATCCGGCTACGCCAGCGGCAACAGTTTCGGCTATCGCAGCTTTCGCGGCACTTGGTCCCGCGATTATCCCAAGGCCGACAACGATTGCCTCATCGCCCTCCGCCGCCTCACCCGCATCAACTCGCCGTCGGCCCTCAACGTCGCCGATCTCGATAGCGATCACATCTTCGACTATCCGTGGATCTACGCCGTCGACGTCAACACCTGGACCTTCACCGACGCGGAAGCCAAGCGCCTGCACGATTATCTTCTGAAGGGCGGTTTCCTCATGGTCGACGACTTCCACGGCACCGACGATTGGCAGCATTTCATGGCCGGTATGCGCCAGGTGTTGCCCGATCAGCCCGTCGAAGATCTAAAAGATGAAGACGAAATCTACCACGTCTTATACGACATCAACGAGAAGTTTCAGATTCCGAGCGAGGTTTACGTCAACACCGGCCGCACGTATGAGAAGGACGGCTACGTGCCCAAGTGGCGCGCCATCCGCAACGATCGCGGGCGCATCATGGTGGCCATCTGCGCCAACATGCATCTCGGCGACGCGTGGGAGTGGGCCGATTCGCCCGAGTATCCCGAAAAGTTTTCCGGACTTGCGTTTCGCATCGTCCTCAATTACATTACCTACTCGATGACCCATTAATCTACAGTCCTCGAGACGCCTACGTGTTCGAATTCCTATTCAAATATCCCCGTTCCGTCTATGCACGCGGCCAGTTCGCCTTCTTAGGCGCAGCCCCCAAATGGCTGCTGATCTTCCTCATCATCGCCGCGGCAGTCGCTCTCGCTTGGCTCATCCGATCGCGCCTGTCACAAGCTGCTCCCGCCATGCGCGGTTGGCGAGTCTGGGTGATCTGGAGCCTGCAAACGCTGCTCGCCGCGATTCTCCTGATGCTACTGTGGCAGCCCGCCATCACCATCGCCGAGTTAAAGCCCCAGCAAAATATCATCGCCGTGCTGGTGGATGATTCGCGCAGTATGGCCATCACCGAAGACGGCCTCACCCGCCAGCAGCAAGCCGTTCGCGCGCTCCAAAACGGCGTCCTCGCCAGCCTCAATCATGGATTCCAAACGCGGCTCTACCGCATCGACGACGTTCCCGCGCGCATCGGTAATCTCAACGATCTGAAACCCACCGCGACCTCGACTCGCATCGGTGACAGCCTCAGGCAGTTGAGCGAGGAAACCTCCGACCTTCCCATCGGCGCCGTGGTTCTGCTCAGCGATGGCGACGACAACACCGGCGGCATCAGCGCAGACGCCATCAACGCCCTCCGCTCCCGCCACATTCCCGTTCACACCGTTGGCTTCGGACGCGAGCACGCCGCGCATGACGTGGAGCTCGACGACGCCGTAATCGCTCCGCGCGCTTTGGCCGACTCCCGCATCGCCGCCAAGATCACCCTGCATCAACGCGGATATGCTGGCTCTAAGATCAACCTGACGGTGCGCGACATCAGCACGTCCAACCAATCAAAGCTCCTCGCTTCCCGCACCATCACCCTCGGTCCCGAAGGCAACCTCCAAACCGAGACCTTGATGTTCGACATCGGCGGCGCCGGCGCCCGCACCCTTCAGATCGCGGCCGTTCCGCTCCCTGGCGAAGAGAACACCGCCAACAACACTTTGACCCGCGTCGTCAACGTCGGTTCCGATGCCCGCCGCATCCTTTATATAGAGGGCGAGCCGCGTTGGGAGTACAAGTTCATTCGCCAGGCCGAAGAGGGCGACCGCCTGGTGCAAATCGTCTCCATGGTTCGCACCAGCGAAAACAAAATCTATCGCCAAGGTATCGCCGATCCCAAGGAGCTCGCCTCGGGCTTTCCCGCTCGCGCCGAGGACCTGTTCGGTTATCAAGGATTGATTATCGGGTCCGTGGAAGCGGGCTACTTCACTCCCGCCCAACAGGAATTAATCCGCGAGTTTGTCGATCGCCGCGGCGGTGGACTGCTGCTGTTGGGCGGCCAGTTCTCGCTCGCCGATGGCGGCTGGAACGCATCTCATCTCACCGATCTTTTCCCAACCACGTTGCCCACACAATCGGGCGCCTTTCATCGCGAGGCCGATCCGCGCAACGGCACCACGCACACCACAGCCGAGCTCGCGCGCGCCGGCGTCGACAGCATAATCACCCGCCTGGTTGACGATCCCGCCGACAACGCCGCCAAATGGAAAAAGCTGCCGTACTTGATGGACTACGAAGATCCCGGCACGCCCAAGCCCGGCGCCGCCGTTCTCGCCAACATGATCACGCCCGAAGGCAAAACTTTGCCCTTGCTGATTACCGAAAACTTCGGCCGCGGCCGCACCGCGATCATGGCCACCGGCGGCAGTTGGCGCTGGCAGATGAGTTCGCCGCTCGGCGACACCGCGCACGATTTGTTCTGGCAGCAACTGCTGCGCTGGCTGGTTTCCGATACGCCCGGCCACGTCACCGCGTCCGTCCCCGCTCAAGTGCTGCTCGACAACGGGTCCGTAACCATCACCGCCGACGTTCGCGATCGCGAATTCAACCCCGCTCCCGATGCCAAAGTGGAGGCGCACGTCCTGGGCCCGAGCGGTGTCAGCGCGCTGGTCGAAATGACACCCGTGCCCGATAATCCCGGCCAATTTCAAGCCGCATGGTCCGCTCCTAAGACCGGCGCGTACCTCACCGAAGTGACCGCCCAACGCGGCGCCGCCGAGCTCGGTCGCGATGTCTTAACGTTTCAGCGCATGGACGGCGTCGCGGAGAATTTCCACACTGAACAAAATCGCGATCTGCTGGAACGCCTCGCCACCCAAACCGGCGGACAGTATTGGAAACCCGCCGACCTCGGCAAACTCGCGGCCGCCATTCCATATTCTGAAGCCGGCGTGACCATGCGCGAGACTAAAGATCTCTGGGATCTGCCGCTAGTCTTCCTGGTTTTGATCATCCTGCGATTTTCCGAATGGTGGCTACGCCGCAAGTGGGGCATCGTCTGAGACTGCTGCTCCGCACCGGCGGGCCTTGTACGGGACCATATCAGGTTTGCCTAGCCAATGGACGCATTCTACTGCCACAATCGATGTTTGGAAGAATGAAGACCTTCATCGACGCGGGAGAAAAATAAGTTGCCCGTCACAACGCGCCCGCAACATCGGTTTTCCTAAAATCATTCCCTTTGTACAGCAGCGGCTCGCCCGTCACCTTGCTGAGCGCATAGGCGAAGCAGTCGCCGAAATTCAGACCCGCCCCGTGACGCCCTTTTCCGAAATCGTGGAAAGCTTGGCGCGCGATGTGCGCCTGCTCGACAGTGAAAGGCTCGATGATAATCCCTGCCCGACGGAAAAACATGTCGCACTGGCGCGCGGCCTCCGGCCCGGCTTGGCGCTCAATTACTATCGAAAGTTCCAGAAAACTCCCCGCACTGATGAGACAACGCTCCGCATCGTGGATGAGCCGGGTGAAGGCATCGGCTTCGGGTTCCCCAAACAGAACGGCAACGAGCGCGGAGGTGTCTAGGATCATTTCGGAAGGCCGTGCTTATCGTAGAGCAACTCCGCATGATCAAGGTAAGGGCGTTTGACGCGAGCGGCGGCACGCTTGGCGATGGCACGCAGTTCTTCAACCGAGGCTTTACCGCGGTGGCGTTGAAGACGCTCATGCCGCTCACGTAGCGCTTCCATGACGGCGCGCGTCATGGTCTCCCCGGTCTCTTGGGCGATCGCTTGCGCTAGCCGGTGGGCTTCCGGGTCCTTGACGTTGAGGCTGATCGCCTTTCTTCCATTCTTTACCATCGTCTACCTTTCTCCATCATAGCAAGGCCCCCACTCCTCATGGCGTTATACTAAAATATAACCAAAGAGGAACACCATGCACACCACCAATCTGCGCAAAGTCGGCGGTTCCGTTATGCTGGCCGTCCCGCCCGCGCTACTCGACATCTTGCACTTGCAGCCGGGCACTAAGGTCGGTATCGCGATTGAAAGCGGACGTCTCGTCGTTCAGCCGCAAAAACGGCCACGCTATACCTTGGACCAACTGCTCGCCCAATGCAAACCTAATACTCGCCGCACCAAGCGGGACCAGGAGTGGCTCGATAGCAAGCCCGTCGGCCGCGAGCTGATCTGATGAAGCGCGGCGAGATCTGGCTCGTCAGCCTCGATCCCACACTGGGCCACGAGCAAAAGGGCTGTCGTCCCGTACTCATCGTATCGCCTGAGCCCTTCAACCGGATAACGAAACTTCCCGTCGTCCTCCCGATCACTAGTGGCGTCAATTTCGCGCGAACAGCTGGCTTCGCCGTGCCACTTGCCGGAGCCGGAACCAAGACGACTGGAGTTGTCCGGTGCGACCAGCCTCGCACGCTCGACCTTGCCGCGCGCGGCGGCAGAAAACTCGAAAGTATTCCAGACGCTATCATGGACGAAGTGCTGGCGAGGATATCGCCGATTTTTGACTGACACCCAATGGGACTCTTCGCCCCCTGGTTCCTCGCCGCTTTCGCCGGACTCGCCCTCCCGCTCTACCTGCATCTACTAAAAAAACTCAAATCCACCGCCCGGCCCGTGCCCTCGCTCATGTTTTTCGAGACGCGCACACAAGCCTCCACCCGCCATCGCCGCCTCAACTATCTTCTCCTGCTCTCGCTGCGCCTGCTCTTTCTCGTGCTCTTGATCCTCGCCTTCGCTAATCCATTCATCAACCGCAACGCGTCCGCGCTCGCTAGCAACCGCCTCGTGCTCCTCGTGATCGACAATTCCTTCAGCATGCGCGCCGGTACCCGCTTGGCCGACGCCAAGGACGCCGCCATCACCGTCCTGTCTGGAAAAGGCGCAGCCCGCGCCCAAGTCGCCGCGTTTGGCTCGCAGTTGCATTTGATAACCCAACCTATTGAAGACCAATCGGCATTACGCGCCGCGGTGCAATCCATCCAGCCTGGCGACGGCCACGGTAACTTCGGTGAACTCGCGCGCGCGATTCGCGCCATGGCCGAATCAATCCACACACCCATCGAGCTTCACCTCTTTAGCGACATGCAGCGTACCGAACTGGCCGCCAACTTCTCCGACATGGCGCTGCCCTCGAACGTCACACTGCTCACGCATCCCGTGGTCGCGAAGCCGCAGCCGAATTGGACCGTCGAATCGGTGGACGCCCCCGGTCAAGTCTGGGGCAAGGACGCCAAGCCCGTTCGCGTACAGGCCGTCATTGCTGGCTACGCCACGCCAGCCGCGCAACGCACCGTGTCGCTGGTGGTCAATGGAAAAACCACCGCCACCAAGCCTATCGCCGTCCCCGCCAACGGACGCGCCACCGTCGACTTCCCCGCGCTCGAAGTGCCCTACGGTTTCAGCCGCTGCGAAGTCAAGATCGACTCCGCCGACGCGCTCCCTGCCGACGATCTCCGCCGCTTCGCCGTCCAGCGTTCCGATCCGCAAAAAGCGCTGCTCATTCACAACTATGGCGACAATCGTTCGCCGCTCTACATCGGCGCCGCGCTCTCCTCCGCCGCGCAATCGGCCTTCACACTCGAATCCATCAACGTCAACGAGGCCGCCGACCGCAAACCATCCAATTACGCGTTCGCCGTTCTTTCCGATCTCAGCTCTCTCCCTTCGCTGCTCGAAAATTCGCTTACGCAATACGTGCGCTCCGGCGGCAGCCTCCTCATCGCCGCGGGCACCTCCGCCGGCGGCCGATCGCAAATTCCAATTTTCGGCGCTCACATCATTGAGACTCGCGACTACAGCCGCATCCCCGATCGCTACATGTCCGTCGGATCGAGCGACTCATCGTATCCGGCCGTGGCCAAAGCCGGCGGCTGGCTCGGCGTAAAGTTTTTCTACGCGCTCGATGTCGATCCCGGCGCCGGACCGGGGGCGGCTCGCGTCATCGTTCGCCTAGCCGATCAGACGCCGCTGCTGCTCGAGAAACGCATCGGCGAGGGTCGCATCGTGCTCCTCACCTCCGGGCTCGACAACCTCACCAACGATTTTCCTCTGAATCCCGCCTTTGTCCCCTTCATCGAGCAAACCGCGCGCTATCTCGCGGGCAGCGAGCGACAGGGCGGCTCGCGACCCGTCGACGCTTTCCTCGAATTGCGCAACGCGCGCGAACAAGGTCAAGGCGTCGAGGTCACCGATCCCGATGGCAAACGCCCGCTCACTCTCGGCGAGGCCGCATCCGCGCAGTCGTTCCAACTCACCGAAGCCGGCTATTATCAACTGCGCCTGGCTAATGGACGGCAGGACGAAGTCGGCGTCAACCCCGATCCCAAGGAATCGAACCTCGACGTGATTCCCGACGATGTCCTCGCTCTGTGGCGCGGCAACCCCACCGGCCAAACTCCACAAGCCGCGTCGGCATCCGCCCCAGCCGCTCCCAGCAAAACGCCCGAAAGCTTCTGGTGGTACATCATGATCCTTGTGCTAGTCGCCGCCCTCGCCGAATCCGTCCTCTCCACGCGCTACCTAGGCACCCTGCGCGAGGAATAGCTCGTCACCGTTCACGCCACTCCCGCATCAATCTTCCCCTCCCAACCAACAAGATCCATCACCCGGCGCTCAAAATCGACATCCACCCATGCCACAACCACACAGGAGGTTTTTTTGTATGACAAACCCGCTTCCCGCGCCAATCCCTAGCCAGCAACCAGCCACTAGCCACCAGCCACCAGCTGCCTACCGGCTCCACTGCCGCCAATTCTTCAACGAGTACGAACCCGCCACCCCCACCGAAACTCAGCTCACCCAGGAACTCGCCGACACAGCCTGGCGCCTCAACCGCATCCCCTCGCTTGAAGCTGCCCTCCTCGATCGCGCCGCCAACCCGCCCACCGAGCAAGCCGCGATCAGCTTCGACATTGTCGACGCCCATCGCGCTCTCACCACCCTCAGCCTTCACTCCCAGCGGCTCTCCCGCCAGTTCCAACGCACCCTCGACACCCTCCGCGAGATCCAAGCCGAGCGCCGCGTCCAGCATGAGCGCGCCCTCAAGCACGCCGCCGCCCTCCTGGAACTTCATAAACACAAAGGCATTCCCTACGATCCCGCCGAGCTCTTTTCAGAAAATGGGTTCGTTTTTTCAAAAGCAGAGGTCGAGGCCCACGCCCAACGCCTGATGCGCCTCAACGAGTCCCGCCATATCGAACATGTGCGCTTCCATATGCAACCGCCCGCTCGTGCCGCCGGCGCCTCTTTCCGAGTTGCAACTGAAAGGAGCGTTGACCAATTCGAAAAATGCTAGTCGGCGTGATACGTATGAGGGTCATAGGTGATCTTTCCAGCCGGTTGCCAGGAGAAGGCCTTGAGTGTGGCCCCGCTGAAACACTCGGGGTGGGCGCATGACCAATATCGTCGTGAGTGTTCACGCTCCGCGCTCTCGTCGTACGTTGGGAGCTCCTTCGCGCTACGGAAATACACAATGGCATTATTCCCTTCGAAGCTCTCCGCGATGTAGCAATAAGGAGCGATTGGTATGCGATCAAGCAGCCAGTCCGTCAGCTCAGGCGAGAACTTTCCATGAGCCTCGACAAATTCAGTGAGGTGAAATCGAAGGAAGCCAGCACTTGGATCGTCGGTCCATCGCATGAGTTCCTGGCTCCTGTTATGGAAGCAGTCACGGTCGGACGGCGAAACCGGGAACTCATACCAGCGGATGCCCAGTCGCGAACGCGCGGCCTCAGATTTTAAGTCGATTAGTTCGTCCGGTGGGACCAGCCCGAAGGCGGCCTGCCGTTGAGCTCGTTCGGCCCAGGGATGCTCGGTAAAATCGATAACTCTTTCTAGACACTCGGGCGCAGTGAGAACGGCGACGCGTCCGACCGTATGATCTCCGGCAGCTGCAAAGGCGAAAGCGTTTGTGAGGTCTCCAGTAAAATCAATAACCGTTGTCGGCAAGCCATAGTGCTGCAGCACACCGTGAGCCTGATGCTCCGTTAGAGAGTAAGTGTCGTTTCCTACGAAGTGATTGACAAGAGACGGCAACAGGTACGAAATCTTCCAGCGACTCAAATACGCGATCAGGACGAAACGCCATGCCTTCACCATGACACATCGAGGGAGTCGCTTGAAAAATTGCGGGCGCCTAGCTCTTACCTGAGAAACAACAACACGGACCTTGCGAGGATTACAATGAAATCATGGTCCTGAGTCCCCAGGAAGAATCATTAATCCGTGTGGTCCGGGCTCTCCCGCCCGACGAAGCTGGAAAGGTGCTCGATTGGGCGGGCCAACTCGCTGATCTCGCGGGCGGGCGCCCTATCGAATGGTCCGATTCCTGGAGTGACGAGGATCTTGCCGAAGCGACAGCCGCCGCACTGCGACGCTTCGAAGAGCAGGAGCAGGACGATCGTTGAAGCCCGGCGATATCGTCATCGGCGCGTTTCCCGGCGCGCAAGTGACGAAGACTCGTCCCGCAGTGGTGCTCTCCACGGAGGATTATCATCGACATAGGCCCGACGTCATCGTCGGCCTGATCACGACGCAGGCTCCGTCGCCTTTGACTCCCACCGATTGCGCGCTACTCGATTGGAAGCAAGCTGGGCTGCACACTGCGTCGTACTTTAGGTTGTTTCCAGTCACGTTCCCACAACGCGAGGTTCGCCTAATCGGCCGACTCTCAGATTCGGACTGGGCGTCGGTGCGCGCCTGCTTCAAGGCTGGGTTTGGCGCGTAGACTAAGCCCCCCGCCGCCCCACTGCGATATCCTTAGTTTGTTAACGCCGGTCACGCGGTTGGAATCTCAGCTGGACACACCATGACTGCCCGCGAACAACTTCACGCCTACATCGCGCAACTCGAACACCGCCTCCGCTGGAGCACCCTCCTCCGCGGCTTTGCCATCCTCACCGGCTGCGCCCTCCTCGCCACCCTCGCGCTTG
This sequence comes from Bryobacteraceae bacterium, assembly GCA_035486995.1. Lineage (GTDB taxonomy): Bacteria > Acidobacteriota > Terriglobia > Bryobacterales > Bryobacteraceae > Palsa-89. The sequence continues at coordinate 19,099 of DATHMO010000003.1, forward strand.
TCACCATCGCCAACGCCCGCGCCTTTTCGAATGGAAGCGTCACCGCTGCCCGCTTCGCGCTCATCATGATTTTGGCCATCGCCGCTGCCGCCGGACTCGCACTTCCCCTGCGCCGCTTGACTCGCCGCCGAGCTATCGGTACCGCCGAAGCCGCCTTCCCGCAATTCCAGCAGCGCCTCACCACGTTCACCGAGCGCGATGGCCACGACCCGTTCATCGAGCTCCTCGCCGGCGACACCCTCGACGTCGCCCAATCCGCCGAGCCCACCCAACTCGTCACCGATCGCCGCCTCTGGATTTCGCTCGCCACCGCCATCGGCTCCTGCGCCATCTTGCTCTGGATGATCGCCGCCGGCCCCGGCTTTCTCGGCTATGGCGCATCGCTCCTGTGGACCGGTCCGCACCACGACAAGCCCGCGCTTTACGATCTCCGCGTCACTCCTGGCGACGCCGTCGTCCGCCGCCACGCCGATCAGATGGTTTCGGCCATCCCCACCGGCCTGCGCTCGCCCAGCGTCAAAGTCCACGCCCGCTTTCAAAGCTCGGCTAAATGGGAAGAGATTGCGATGCTGCCCAAAGCCGCCGGAAGTTTCGCGGGTGGCTACGAGTTTCTATTCGCCGGCTTGCCCGAGAACGTCGAATACTACATCACCGCCGGCGCGATCACATCCAAGCATTTCAATATTCGCGTCACCGATCTTCCCGCCGTCACCAAGATTCGCGTCACCTATCATTACCCCGCCTGGACCGGCATGTCGAGCGAAGTCGAAGAGCGCGGTGGCGATCTGCGCGCCGTCATCGGTACCGAAGCCGATCTCGATGTCTCCACCGATCGTCCTCTTCCCGGCGGCCAGATTCAGCTCGATAACGGACCTCAAATTCAACTCACCGGTGGCGACAACAACGTCTATCACGGCCGAGTGAAGATGGATCGCGACGGTGTCTATCACGTCGCCGGCGTCGAGCAAGGCCAGCCCGTTCGCGTCAGCGAGGATTTTTTCATCGAGGCTCGCAAAGCCAACCCTCCGCAGATTTCGCTCGCGCGTCCCGGGCACGATTACCACGCCAGCCCCAT
>DATHMO010000004.1:0-43971 GCA_035486995.1 Bryobacteraceae bacterium
AACAAATTTACCTAGATGACAGTGTTCCAGCGGGAGCAACCAGCGAAAACATCCGCGAACTGCTGGACGCACTTGATGGTCCGAGCCTCATCATTATCGATGAATTCGACCGCGTCAGGGATACTCCTACCAAAACCTTCATGGCAGATACGATCAAGACGCTTTCCGACAACTCCACAAAGGCGACAATCATCTTGGTCGGCGTGGCGGACTCGATCCAGGAACTAATCGCTGAACATCGTTCCATTGACAGATCTCTCATTCAAGTGGAAATGCAGAGAATGTCAAAAGCGGAACTAATGGAAATCATCGATAAGGGTTTGGCACGCTGCCAGGAATTAGAGATCAGCCCTGAGGTGGAGATGCGAATTGCGGACTACTCGCAGGGGCTTCCATCGTACACGCACCTGCTTGCGCGGGAAGCCTGTTTACAGGCAGTGCAAACGGATCGCCTCAACGTGACGATGGATGACCTCGGCTTAGCGGTTAAGGAAGCAGCAGACACGCAGCTAGAAACTAATCTCAGTTCTTATCGCCTTGCTGTTACTGCCCCACGCGGAAAAAACTTTAAACCGGTGCTGCTTGCGTGCGCACTTGCCGCCAAGGACGATCATGGATTCTTTTATGCTCGCGACGTTGTCGAGCCGTTAGGATTGATCATGGGAAAGCAGTATGGAATTCCAGCCTTTGCCAAGCATCTAAAGCTATTCTGCGAGGACTCCAGGGGGCCGATCCTGCAAAGAAAGGGAAAGCCTTACCGCTTTGTGCGTCCCATTATGGAACCGTATGTAATCCTCAGGGGACTTGCTGACGGTATCATCACCGAGGAGCAGTTGAGTCGTCCTTCGCTCGACTCCAGCGTGCCCGAGCAGCTTTCTCTGATATCGCCTTCCGTTGCTCCGGGGTTAGAGATTTAGCCCGAGACCTACCGCCCTTCAGCCCTCCCAGGCGTCCCAACGTAACAGCGGCGGGGTTCTTCTTGGGTTCCTCCGGTAGCACCCTTGGGGCTTGCCCCGTGGCCTGCTGAACCACGCTGAAAGCGATCTGATTGGCGTCTGGCTTTGCGCCATGCCGATCCCCGCCGCGTTTGTCGTCTGGCGACTTCTTCAGGTTCGTCTTTGGCTTGCTTGAGCGGTCATCCATACTCCAAGTGTGACGGATGCTCGCCGGAAGTCAAGAGCGGCGATTTTCAAATTGAGCCACTACCTGATCTATCTCGCTTTGGGAACCGGTTTAGCGAATTTCGATTCATCCACCGGCGCGTTCGGCTGCACATCCGTAATGGTGTAGTCTTCGCGGCCGCTGACCCAACCGAAAGTGTATTTGAACGGCATCATTACGCCGGCGACTGGCCGATAATCCGAGTAGTCCCACTGGGTTGGAACACGCCCCACCGCCGAATTGGCGTAACGGATCATGCGGCGCAGTAGACCTGTCTTCTGGTCGAAATAGAACGTCGCGATCATGCCGGGAGCGTGACTCCCCTGAACAACGTAGATGTCGCGGCCATCAATCGTGGTCGGATAGCTGACTCGCCAGTTGTTCAGGAAACCCTTGATTCCGCCCGGAAATGCCATTTGCCCGTCGAGTTTGGCGCCTTCGAGCGCACTCGCCGTCCAGCCATACTCCTGGACAACCGTCAGCGGAAGCACTACCCACGCGCCTTGGCCGTCGGTGACACGCTCCAGATCGCCCTCGCGCTGGTGGACGATGGTGGTGAGCTGGTTGGGCGCTTTCGCATAAATCTCGGCTGGATCGCCTTTTTCGTTGCCAAAGAGCAGGCTGGTCCCTTTGGCGGTGTAGCTGGTGAGCTTCGCCAGATTGGCCGCTCCGCCCAGGGCCTGAATATATTTGTCGAAAATTTGATCGGCCGTTGGCACAGCCGTTCCCTGCGTGGCTTGGGTCAGTACGTCGGGCGGCGTCTGAACCGGGTCGCTATAGATCGCGTCAATGGGAGGTGTCGTAGCCGGACCGCCAGTGCCCCGATGACAAGTCCAGCAGGTCACCATCTGCGCGCCACCGAAGTTGGTCTTGTTAATGCCCTGCATCATGCTGATCATCTTGCGGGCAACCTGCTTGCGGGGCACGTCTTTGTCCCACTGCGGATCGGACCCACCGGCGCCGACGTGGCAATCGCCGCAGCAGACGTTCAGGGCGGCCGAAAACAGGCCCATGGTCCCCATGAACTCGTCAACCGTCAGACCCTTGAGGACTTGAATGTTCTTGAAAACGTCGTCGGCCATCTGCGGCTTGGCCTGGGCGAAGGCGACGCCTCCGAACGGGACCGCGCCCAGCAGCGCGATCGCACCAGTAAACATAAGTCCTTTTGATGGAAGCTTCATCGCTGTCTCAACTTTCTATCCTTATGAAAAAGCAGCCGCAAACATTCCTGCATGCAACCGCAGGGGAACTTGCATCATATAAAGCAGTCTAAGGAAAGTCAAACCCAAAACTGCGACCCGGAGTAACCCGGCGCTAGCGTGACGCGGTGTGATTTTCGGCCAGCAAGCTTTCCACTTGCGAGTAGAACTCGTGCGCGGCCTGACGATAGAGCTCGCCGCTGGCAGGCCCCGGGAATCCGGCATGGACGAAACGAACCCGCCCGTCGCGGCCCAGGAAGAACGTCGTTGGCCAGGAGTTCAAATTCACAGGCTGCGTGAGCTTGGCATCCCGTTCGTCCGGCGTGCCGCCGAGCAACACGGTGTAATCGATGCCGTACTCCTTCATGAACGCGCGCAACCGCGCTGGATTCTTGAGCTGATCCTCTTCTTCAAACGACAGTGCCACAACTTCGAGGCCCTGGCTGTGATATTTGCGGTACAACTCGGCCAGAAACGGCGCTTCGTCGTGACAGTTGGGACACCAGCTCCCGGTGATGTTGACCAGCACCACTTTGCCTTGAAAGCGCGCGTCGGTATTCGAGACGATTTTGCCGTTGAGATCGGGGGCGCTGAACTGGAACGGCTGGGAAGCATCCTTCACGGTGGTGTGATGATCGGGATCGGTGGGTGGTGCGAGGCCTTTGGCGCGTGCGACGTCGGGCCGAGTGGCGCTGAGCTGGCTCGTGCCGTGCAGATCGGTCATATCGATGGCGAGCGTCCCGTCGGCGCCGGGCGTCAGGACCATCAGCGCCGGCCGGCCGCCGGAGAAATGGCTGAGCACGAACTTTCCGTCCTTATATCCGCCGGTCAACGCGCCGGTGTCGCCGTCCACACGCAGAATCGCGGCCGAAACGTTCGAGGCGCTTTTCTGTTGAACAATCAGCCGCCAGGCTTGTTCACCCTTGGAGCTTTTCACGGCCACTTCCCAAAGGCCGTTGATCGAAGGAGCTGACGCGCTGGAGCTCGGCTCGGCTTTATGGCGCTGCGCCGTCACCGGATAGGTCTTCTTCAACATCGGCCCGTACTGGCCCACGAGTTCGCCATCCTGCAGCTTGGCTTCGAGCTTCGCGGCGTAGGAATCAAAGTTCAACACCAGTGACCCATTCTGAAAACTCGCTCCGCTGGCGACGACTTTGTCTTCGCCGTTAAACAACCAGCCCTTGAGGTTCGGCCCTTCGCCTGCGATTTGGAGGCGGAAGGGGATGGCTTGGCCGTTAAAAGTGATGGTGGCGTCCCAGAGTCCGTCCAATGATTGGGCTACGGCGGCGGGCGCGATGGCGACGAGGGCGATGACAAGAGCAGCCAGGAATTTGATTCTCACGTTGGCTCCTTTCGGTAGCTAATAGTGTACCTCTGGCGCGGTCCATGATATCCTCGCGCCCATGAAACGGACGAAGTTCGTATTGATCGCGGCTTTCGTGCTTTGCTCTGGACACTCCTTTGCGCAGTCACTTGACACGGAGCCCGAACCCGCGGCCATCCTCGAACTTGGTGCCGCTGGTAGCTGGAATATTGAAGGCGGATCAAGCTTCGGCGCAGATGTCGCGGTTGAATTCACGCCGATAGAAAACTGGTTGGAAATTGAAGCTGGCGTTACCCCGCTTTTCACTCGTCACTCAACAGAATGGGATACTGATTTACTGTTCAAGAAGCCCTGGACACTCTCGAAAAAAGTGGAGTTCATGTTCGGCGTTGGCCCGGAGTGGATTCTTAAGAGGCAATACGGCGTCACAGCAAACTCGGTCGCGGCCGAAGCCGTGCTCGATTTCATGTTCTGGCCGACGGGGAAGCATAGATTCGGCTGGTTCCTGGAACCGGACTACGAGTACGACTTTGGGCGCGGGCATGAGCGATCGATTGGCATAAGCGGCGGCCTGCTGATCGCGATCCGATGAATCTTGAACCGGATCAGGCGCCAAATTGGCGCTCTACCGACGGACGCTTAGTCCTTCCGCCACTCGATCGGGAAAAGTTTACCCGCCTTGACGGGATCGAGCTCTACGCCCGCGATTTTCGCGGCTCGGGCCAGCACCGGATCGCGTCCTGCGGCAAGGTCGGCAGGGGTCGGCAATATCAATTCATCGGGTGCGACGCCGGTGTGCTCCAGGCTCTTGCCGTCGCCCATGATTAAGTCGGCTTCCGTGATCGACGCGCCGTAGAAAATCTGGACATCGGCGCCCTGGTGAAACTGGTAGTGGCGCGACTCCATCACCGAGCCCGAGCTATGATCCCCAATCACAGTTCCGCGATGCTCGATCTGCACCACACGCGCGAACAGTTCCGCCGCGGACGCCGATCGGCTGTCGATCAGCACAATCAATTTGCCCGAAAACGCGTTCGCGCCGCGGGATTTTGCGATCTCGGGTTTCAAATCGTCCTTGCGGCCGGTGCGGGTAGCGATGGTCACCTCGTGATCCATCACGTCACCAACCATGCGCTCTAGCGTCTTGACGTAGCCGCCGGGATTACCCCGCAAATCCACCACCAGCGTCTGGTATTTGCGCGCCTCTTTCATGGCCAGGCGATCGGCCTCTTCGTCCGTCAGATCGAATTCCGGCATTTTCCAGATCAGCAGCGCGTCTCCAAATTCAGCCAGTCGCTGCCGGTTGTCGTGTTCGTCGTTTTCTTCGTCGCGCACCAGTTTCCAGAAGTCGTTGTTGTCATTGAGATCCAATATTTGCTTCTCGCGAGTGACTTTGGGAGAAACTTCGACCTTTCGCGGAGCGCCATCCGGGCCGCGCACCACGAAATTCATGACAGGCAGCGACAGCAGGCCATTGAAAATATAATTCATGGTCCAGAGAGTGTCGCGCTTGGGCGTGAAATTCTGCCAAGTGAGCACTTCGTCGCCTACGGCCAGTTTTTCCGTGGCATCGCGATTGGGACGAACGGCGGTAATGAAGCAGCGATCGCCGATCATTTGCAAAACGTAGCCATATTCGCGATGCGTATTGCGGGAGGGTGGCAGGAAAAAAGTGTGGGAATCCTTAAGCGCATCGAGTGTTTGGGCGATAGCGATTAGCGCGTCGCCGAGATTAGTCACCGTTTGCAATTTCGTGTCGGCGGCTTTAAAGCGCGCCTCCAGGTCGATGCCGTGATATTGGGGATCGTAATAGTGATGCTGCATTGCGTCGCGCAGATCGCGCAGCATCTGACGGGCGCGCTCTCGTTGGATATTGTCGAATTGATTTTGAGCGGGCGCCGGCGCGTACAGAGAGCCAGCGGCGATAATCACGCCAACAGCAAGCTGTTTCCACATTTGGGTTTCGGATGATTATACATCCGTTTCGTCGCGGAGCTGCTTATTCGCGCAAAAGCTGGTCTACGTCGGAGCGAAATATCGACTCTTTCACCGCACCGACGTAGGATTTAGCAGCGCGGCCATTGCGATCGACCAGCACTGTGGTGGGCAGCGCTTCAACTGCGGGCACGCTGGGCGATGCAAGATCGGGCATGAGCACCGGATAGGGCATGTGAAATTCGCTGAGGAACGACTCGACCGCCGGCTTGCCGCCCATATCCATGGAGACGCCAACGATGGAGAGACCTTTGTAGCGATAATCGCGTGCCAGGTCGATCAATCCGGGGGTTTCCTCGCGGCAAGGGCCGCACCAACTAGCCCAGTAGTTGATGAGCACAACCTCGCCGCGATGCTGGGAGAGGCGCCAGGATCCGCCGTCGAGTTCGGGCATCACCAGATCGGCCACGGCGTGGCGATCCTTCGCGGCTGTGACGCCGGCTTTCTGATCGCTCCAGATTTGCGAGGCGAACGCAATCCAAAGTATGGCGACGACGATCAGCGCATACTGGACGAGCTTCCGCTGCTTTGTTCCGTTTTCCACGACTACTTTCAGTATATCGGGCCCGCGCGGAACGGTAACAATTTCCTGGGATGGCAATCGCGTTCCCAATCGATCCATTGCTTTACATCTTGGAAGCCAGGTTGCACTACGCAAATCGCGCGAGCATCGCGTTAGGGGAGGTTACATGTCGTTTGGTCTCTACATCGTCGGTTTCGTAGTGCTGATCATTGGGCTGGCCATCGGCGCGCACCTCGCGCATGTGCCGGATCGCTGGATCGGGGTCGGAATCGTAGTCATGACCGGTCTCGGTATTTTGAAGGCCGTGACGAACACTCGTCAGCGGGACTCGAACTAAAGCGCGGGCTTCCACGCCGGACCACGCACCACTTTGCCCGGCAGCGCGTTCGTCATGACGCCGTGTTCAATTACCGGAACGCCGTTCACCAGCACGTATTCCATGCCCTGGGACAATTGGTTTGGTTTTTCGTACGTCGCGAGATCGGTGATGACGGCGGGATCGAAAACCACGAGGTCGGCCCACATGCCAGCTTTGATGACGCCGCGGTCGGTGAGACGCAGGTGCGAGGCTGGCAGCGCGCTGAATTTCCGAATGGCATCGGGCAGCGTGAGTGCGCCGTCTTCACGGACATACTTACGCAGGATGTGAGGGAACGTCCCATAGGCACGCGGGTGCGGATGCTCCTGCCCGAGCAGGCCATCGGTAGCGGTGCCCTGCGAATCGTTGCACATGCTGGTCCACGGTTGTTGCAGCGCGAGCCGGACGTCGGGCTCCGACATACCGAAGACGGCGACTTGAGTGGCGGCGTTGTCTTCGATGAGGAAATCGAAGATGGTGTCGAAGGCGTCCTTGTTCCAGAGCTTTGCGATTTCGGCGATGGTCTTGCCTTGCAACGGCAGCAGCTTGGGATTCTGGACGACGCTGATCAAGATCGCTTCCGCGCCCGGGATCTCGTCCCATTCGTTGTCCCAGGTGGTGCTCGGAGTCTGCATCTCTTTTCGGATGCGGGCGCGCGCAGCGGGATCCTTCAGACGTTCGATCAGTTTGGCGTCTCCGCCGTCATGAGCCCAAGGTGGAATGAAAGCCGAGAAGGTGTTGAACCAGGCAGTGTAGGCGTAGGTGTTGGCCGAGATTTCGACGCCCGAACGACGCGCTTCGTCGATATGCGCGACGATCTCAGGCATGCGTCCCCAGTTCTGGCGGCCGGCCGCTTTGAGATGCCAGATCTCGACGGGAATGTGAGCTTCGCGGCCGATGCGGATGGCTTCGTCGATCGCCGAAATGATAGCGTCGCCTTCGCTGCGCATGTGCGTGGCGTAGATTCCGCCGAGCTTTGCACCTTCCGCCGCGAGGGCGATCAGCTCTTCGGTGGTGGCATAAGGCGCGGGCGCGTATTGCAGCGCAGTGGAAACGCCGACGGCACCGTCGCGCATGGCATCGCGGACCAGCGCCTTCATTTTGTCGAGCTCGGCAGGGGTTGGGGCGCGATCACCATCGCCGATCACAGCGCGTCGGACCTGTGTTGCACCGACATAACTTGCAAGATTGATCCCCAGGCCCTGCTTTTCGAGACGCGCGAAGTACTCGCGGAAAGTGTTCCAGGACGGATCGATTTTGTAGTGTTCGTAATCTGCGTGGTCCGCGGCACGGATGGCATCGGTGAGAGGTGCGGCTGATCCGCCTTCTCCCGTAATCTCGGTGGTGATGCCCTGATATATTTTCGACGGCAGGTGCGGATTAACGAGGATGGATTGCTCCGACTGCCCCAGCATATCGATGAAGCCCGGAGCGACGGTCATGCCGGCCGCGTCGATGGTTTGTTTCGCCGTAGCGGAATCCAGGCGCCCGATCGCCGCGATATGGCCGTCGCGGATCGCGATGTCGGCGGCGTACCAGGGTGAACCAGTGCCATCGACGATGTGCCCGTTGCGGATGATGACGTCGTAGCTTTGGGCACGCAAGCTGAGCGGGAGGAGGCCGAGCGGAAGAAGAATGAGAAGCGCGAACTTCACTCATCTAATATTGCATTTATGGTGAAAGTGCCAGTGCTCGAAACGGAACGGCTGAGGTTGCGAGGCCATCAGTTAGACGATTTCGCGGCGTACGCGGCCCTGTGGGCGGACCCGATCGTGACGCGGTATACCAGCGGCAGGCCGCTCGCGGAAGAAGAAGCGTGGACCAGGCTGCTGCGATACGTCGGCCATTGGGCGCTACTGGGCTTCGGCTATTGGGTGGTGGAGGACAAGGCGACGGGCGGCTTTATCGGAGAGGTTGGATTCGCCGAGAACAAACGGAACATCGCGGGTTGGGTCGAAGAAACGCCGGAAATCGGGTGGATTCTCGTGAGCCAATCGCACGGGAACGGCTATGCGACGGAGGCAGTGCGCGCGGTGGTGACCTGGGGTGAGGAGCGCTTTGGAGCTCGGCAGACTGGCTGCATTATCCATCCAGACAACGCAGCGTCAATTCGCGTCGCGGAGAAATGCGGCTACCGCAAGTTCCACGATGCGACGTACAGGGAACACCCGGTGCTACTGTTTATGCGCTAGATCGGGCGGGCCTGGCTAGGCGGTGGTGGTTTCCTGCTGCGCGAGGAAGTCGGCGTACGGGCCCTTGAAGTCCTCGATCTTCCCGTGGTCGAAATTCCAGATGCGCGTGGCCACTTCGTCCACTACATCGTGATCGTGCGTCACCAGCAAAACGGTGCCGTCGTACTTCTGCAAGGCGATGTTGAGCGCGTTGATAGATTCCAGATCCAAGTGATTGGTGGGCTCATCAAGCAAAAGGAAATTAGGCTTTTGCAGCATCAAGCGGCAGAAAACGATACGCGCCGCTTCTCCGCCCGAAAGATTTTCGGTGCGCTTGGTAGCATCTTCGCCGCTGAATAACATCTGGCCGAGCAGGCCGCGCAGTTCCTGCTGAGACGCGCTGGGCTGGAACTCGTGCAGCCATTCCAGCAGCGTCACGCCCGGCTGGATGGACTCTTTATGATCCTGCGAAAAATATCCGACGGCGACTTCATGGCCCCACGTGACTACTCCGCTGTCGACGGGAAATTCGCGATCCGGCGCATCCACATATCCGGTAGCATTGCGGAGGAGCGAGCGTAACATGGTGGTCTTCCCCGCCCCGTTGCGGCCCAGCAGCGCGATTTTTTCGCCTCGGGCGATGGACGCGGTGAAGTTCTGGACCACGCGCAGGTCGTCGTAGGACTTCGACAGTCCCTTGATCTCCAGCGGATGGCGCCCCGACGGACGTTCGTTTTGAAAGCGAATATAGGGGCGCTGGATATTCGACTTCGCGAGGTCCGAAGTCTGGAGCCGCTCCACTTCTTTCTTGCGCGACGTGGTTTGCGCGGACCGTGTGCCGGCCGAGAATCGGGCGATAAACTCGTTCAACTGCGCGATCTTTTTCTCGCGCTGGGCGTTGCCGGCTTCCACGCGCGAGCGGATCTGAGTCTTGGCCAGCACCATGTCGTCGTACCCGCCGGTGTAAGTAATGATGGTTTGGTAATCGATGTCGGCGGTATGGGTGCACACTTCGTTGAGGAAATGGCGATCGTGCGAAATCACGATCAGGCAGCCGGTGTAAGCCAGCAGGTATTTCTGCAGCCAGTGGACCGAATCGAGATCCAGGTTGTTGGTAGGCTCGTCCAAAAGCAGCACGCTGGCATTGCTGAAAAGCGCCTGGGCCAACAGCACGCGCACTTTCTGGCCGCCCTGTAGCTCCGACATTTTGCGCTCGTGCAGCGATTCATCGATGTCGAGGCCCTGGAGCAACGTCGCGGCGTCGGCCTCCGCCGTGTAGCCGCCCTGCTCACCAACGATCCCTTCGAGCTCTCCTAGCCGCATGCCGTCTTCGTCGGTCCATTCGTTCGGATTGGCGTAGAATTTTTCGCGCTCCTGCAGCGCATCCCACAGCGGCGCGTTGCCCATGATCACGGTATCGATCACGCGGTAAGCATCGAAGGCGAACTGATCCTGGCGCAGCACGCCCACTTTCTTGGGCCGGGTGATGGAGCCTTTCTCGGGCTCGATTTCACCGGTGAGGATCTTCATGAACGTCGACTTGCCGGCTCCGTTGGGGCCAGTGATAGCGTAGCGCCGCCCATCGAGAAAGGTGGTGGTCACTTCTTCAAACAGAATGCGGGCGCCGAAGCGCATGGAAATATCGTTGACTGAAATCAAGGTAGAAAGTGCTTAGTTGGGGAATTGCGATCCGATCGGTCAACCCATTATACCGCGCCATCTCGAATCTCAGGAATTTGCTCCTCGTGCGGAACTTTTCCCGATCTTGAGCGTCTGTGCAAAGTAATAGTAATAAGGAGCGCCGGCTGACGTGGAGACTCTTCTGCACGACCTAAAGCACTCGCTGCGCAGTTATCGCCAGAGTCCCGGCTTTACTTTGACGGCGCTGGCAACGCTGGCACTTGGTATTGGCGTCAACACTGCCGTCTTTTCGGTAGTAAACGCGGTTCTGCTAAAGCCGATTGCCTTTCCCGATCCAGACCGGTTGGTGGTGTTCCTGAACACTACGCCGCATGGCAACTTCGGCGGTGGTTCGCCGGCGAAATTCCAGCACTATCGCGAACAGACCAGTGTGACCGAGGACGTCGCGGCCTATCGGAGCGGCGTGGTCAATCTCACCGGCGGAGCGTTTCCCGAGCAACTGCAATCCGGCCAAGTGAGCGCGAACTATTTTCGGCTGTTCGGAGCTCCGGTAATCCGCGGACGCACGTTTTCGGTTGAGGAAGACCTGCCGAAGGGGCCGCGGGTGGCCGTAATTAGCGAGGGACTGTGGAAGCGGCACTTCAATGCCGACCCGAACGTAATCGGAAAGAACATATCTCTCAGCGGCGATTCCTACGCGATCATCGGAATCGTCGGAGCCAAGTTCGATATCCGGGAATTCGCGAAGCAACCCGAGGTCTGGATCCCATTCCAATTCGATCCCAATACCGGCGACCAGGGACATTACTTCCAGGTAGCGGGGCGATTGAAGCCCGGCGTCACGCTGGCGCAGGCTCAAGCCAAGCTCAAACTCTCGGCGCAGGATTACGAACGCAAGTTTCCCCGCGTCCTTGGGCCCGGCGACGCATTCACAGTGACGCGCTTTCAGGAAGTAGTTGTTGGCGACGTCCGGCCGATTCTCCTGGTGCTGGCGGGCGCGGTGGGATTGGTGCTGTTGATTGCCTGTGCGAACGTCGCGAATCTGCTGCTGGTTCGCGCCACCGCGCGTCGTCGCGAGATTGCGATTCGAGCCGCGATTGGCGCAGGCCGCGGCCGGATCATCCGGCAATTGCTGACCGAAAGCGTTCTGCTGTCGCTCGGGGGCGGCGTCGCGGGCCTCGCGATCGGCCTGGTGGGAATTCGCGCCTTGCTTGCGGTGAATACCGCTGATTTGCCACGCCTCGGTGAAAACGGAACCCTGGCAGGCGCCGACTGGCGGGTCCTGTTATTTACCCTCGCAGTGTCCATCGGCACGGGCCTGCTGTTTGGCCTGATTCCCGCTTTACAAAGCTCGCGGGCCGATCTTAGCGCGACGCTGAAGGAAGCCAGCGGACGCACGGGCACGGGCTTTCGCCAGAATAAGGTCCGATCGGTGCTGGTGATCGCAGAAGTGGCGCTGGCGCTGGTTTTGTTGGTCGGTGCGACTCTCCTGATTCGCACGTCGGTGGCACTGGGCGCAGTGGCTCCCGGATTCGATGCGAATAACGTTCTTACCATGCGAATGTCCCTGAATGGCCCACAGTATCTAAAGGCCGACACAGTGCAACGGTTGGTTCACGACGGCATCACACGCTTGAGCGCGCTGCCCGGAGTGGAGTCTGCCAGCGCCACCTGCTGCATCCCATTGGAGGGCGGGTATGGTCTGCCGTTCAATATACTGGGACGGCCGCTTCCGCCGAATTCGCCCTACACCGGTGGAGGCGGATGGATGACCGTTTCGCCAGGCTATTTCGAGGTTTTCAAGATTCCGGTAAAACGCGGCAGAACGTTTGCCGAGACCGATGACAAAGCGTCCAGGCAGGTGGCAATCATCAACGAAGCGATGGCCAAACAGTATTGGAAGAACGCTGATCCACTGCGGGATCAAATCCTCATTGGCGGAGGCGCCAAGAACATGAAGGAGTTGGCTACCGAGCAGCCGCGGCAGATCATCGGCGTGGTGGCCGACTCACGCGATGGCGCGCTCAATCGCGATCCCGATCCGAAAATGTTCGTTCCGCAGGCGCAGGTTCCAGACGCGTTAAATGAGCTGAACCTGCGGCTGACTCCAATGACCTGGGTGGTGCGAACCAGGGTTCCGCCGCAATCGTTGAGCAGCGCCATCCAGCAGCAAATCCAGCAGGTGAGCGGATTGCCGGTATCGGACGTGCTAACGATGGATGAGGTGGTCTCGTTATCCACTTCGCGCCAGCGCTTCAACATGCTGCTCATGACGGTTTTCGGAGGGTCCGCTCTGCTGCTCGCGGCGATTGGAATTTACGGGCTGATGGCGTACTCCGTCGAGCAACGCACGCAGGAGATCGGAATCCGGCTGGCGCTGGGAGCGGACACAGGCGCGGTGCGGAACATGGTAGTGTTGCAGGGCATGCGATTGGTGCTGATCGGAGTTGCGATCGGGATCGGCTCCGCCTTCGGGCTGACGCGATTCCTGGCGGCGTTTCTCTTTGGCGTAAATGTTCGCGACCCGATGGCGTTCATCTCGATTCCGATCGCATTGACCTGTGTGGCACTGCTTGCGATCTGGCTGCCGGCGTTGCGGGCAAGCAGGCTGGATCCGATCCAAGCGCTGCGGTATGAATAGCTGGAATGGCCTGCTTTCGGTAGAAGCGGGCGCGGCGGCCATCCCTGGTCCTGGATCACGCACCGGGCCGTGCACGCTCAACTAGCGACGGTGCCTTTCATCGCGGCGGGAGTCGCGCTGTGGAGCGCGGAACTCAGTAAGAACGAAGGTCCATCACCGTGATGTCATCGGCCTGCTGCTCACCAGAAGCGGCTGCTGACGCGAGCGCGCCGGCCAGCCCGTGTTCATACGATGGCGCCAGCGCCGTGATGGTTTTTCGAGCCCATTGCTCGCTGGCATCTTCCGGCAGCTCGTCCATTTTGGCCTCCGAGAAGCCGTCCGAAAACAGGACCAGGCGATCTCCGGGGCCAAGCGTAACCGAGCGCTCTTCAAAGCCGCGGTCCTTGAACGCCCCCAATACGGTCGCTGTTGCGTCCACGAGTTCGTAATCTCCATTGGCGCGCGCCAGCACCGCGGCGGGATGGCCGCAACTTACGTAGCGAATGGTGCGCGTATCGGCCTCGTAAACGCCGTAGAACAGCGTGGCGAAATGCTCCGGCCGCGTTGATTGGAAGAACAGGTAGTTCACGCGCTCCATCAATTTCGACGGATACCGCGTCAGCTCCTGCTGGCCGCGGATCATGGCCTGGAGGCTCGCCATCAGCAGAGCGGCACCGATGCCTTTGCCGCTCACATCGCCCAGCAGAAATGCCATGGATCCGGAGTCGATGGCGAAGAAATCGTAGAGATCGCCACCGATTTCGCCGGCCGGCAACGATGCGCATTCGCACATGAGCCCGGGCACGCTGAAATGAGGCTGGGGCAGTAGCTTGCGCTGCACTTTGCGCGCGATGGCCAAATCAGCGTTCAGCTTGCGCGAGGCATCGGGCTCTGCTGCCAGATGCTTTTCAATCACCGAAAGGAAGTGCCGATTGTCCCAGGGTTTGGTGACAAAATCGCAGGCCCCGCGATGCATGGCTTCGACGGCGAGCTCGATGGTGCTCCAGCCGGTCATGGCGACAATGGGCACATCCCGGCGCTGCGCGTGCAAGCGATCGAGCAAACGCAAGCCTTCTTCGCCCGACGTGGTGTCGCGGGTAAAGTTCATGTCCACGACGATCAGGTCGTAATCGCGATATGCGGCGGCAGCCAACGCGTCGGCAGGGGATGCAGCGGTTTCGATGCCGTAGCCAGCGCCTTTCAGCAACAGCCGCAAGGCTTCGCGAACGTCCGGCTGATCGTCCACGACGAGTATCTCTTGTAGACCCACGTTTTTCTCGATTGCTTCAAGCGTCATATGGCGAAGACCTGTCTCTGAGGATGCAATCCCTGGGCCAGCCGGAACGCGCGATTCGCGGCTGGCGTTTCAAGTACTTATCTGGGCGTCCCCGGGAAGACTGTGTTCATTTGCGAACACCGCTGTGGCATTTTCGCAGACGGCTCAGGGTATCTCGTATGATCGAAAGGTTACAAATGCAGGATCTTCAGCACGAGTTCGGACAGATCGACATCTATCTTTTCGATCAGCTGCTGCGCGGCAGGATCACTCCGGGGATGCTGGTCTTGGACGCCGGCTGCGGCCATGGACGCAATCTGGTCCACTTGCTGCGGGAGCGGTTCCAGGTGTTTGGAGCGGACGCGGACGCGAAGAGCATCACGGCAGTTCGTCAATTGGCTGCATCGCTTCGGCCGGATCTCCCGGCGGAAAATTTTCGCATTGAGCCGGTGGAAGCCATGTCCTTCCCGGACGCGTTCGCCGACCTCGTGATCAGCAGCGCGGTCCTGCATTTCGCTCGCGACGACCGCCATTTCAACGCGATGCTGCGCGGGACGTGGAAGGTATTGAAGCCTGGCGGGCTGTTCTTCTGCCGGCTCGCGTCCTCTATTGGCATCGAAAGCCAGGTGAAGAATCTCACGGGGCGCCGATTCCTGTTGCCCGACGGGTCGGAACGATATCTCGTGGATGAGGCGCTGCTGATCGAGCTCACAAAGGAACTAGGCGGGCAACTTGTGGATCCGCTGAAGACTACCGTTGTGCAGAATCAGCGCTCCATGACGACATGGGTGCTGCGAAAGGATTGATACAATCAGGCCGTTATGCGGACCCTGTTGGCAGCCTTCCTCGGAGCGGCGGCGATCGCAAATGCTGGGGATAAACCAGCCTGCGACCGGGCTTGCTTAGATAAAATCGCGGATCAATACCTCGACGCCCTGGTGGCGAACGATGCTTCGAAAGCGCCCATCGCAAAGACCGCTAAGTTCACCGAGAACGGCCAGCGATTGGAAGTGGGCGACGGGCTTTGGAACACCGCCACTGCCAAGGGCACGTACACGCTGCACGTGGACGATCCGGGAGACGGCCAGGCTCTCGTGTATACCACCATTCGCGAAGCCGGCGCGGGCGCGATTCTGCTGGCGCGGCTGAGAGTGGAGAAGGGCAAGATCACCGAGATTGAGACCGAGGTGTCGCGCAGTCCCAAGGCCGCCGAGAATCTGGAGAAAATGGGTGGGCCGCGCAAAGCGCTTCTCGAGAACATCCCCGAAGGGGAGCGAGCCTCGCGGGAGGATCTGGTCCACATCGCCAACATGTATTTCTCGGGGCTAGAGCGCAACGACGGCAAGGGCGACTACCCGTTCGCCGACGATTGCGACCGCATCGAGAACGGAACGCACACTACCAATAACAAGAACTTCGTCACCGGATCCTTGTTAGCCACAACGCCAGGCACGGCGCCAACCGACGGAGCGCGGAACACGTCGCCCATCAATCCTTCCGCCATGGGCTGCATGGAGCAGTTCCGAACGGGCTATTTCCATTTCGTGACGCGCATTCGCGACCGGCGCTGGCTGGTGGTGGATCAGCAAAAGGGCATCGCCTTCGCGTTTGCGTTTTTCGATCACGCGGCCGGCAAGGCGCGCACGTTCAAATTATCGGACGGACGCGAGATTAGCACTGGACCAACCCGGCCGTTCACCTTGGAGATCGGCGAGATGTTCAAGGTTCGCGGCAACAAGATTCACGAAGTTGAGGCAGTGCTCAACGACGTGCCATACGGCATGATCTCGGGTTGGGACGCCAACTGGCAAGACGCGATGTCGAGCCAGGCGCGCTAGCTTATAAACCCTTCTTGCCAAGAAAATCCACGAGATCCACCACGCGCATCGAGTAGCCCCACTCGTTGTCGTACCAGGAAATCACGTGCACCAGATTGCCGTCCAGAACCTTAGTCAGACCGGCGTCGACGATCGAGCTCGCGGGATTGTGCAGCATGTCGGTGGAAACCACGGGGTCCTCGGTATAAGCCAGAATGCCTTTGAGCGGCCCGTTCGCGGCAGTCTCCAGGGCCTTGTTTACTTCCTCGGCGGTAGTGTTCTTGGACGTCAGCGCCACCAGATCGACAACAGAAACGTCCGGCGTAGGCACCCGCATGGCATATCCATCCAGTTTGCCCTTGAGCTCCGGCATCACGAGCGCAATGGCTTTCGCGGCGCCAGTGGTGGTGGGGATCATGTTCAAAGCCGCCGCCCGCGCACGCCGCAGATCCTTGTGTGGGAAATCGAGCACGTTCTGATCGTTGGTGTAACTATGGATCGTGGTCATCGATCCTTTTTGAATCCCGAATTTTTCGTGCAGCACCTTCACCACCGGTGCGAGGCAATTGGTAGTGCAAGAGGCGTTCGAGATGACGTTATCCTTGGCGGGATCGTACATATTCTCGTTCACTCCGAGAACGATGGTGATGTCCTCGCCTGTTGCCGGCGCTGAGATAATCACCTTTTTCACCGTACCTCGCAGGTGCTTCCCCGCGTCTTTCTTGTCCGTAAATCTGCCGGTGGACTCGATCACTACCTGCGCGCCGAGTGAACTCCAATCCAGCTCGGCTGGATCTTTCACCGCAAAAATCTTGATGCGCTTGCCGGCGACGACGATCGAATCGCCATCCACCTTCACTTCCTCGTGCAACGGTCCGAGAATGGAATCGTACTTCAACAAATGCGCCAGCGTTTTGGTGTCGGTGAGATCGTTGGCGGCGACAAACTCAATATTGGAATGATGCAGGCCTGCGCGCACCACGTTGCGGCCAATGCGGCCAAAACCGTTAATGCCTACTTTGATGGACATACCCCTCCAGGGAATTATTATTCGTCAGTTTGTTTTGTCGCACGCAATCCTGGGCGCGGAAGACAATAGGCTTGACCTGGCCAACTATTTAGCAACCAATGGCGGCGCCGTCGATCCGCCAATATCGGCGTAGGCTTCCTTGACCGCGGTCACTTTGGACCCCACGAAGGCCACAAATGTAATCTTACCGGGAGGATCGCCGTAGATCCAGTCCTCGGTTTCTGTGCCGTCGTTTGTGACGTTGCGCTCCTTATGGCGCGGCTTGCCGATGGAGAGCAGAACCTGATCGCGATCCATCCCCACAATCACCGTATGCGACTTGATGGCGTTCTGAATCGGCTCGGGCAGCTTATCGAAATAGTTGTCGGCGGCGCTTTGCTTGTCGAAGTCAAGAACTGGCGCCAGAATCTTCTTGACATCGGCAGCCTGCAAGTCGGGAATCGGGATGCCGAACAGCAGAACAATGGACGTACCGGCGGGAGCGTTGGAATTTTGCTGCGTGTTGATGGGCGACATGGTCGGACCCACGCCGATCTGCACGTGATTCTTCCAACTTCCCTTTTGGCCCTTCATGCCATTGTTGATCTCGAGCACGATCTTGTTGTCTTCGATGTCCAGGTGAGTCACCTGCACCAGATCGCCCACGCGCGCCGCGGCGCCAAACTCGCGCGCCGATTGATCCCAGATTTCCTTGTTCCAGACGCCATCGCTTTGAAACGGCAGCGGCTTCTTGGATCGCGGCAGCATCACCTTGACGGTGGCGTATTCAGAATCGATTCCACGCAAAATATCGATCTTGTCGTCTTCAGTGAGCTTCAGTTGGGCGCGCGCGGCCGGCGGCCACAACGCAGATAGCAGGAGGCAGGCGGCAGGCAATGTGCGGCAGGCTGCTCGGCGCGTACGGATCATACTTCCTCCGGCGGGAACGTTTCCTGATGCTGGATGGGAGCTTTCGTCAAATAGTAAAACAAAGCCACTGCCACCGCAGTGGTAAGCAGGCCGCCTTCCGGGCCATAGGCGCCCCCGCTCCAGAGTGCTCCAGCGCTCCAATGCATCATGTACCCTGTGACATTCATTGTAAACCCGCTGAGATTGACACCCAGGAGCGGCAGCGTCCAGTTCCAGCCGAAATGCAATCCGATGGGCAGCCACAGATCGCCGCTGCGGAGAAACGAGTATCCGAGCACAACGCCCCACAGGATCGTGTTGGTAAGCGGAAGAGGGCCGAAATTCAGATTCGATGAATGCGCCAAGCCGAATAGAACGGACACGGGGAGAATAGTGGCGAAGGGGCCAATGCCCTTCACCAGCACCTGAAATCCGTAGCCGCGAAACAGCATCTCCTCGCCCACCGCGCCGAACAAAAGGAGAATGGACACAAACAGCAAAGAGGGCCAGCGGAAGCGTTCGCCCTGAACTGGCTCGAAATCGGCGAGTCGTAATGCGAGCGGGAGAAGGATCACTACCAGCGCTGCGCCGACGCCGCCCAGTATGCCGAACGAAAGATTGCGGCGCGATGCGGAGGTCCAGCCGAGCCCGATGCTGGCGAGATTTCCACGCTCATAGATGCGCAGCACGATGGCGTTGGCGACGGCGGCGGCGGCAAAGGTCCCGAGCGTCGATACGACAAGGATGGGCGCGCCGATGAAGGCAATAAGGATCGGAAAAATGAAGAACTGCCCCAAAATCGCGATCAAGGCGAACGCACCCACGCGGAGCGCCAGACCCAGAAGTTTCTCGCGCTGGGTGGTGTCCGAGGCTGGCGGCGAGGGTAGCAACCCTCATATTACGTGAATAGCGAGATTCCAGCGATGCCCGTAGCGCCCGCATCTATGCAGGTTTGTGCATTCGCGGTAGTGACGCCGCCCAGCGCGTAGACCGGCAACCCGACCGCCGCAACGGCTTCGCGAAACGCGTCGATGCCGATAGGCGTGAGCGATTTGGTGACGCTAGGGAAAACCGGGCCGTAGACGGCGAAATCGGCGCCCTCGCGCTCGGCCGCACACAATTCCTCAATCGTATGGCACGACACGCCGATCATAAACCCGGCGGGTGCGATCCGGCGAATGGTGGCGGGCGTGATCGAATCGGCGGGCAGATGAACGCCGTGTGCGCCACAGGCCAACGCGATGTCGGTACGCGCGTTCACCAGAACCTTGCTTTGGAGCGCGTTTGCGAGAGCCCCGCGAACCATCTCAGCGAGCGCACGCGCGCACAGATCCTTGGCCCGAATCTGAATCATGTCGACGCCATCGCGGGCGGCGCGCGCAGCCACGTCGAGAGAATCGGTGATGCAGTAGCGTTTCACACCTTGGACCACTTCACAAGACCCGCAGGCCGGCGCTCGGAAATTCCACCACCCACTCCTTCACACCCCCGGCGTTGTCGATCGCCCCGGGCGGCACTTCCACCGCGATGTCGCCCGAGAATTCCAGACGGAGCCACTCGGGCATTTCCACCGTGCGGAGCAGCGTGGCGGGAATCTGATTGAATGCCGGACGCCCGCTACGAGGCGTTGCTGAGAGTTGATCGGGCCGCACATACAACCAAACTTGATCGCCGATCAAGCGGCCGGGAAAATACGGGCCAGCCAATTCGAAATCCTGATAACGCAGCCGGCTGGTGTTGCGGCCAGGGTCGAGCGAGCGAATCTCGACAGGTAAAACGTTGTAGATCCCCATCAATCGCGCTACATCCACGTTGACAGGCTGCTCGAAAACCTTGCGTGGCGTTCCGCTCTGGACGGCGCGCCCTTCGCGCATCACTACCATTTCATCCGCCAATTGGAAGCATTCCTCGGTGTCATGCGTGACCAGCAGAATGGGCGTTCCAAAGTCCTCGCGAACTTGCCTTAGCAACGAATACAGCTCGGCTCGCAGTGGGGCATCGAGACCACGCGTCGGTTCATCCAGCAACAGAACGCGCGTCGAGCCGATCAACGCCCGCGCGATAGAGCAGCGCTGCTTTTGTCCGCCCGAGAGCTGATACGGCCGGCGCCCGGCGACTTCAGTGAGGTGGAATTTCTCGAGCATCTCGGTTACCTTGCGATGCCGGCCAAGCCGGGGCGCGCGCTCGGCCGCGAACTCCAGGTTTTTCCGCAGGGTCATGTGCGGGAACAGCGCGTAATTTTGGAAAACATACCCGCAGTGGCGAGATCGCGCGGGCAAATGAACGCCCGCGGCGCCGTCGAACAGGATCTGGTCGTCGAGCAGAATGCGGCCTTCGTCGGGACGCACGAAGCCGGCGATAGAGTCGAGCGTGAGCGTTTTGCCTGCGCCGCTCGAACCAAACAGAACGGTCACGCCGGCGGCGGCGCTAAATTCGATATCGAGCGAAAAACCCGCGGAATCCGGGCCGGCGGCGTACTGCTTGCGAATTCGCGCCTGGATCATAGCGCGCTTTGGCGGGGTCCGAACGGGTTGGTAGTCAGACGATTGGCAAGCGTCAGAATGGCCAGCGCCAGCGCGGAGATGATCAAAACCAGCACGCGGGCGGTTGCGCCGTTACCGGCCTCTACCGCGTCGTAAATCGCTACCGAGACCGTTTGCGTGCGGCCGGGAATATTGCCGGCTATCATCAGCGTGACACCGAAATCACCGAGCGATCGCGCAAAGGCTAAAGCCGCGGCCGCAAGAATCGATCGACGCACCAGCGGCAGAGTCACGCGCCAAAACAGACGCAGCTCGGTTGCGCCAAGATTGCGGGCGGCGCGCTCATACGATCGATCGACGCTCTCAAACGCGGCGCGGGCCGATTTCACAAGCAGCGGCGTGGAATGAAACAGCGAGGCCACCACCGCGGCCTGCCAGGTGAACACCAGCGGCCCACCGAAGGCCCATTCATACAGCTTGCCGAAGGGACTCGCGCGGCCGAGCAGGACCAGCAGATAGTAGCCCAGCACCGTCGGTGGAAGCACCAGCGGCAGCGTGACGGCAGCGTCTAAAAGCTCTTTTCCGCGAAACGTGCGGTTCGCGAGAATCCATGCCATGCCAAGGCCCGCGGCGAGGGCGAGCGCAGTGGAAATCGCGGCCACGCGCAAGCTGAGCCACAGCGGAAACCAATCGATGGCCATGGAGATATTTCATGTTAGCGCAGGGCGCGCTGAAACATCTCAATCGTTATACGTTCTAAACATCTTTGACGTGCGTCGAAATCCACCATTGATTGCCGAAGGTGTCTTCGACACCGCCCGAGCGGTCGCCATAGGGTTGATCGGCCGGCTCACGCACGGACTTCGCGCCCGCTTGCACTGCCCGCTGATAGACGGCGTCCACGTCCTCCATATAGAGGTGAAGCATGCCTGGGAAGTGCTTGCCGCCCGGACCGCCTTCGCCCATCATGACGATGGAATCGCCGATCTTGACCTCGGCATGTTGCACCGATCCATCGGGCCGCTTGGATAGATAAACTTCCGTAGCTCCGAACGCCTGCTTTGTGAACTCGATCAGTTGGGCCACGCCTGTGACCACGAGATACGGGCTCACCGTGTGGTGGCCTTCGGGAATGTACTTCACGTTATTCGCCATGCCGCAATTGTGCCCGAAATTGACTCCAGCCGTATTGTAAAAATTTGGACCCTCATCCCACCAGCGGCACGTGATTACGATGCGGGGTCTGGTGCACAAGGTAAGTGGACGGATTGATCCCCGAGAACGCGCGGAAATCGTGGATGAAGTGAGCCTGATCGAAGTAGCCGCAATCGAGTGCGACGTTGGCCCATGCGACACTCTTGCGGCCTTCCATCCGATCCAGCGCCTGCTGGAATCGCCGGATGCGGCAAAATACCTTGGGCGTGAATCCGGTTTCGTCGCGAAACACCTGGATGAAGCGCTTGGGGCTAAGGCCGATCTGATCGCTCACTGATGCCATGGTCGTCATATGCGGCGCGGCCATGAACTGGCAAAGCGCGAACGCGACGGCATCGTGGCGGCTGGAACCTCGTGCAAGCTCGTCCAAAAGTACTCGCTCCAAAATCCTAAAACGAGCCGCATGCGTCGGGGCCTCGAGCAGCCGATCGCGCAAATCCGCCGCCGCCCCGCCCCACAGCGCGTCGAGCGACACGGTGGTATCGCGCAATTCGCCCGCGGGCATACGAAGAAACGGGAACGCGCCTCCCGGCCAGAAGTGCACGCCGATAACGAAGGCCTGCGCCGCGGTGCTGATCACTTGGTACTGCGAATGCGCGCCCGAAAGGAGCGGTCCGCGAAAGGTCTGGCAGCGATCTGTGTCCTCGCGATCGTAGATCCAGGATCGATCATCCTGCAGGTTGATCACGATCTGCATCTCGCCCGTCGGCAGCACCCGTTCCTTGGCGTGAGATTGCGCGTAGCCTTCGTAGAGCCACAGCACATTCACGAACTGCGACAGCGGTGGGCGCGGAACGTGCGTCAGGTAGAGCATGGGGTCGGCCATTCCAGTTTCCCAGAATTTGCCAAAATCCGGCGCGCACCCCCTGGCGGCCTCTGGTATAATGATGCCTAGATGTTTGCTTTTCCTCCGCACTCGCGGATGAAAATTCCCGCTACCGCCGATTCCTGTTCACTTTGCACTCAGGCCTCTCCTGCTGTTGCCGCATGCAATTAAGACACTTGATCCTGGAATGAAACTCAGCGTTCAGATAACTCGCGGTATCGAATCCCTGTTCGGCACTCGCGACGAAAATATCCGCGTCATCGAAAATGGCTTGCACGTCACCGCCAGCCTGCTGAACGATTCGCTCGAAATCGAGGGCGCCGAGCCCGACGTCATTCGCGCCGCGAGCATTCTTGAGGATTATGTCAGTTTGGTGAAAGAAGGCCAAAGCTTCGCCAATGGCGATCTGAATAGCTATCTGCGCGTGGTCACGGCCGACCCCGAAGTCACGCTGCGCAGCCTGGTCCACAGCGGACGCCAGCGCAATTTCGGAAAGAAGACGCTCGCGCCCAAGACCGTGAATCAGCGGCGCTACGTCGAAGCCATCGAACGGCACGACCTGGTGTTTGGCGTCGGACCGGCGGGCACAGGAAAAACATATCTCGCCGTCGCGATGGCGGTTTCGGCGTTATTGAGCAAGCGCGTGTCGCGTATTGTACTGACTCGTCCGGCTGTCGAAGCCGGCGAGCGCCTGGGATTCCTGCCCGGCAATCTCCAGGAAAAAGTGGACCCGTATCTGCGCCCGCTCTACGACGCGTTGTACGACATGCTGGAAGCGGACCGCGTGGAAAAATTGCTGGAGCGCGCGGTCATCGAAGTGGCGCCCATCGCGTTCATGCGCGGACGCACCCTGAACGACAGTTTCATTATTTTGGACGAGGCGCAGAACAGCACCGCCGAACAGATGAAGATGGTGCTGACGCGCCAGGGTTTCAACTCGAAAATGGTTGTCACGGGCGACCTCACGCAGATCGACCTGCCATCCGGAAAACGCAGCGGTCTCACCGACGCCTGCGAAGTGCTGCGTGGCATCGAAGGAATCAGCTTTGTCTATTTCGACGATCGCGACGTCGTTCGCCACAGCCTGGTGCAGAAGATCGTCAAGGCTTACGAACGGCATCAGGAAGCGATCGGCGCTGGACGCCAGCTGGCGTTGAAACTTGGCGAACCCGCCGCCGAAGCCGCGCTGCCCTCCGCCGAGACACTACCAATCGCACCCGCGGAAAACCGCGAGATACCGCTGGTTTAAATCCCAGACCATGCCTTCTGAGCAGACTACGCTGCTATTTCATTCGTCCACTCCCGGTCTGCCGCGGAGGCCCCTTCTTACGTATGCCAGACAACTGGAGACGAAAGTGACCCGCGGCCGTCCATTCACCTGCTTGGTCACCACCGACGCGGAACTGCGACGGCTGAATCGCGACTTTCGTAAGAAAGACTACGCGACCGACGTGCTCTCGTTTCCCTCCAGACAGTCGCTTGGTTTCCTGGGCGACATTGCGATTTCATTCGATCTCGCCCGAACGCAGGCCGCCGAGCACGGCCATACCGTTCGCCGCGAAGTAGAGATTCTGATGCTGCACGGCGTACTTCATCTGCTGGGTATGGATCACGAAAACGACGCCGGACAGATGGCGCGGGCGGAAAACAAGTGGCGCGCAGCATTGGGATTGCCTCGCGGCCTGATCGCGCGGGTGTCTTCATGACATGGTTCGCAATCGGCGCGGTCATCATCTGGGCGGTGCTTTTGTGCCTGGTGACCGTGGTTCAAGTCCTCTATATGGAGTCCCTGCGCCTGCGCTCCCGCGACCTCCCCGCCCTTCAGTTTTTCAAAGACACGCTCGAAGATCGCCTCGGCGTCAGCGGCGATGACGGCGTTCTGGCATTTTCGCTCATCAAGCACACGTTGGTGGTCCTGCTGGGGGTCTGCTTCCTGGCCACACGCGAGGGCGAGCCGGCGCCATGGCAGAATCTGTTCGAAGCAGCTCTATTTGCCTGGCTCACCATGCTGCTCTCCACCTATGTTTTCGCCCAGGTTCTGTACCGCAAAACCAGCGGCCGCTGGCTGCTTCCACTCGCCCCGGTGCTGCGGTTGTGCGCGATGTTGGTTCGTCCCCTCACCGCGCTGCTCGGCTTTTTCCAATCTCTTGTCGAACTCTCTGAACCCGCGGCACCGCACGAAGAAAGCCCCAGTTCGGCGGGAGATATCGAAGCGCTGATTTCGGCCGGCGAAGAGGAAGGCCTGATCGAGAAGGACGACCGCAGACTAATTGAATCCGTGGTGGCCTTCGGCGACAAAACGGTTCGCGAGGTGATGACGCCGCGCCCCAAGATGGTGGCCATCGATGCGAATCGCTCGCTCGAGGACCTGCGTGAGCTCGTAATTCACGAACAGTATTCGCGCATTCCCGTGTATGACCAAAGCATCGATAACATCATCGGCTTCGTGCACGTGCGCGACATGTTCGAGCTCGATGAGGCCGATCGCGAGGGCCGCCGCGTCCGCGAACTCGCGCGTCCCATTCGGTTGGTGCCCGAAACCAAACCGGTGAACGATCTCCTGCGTGAGATGCAGCACGACGGCGCCCACATGGCCGTCGTCATCGACGAATACGGCAACACAGCCGGTCTCGCCACCATGGAGGACATGGTAGAAGAAATTCTGGGAGAAATTCATGACGAACACGAGCCCGAGCGTGACGTTCAAAAGCAGCCCGACGGCAGCTTCGTGGTGGCGGGAAGCCTGGATCTGGACCGTTTGCACGATCTGCTCGAATTCCGCCCGCCGGATGAGACCGAGTCCACAACAATTGGTGGTTTGGTGACGGAGTGGCTGGGGCACGTACCGCACATCGGCGAGGTTATCGAGAGAGACGGAATTCGTCTCGAAGTGCTGGCTGGCGACGAGTTGAAGGTGGAGCAGGTGCGCGTATCGAAAGTAGCCCATGAAACCGTGCCCGAGACCCGCTCATGAGCCCAGAAACAGGGACCGTTTCACGCTCCGGCTTCGTATCGCTGCTCGGACGCCCCAATGCAGGCAAATCCACGCTGCTGAACGCCCTGGTGGGCGAAAAGCTCGCGATCGTTTCCGACAAGCCCCAAACCACCCGCACGACAATTCAAGGTGTCGCCACTATCGGCAATGCGCAAGTGATCTTTGTCGATACACCGGGCATCCACAAATCCACCACGCTGTTCAACCAGCGCATGATGGAAACCGTCCGGGCGGCGCTCGACGAGCGTGACGTGCTGCTGTATGTTGCCGACGCGTCCGCGCCGTTTTCGACCGAAGACGCCGAGGCCGTCGCCGCGCTGAAGAATTTGTCGACACCTGCACTGCTCGTAATCAACAAAATCGATCGCGTGCAGGACAAGCGCAAACTGCTGCCGCTGATCGAGCAGTACAAAGCGGTCCGCGAGTTCACTGAATACATTCCGGTTTCGGCTCTCACTGGCGAAGGGCTGGACCGCGTTCGCGACGCCATTGTCTCCCGGCTTCCCGAAGGCCCGGCTTACTTTCCCGACGACCATGTCACCGATCAGCCCGAGCGATTCCTCGCAGCAGAGCTGATTCGCGAGCAGATTCTCGGTCACACCCGCCAGGAAGTCCCACACGCGGCAGCGGTGCTGATCGATCGCTGGGAGGAAACTCCCAAAATCACTCGAATCGCCGCCACCATCTACGTTGAACGCGACGGCCAAAAAGCGATCGTCATCGGCGCAGGCGGCGCGAATCTTAAGACCATCGGTACGCGGGCGCGGCTGGAAATGGAGAAAATGCTCGGCCGCAAAGTGTTCCTCGAACTCTTCGTGAAGGTGCAAAAAGACTGGCGTGAAAATCCCGAATTTCTCAACGCCATTGACTGGCGCTCCATGCGAGGAGGAGAATAAGCTCGAATGCGATTCCTTTCTCTCGCGATGTTGTTCGTTTTCGTCCTCACCCCTCTGCTGGCTGACAAGGACAAGGACAAAGGGCCGATATCCGACGACGTCATCGTCGACCAAGTCAAGGTCAAGATCGCCGACGATTCCGAAATAGGCGGCCAAGCCATCCAGGTGGACTCTCACAACGGCGTGGTGGTGCTCACCGGCAAGGTGACCAACGACAAATTCAAGGCTAAGGCAGAAAAACTCGCCAAGAAAGTGAAAGGCGTCACAGGGGTTGACAACCGGCTGGCCATCAGTCCCAACTGACGTTTTCTTCAGTATTATAAGTGGTTTACGTTTCTTGACACTTAACGGGTAACCGCCGTAAATAACTCATCGCCAAGTAGTAGTGATGAAAGTGTGCGCGGGGTTGATCAATGTTTCGATCAGCGTTTTGATATCGCTCTCGCTGAGCTTCGCGCAAGCTCCGCCAGCGCTCAAATCCATCATCGGCGAAGTCACTTCCATCGACAGCGCTAGCAAGCAGCTCAAGTTGAAGGGCGATGATGGCGCAGCGTACACCGTCACTCTGAGCGACAACACCTCCTTCCTCCGCGTCCCCCCCGGCGAAACAGATCTCAAGAAAGCCGCCAAAATCGCGTTTTCGGACGTTGCCGTTGGCGATCGCGCGCTAGCCCGTGGACCGCTGGCCGAAGACACCAAGACCGTCCCCGCCCGCACCGTCGTCATCATGACCAAGGCTGACCTCGCCAAGAAGCATCAGCATGACCAGGCCGAATGGCAGACACGCGGCGTGGTGGGTACGGTATCAGCGTTGAACGCGACGAACAAAGAAGTGACTATCACCACGCGCGGCCGCGAACCGAAGACCATCGTGATCGACGCATCCGCCTCCGATTTCCGGCGTTATTCGCCCGATTCGGTCAAATTCGCGGATGCTAAACCCAGCTCGTTTGCCGATCTCCAACCTGGCGACACGGTACGCGCGCTCGGCGACAAGAGCGAGGATGGGCTCCACGTGAAAGCCGAGGAGTTGGTTTCGGGCGCCTTCCAGACCATGGCCGGAACGGTAGATTCCGTCGACCCAGCAGCCGGTGAGGTGCGCATCACGAACTTGCAGACCAAGAAGCCGGTGGTAGTTCACATCAACGAAGGCACATTGTCGCGACGCCTAGACCCCGCAATGGCGGCCATTCTCGCGCGGCGGCTTCATCCAGAGGCTGCTACTGTTGCCGCTGGCGCGCCGGGCGCACCACAAGCGCCACCCGGTGGTCCAGGTGGCCCCGGTGGCGGCGGATTTCGCGGCGGCGGACCGGGCGGCCCCGGCGGTGGTGGTGGCGGCGACCTCCAGCAAGTCCTCGATCGGATGCCCGCGCTATCGCTCGCCGATCTGAAAAAAGGCGACGCGGTGATCGTCTCCAGTTCCAAAGGCCCGGACAGCGCATCCGTCACCGCCTTCGCCTTTGTGGCCGGCGTAGAACCGTTTCTCGCGGCTGCTCCGCGCACCGCCGGACAAGTAAACTTAGGATCTTGGAATCTCGATCTTGGCGGCGGGCCGGAGCAATAACCGGCTATCGCTAAACCAGAAGGCACGAATAGATGAAATCCCTACTGCTGCTCCCGACGCTCTTGGTGGCTCTCTGGTCGCCGGCCCTGTACGCCCAACCGTCCGCAACCGTGCATGGCGCGGTGACCGACGAATCGGGCGCGGTGATTCCAGGCGCCAAGGTTACGGTTTCCAACACTGCCGGACCGGTAAAATCAGTCACGGCAACCGACGACGGCAACTATTCCATCGTTGGCCTCCAGCCTGGCAAATACACTCTCCAGGCCACATCGCCCGGACTGCAACAGATCAAACCCGCCACAATCGACTTGTCAACATCGCCGAACACCACCGCCAACCTGCAACTGACCGTCGCCGCTGAAAAGCAGGAGGTCACGGTGCAGGAAAACCCCGGCCCCTCGATCAGCGTTGACCCTTCGCAGAATGCCGGTGCGCTAGTGCTGCGTGGCGCGGATTTGCAAGCGCTCTCGGACGATCCCGACGATTTGCAGGCCGACCTGCAAGCGCTCGCTGGCCCATCCGCCGGACCGAGCGGCGGCCAGATCTATATCGACGGCTTTACCGGCGGCACGCTGCCGAGCAAAGATTCCATCCGCGAGATTCGCATCAACCAGAATCCTTTTTCGCCCGAATACGACAAGCTGGGTTACGGTCGCATCGAGATCCTGACCAAACCGGGCACGGACAAGCTCCACGGAAACATTAACGCCGACATCGGCGACGACATCTGGGATGCCCGCAATCCCTACGCCGCGAAGAAAGCGCCGTTCCTGCAGCGCAACTTCGGCGGATCGCTCAGCGGGGCTCTGGGCAAGAAGGCGTCTTTCTTTCTGGATGTTCAGGATCGCGACATTGACAACGGAAACATCATCAACGGCTTCAACGTGAGTCCAAGCACTTTTGCTGTCGCGCCTTTCAACAGCGTTTTCGTAGCTCCGCAGAATCGTTTTCGAATCAGCCCCCGTCTTGATTATCAACTCAGCAAGAACAATACGCTGACCGTGCGCTACGGTTACACACGGAACGATCTCGACAACCAGGGCGTGGGGAATCTGAGTCTTTTGACCGCCGGCTATCATGCCCTGAACACGGACCACACTGTACAACTGATCGAAACGGCCGTTCTCAGCACCAAGATGATCAACGAGACGCATTTCCAGCTGTATCACACGCAATCGGATGAGTTGTCGAATAGCCCTCTGCCCGGGCTTAACGTGGCCGGAGCATTCAGCGGCGGCGGAGCCCAGGTGGGAACCTACAGCGACACCGAAAACCACTATGAGCTGCAGAACTACACGACGTATTCGGGCGGCGCGCATACCTGGAAATTTGGCGTTCGTGTTCGGGCCGTTACCATCAACAATTTTTCGCCCCAAAATTTCGGCGGGACGTACAACTTCAACGGCGCCTACGCGCCCATTCTCAACGCGGATAATGAACCGATCGCGCCGGGTGTAGCCTGCGACCAGACCGATCCCAACCCAGCCGATTGCGCGCTGCTAACGTCGATCCAGGTTTACTCCCGAACGCTGGCCCTGCAGCAAATGGGTTTGAACCCGGCGATGATCCAGGCGCTGGGCGGCGGGCCCGCGCAGTTCACCATCTCCCAAGGAACCCCTCTCGTGAACGTCAACATGGTTGACGTCGGTGCGTTTGTCGGCGACGACTGGCGTGTGAAACCCAACCTCACCCTGAGCCTGGGCCTGCGTTTCGAAACGCAGACTGACATTCACGACTGGCACGATTGGGCGCCGCGCATCGGATTCGCCTGGGCGCCCGGCCAAAGCAAGAACAATCCGCGTCCTAAAACCGTGCTGCGCGGAGGCTTCGGTATCTTCTACGATCGCGTGAGCGAACAAAACATCGAGACCGCCGAGCGCTATAACGGCATCCTGCAGCAGCAATACGTGATCACCCAGAGCGCCGCCAATCCCATCCCGTTCCTGCCCACGGTCGCCGGCGTCCCTGCGGGCCTGTTGTTGCCGTCTGAATCGCCGCAGACTATTGAACTGCTCGACTCACACTTGCACGCACCCTATATCTTGCAGGAAGCGTTCACCGTAGAGCGCCAGCTACCCAAAAACACCACCATCTCCGAGAACTACGTGAACTCCCACGGCTTGCATGAACTGCGGTCGCAGGATATTAACGCGCCCGAGCTCGGATCGTACTCGGGGCCCGGCACCGGCA
Organism: Bryobacteraceae bacterium; assembly: GCA_035486995.1. GTDB lineage: Bacteria > Acidobacteriota > Terriglobia > Bryobacterales > Bryobacteraceae > Palsa-89. Next base: position 30,173 of record DATHMO010000004.1, read on the forward strand.
TCTATCCGCTCCAGAGCAGATATGGCGAGGATCCAGTGCTGCTGATGGAATCAGCGGGACTGTTTAACCAGTGGCAGCTCATCACCAACGTTCGCTCGCAACTGAACAAACGGATCTCGCTGAATGGCTTCTACATGTATGGCCGCGCCTACAGCAACACCGATGGCGTGAACACGCTGCCGGCTAGCCCCTATAGCATGGCAGGCGAGTACGGACCCTCTGCGCTCGACCAACGTAACCGGGGTTTCATCGGCGGCACGATTACCGGGCCGTGGGCGCTTCTGTTTGCGCCTTTTATAACCATGAATACCGGTGCTCCATTCAACATCACTACCGGCACGGACCCCTTCGGCACCACGCTGTTCAACGAACGCCCCGGCATCTCGCCCACTCCCACCAAGTATCTGTTCGACGGGCTTTACCTGGACCCCAATCCGATCGCTGCCGACGGCACAATCAAACCCGGCGAAACTCTTCTGCCGCGCAACTTCGGCCGCAGCCCCGGCAATATCAGCGTCAACCTGCGTATCGCCAAGACGTTCGGGTTCGGCGGATCACGCGAGAGTTCGGCCAGGAATAACAACAACCAGAACGGCGGTGGCGGACAGGGCGGCGGTAATTTCGGTGGCGGCGGCGGGCGCGGACCGGGTGGCGGCGGACCTGGTGGTGGCCCCGGCGGCGGTTTCGCAGGTGGCCCAGGCGGCGGTGGCCCCGGCGGCTTCTTCCGTGGCCTCAACGGTGGAGGATCTACCGGCCAGCGCTACAACCTGACCATTTCTGTACAGGCGCGAAACTTGCTCAATCACGTCAATCCCGGGCCGATTAACGGCATCGTCTCGTCGCCGCTGTTTGACGAATCGAATACCCTCGCCGGTGGCTTTGGCGCCTTTGCGCAAAGCGGCCTGAACCGCCGAATCGATTTACAGGCTCGCTTCACGTTTTGAACCGCGGGTGACCGCGCACCTTGCGCAACCCTGATAAACTGAATCGAACCTAATACTGAACAAAACTCATGGCGATCAGCAAGGATTTGCTCGACATTCTGGTCTGTCCGTTATGCAAGGCGGAATTAGAGATGAAGCCCGACCAGAGCGGCCTCAAATGCGTGCAATGCAAACGCGTTTATCCGATTCGCGAAGACATTCCCGTGATGCTGATCGACGAGGCCAAGGTCGAAGAATAAGCTGGCCTGCTGCCAATGACCAACGTGCTTGACCGCTTACCCGACGGCGCTCGGGTGGCTGTGATTCGCTTGCGGTCCCTGGGCGATTGCGTGCTCACCACGCCCGCGCTCGCGCTGGCGAAGCAATATCGCCCCGATCTTAAATTCAGCGTTGTCGTCGAACCGGCCTTTGCCGCGGTGTTCACCGGTAACCCCGACGTCGATCAAATCCTTTCGCCGAACGCCGCCAGCCTCGCCCGCTTGCGGGCACATCTCGCGATCAATCTACACGGCGGGACAACTAGTGTCCGCATGATGCTGGCCGCCGCATCGGGACTGCGCGCTGGATTCGTCCATTTCCGCTTCCAGCCGATGTACAACATCCGCATTCCCCGCGCACAGGAGATTTTGGGTGTGGATCGCAAGGTCCACACCGCCGAACATCTTGCGTCCGCGATGTTTTATCTGGGAGTGCCGCTCGCCGAAATCCCGCAGGCTCGATTGTTCGCCGCGCCCTCTGCGCGCGAGCGCCCCTATGCTGTCCTCCATCCGATGGCTTCATCGCCCGAAAAGACCTGGCCGCATGCAAACTTCCTCGCCTTAGCCGCGCACCTTCAATCCAACTTGGGACTCGAACCGGTTTTCATCGCTGGTCCGAACGAAAATCTCTCGGCCTTCTCCGCGTACTCGTGTGTGCAAGGCGCGCCGCTGGAAGAAGTGAAATCGTTACTCGCGGGCGCTGCCCTATTCGTTGGAAATGACAGCGGACCCGCCCATATCGCAGCAGCGTTCGGACGGCCCGTGGTCGTACTTTTCGGAGCGTCGGAGCTTGAAAACTGGCGTCCCTGGCGCACCGAAAGCGCCGCATTAACCAGCCCCGCGGGAATCGACTCGATCGGAGTCCGGGAGGTCGTGGAGGCCGTCGACAGCCGCCTCCCACAACCCCGATGACCGAACTTCGCCGTCTCCTCCGCTACGTCCGGCCCTACATCGCACCATTGCTGCTCTCGGTGATCTTGATGGTAGTGGTTGGCGCAGGGCAAGGATTCACGGCCATCCTGGTGGGCCCGGTGTTTGACCGCGTGCTGAATCCCCATTCGCCCGATTCACCGGTTGAGCTGTTCACCATCCCGCTCTTCCGCCACACCGTCTACCTGCAAGACTTCATGCCGGCCGCGATCCACAACGTCTGGACCATGGTGTTTGTGGCCATCGTCGCCACTTTTTTCATCAAGGGGCTCTCCGACTATTTCGGCAACTACTTCATCAACTACGTCGGATTCTCCGCCGTCACCGACCTGCGCCAGACCGTTTTCGATCGCGTTCTGCGGCAGGATGCCCACTTCTTCGAATCCAACTCCACCGGCCGCGTGATGTCGTCCATCATGAACGATATCGAAAAGATCCAGGTAGCCACCTCGCATATGCTCGCCGATTGGATGCGTCAGACATTCACGGTGCTCTTCCTGCTCTGCGTCGTGATTCAAAAGGACTGGCGGCTCGCGCTGGTCAGCCTCACCGTGCTCCCGTTTGTTCTGGTGCCGACGTTGCGCATCGGGCGCCGCATCCGCCGGACCACGCGGAGGGCGCAGGATGATGCAGCCGAGCTCAACCAGATCCTGCAGGAAACCATCAGCGGACATCAAGTGGTGAAGTCGTTCGGGGCCGAGGACGTGGAATCCAACCGCTTCGCCATGGCAGCCGCGCGGTTCAAATCGAGCAATCTGCGGTACGTCGCCCAACAGGCGCTCTCTTCCCCGCTGATCGAATGTTTCGGCGCTCTCACCATCGTCGGACTGATCACCTACGCTCGAATCCAAATCAAGAGCGGCGCGCTTACCGCCGGCGAGTTCACCAGTTTCGTTATCGCGCTGCTGATGCTCTATGAGCCCGTGAAGCGCCTCACCGGCATTCACAACATCTTTCAACAGGCGCTCGGCGCGTCGCAAAAGGTTTTCGAATATCTGGATCGCGATCAGCAGGTCGTCGAAAACCCCAACGCCGCCAAGCTCGGCAAGTTTCAACACGCCATTCTGCTCGACGATATCGACTTTTTCTATCAGAACGCGCCCAACGGTTTCCATATGAACAACGTGCGTTTGGAAGTCCGGGCCGGCGAAGTGGTCGCGCTGGTTGGGCCGAGCGGCGGCGGAAAAACCACCCTGGCCAATCTGGTGCCGCGCTTTTACGACGTGACCGGCGGAGCCATTCGTATCGACGGGAAAGACGTCCGCGATCTGCAGATTGCTTCCCTCCGCAGCCAGATCGGCATCGTGGCGCAAGAGACGTTTCTGTTCAACGACACCGTCGCAAATAACATCCGCTACGGCCGCCCCAAGGCCACCGACGCCGAGGTTCACGAAGCCGCGCGCAACGCATTGGCGGACGAGTTCATCGAACGCATGCCCGCCGGCTACGACACCGTGATCGGCGAACGTGGAGCCAAGCTCAGTGGCGGCCAGCGCCAGCGTTTGGCCATCGCGCGCGCATTGCTCAAGAACGCGCCGATTTTGATTCTGGACGAAGCTACTTCGCACCTGGACACTGAATCGGAGATCCTGGTGCAGCGCGCCTTGCAAACCCTCATGAGCAACCGGACCGTCATCGTCATTGCCCATCGGCTCTCCACCATCCGGCGCGCCGACAAGATCGTTGTGCTCGATCACGGCCGCATCTCCGAGGTCGGCACTCATGAGGAATTGATCGGCCACGGCGGCATCTATCAGCGGCTGCACGATCTGCAGTATTTGCCGGCCGACCCGCTACTCAACTCATGAGCCTTCCCATCCGCAGCATGACGGGCTTTGCCCGTGTTCAGAAAAGCACTCCGCATGGCGACATCATGGTCAGCCTGAAGAGCGTGAATCATCGCGGCCTGGATCTGCATTTCCACTTGGGCCCGGAGCTCGACGCGCTCGAAAATTCCATGCGCGCCGTTATCAAGCGCTCCGTGCTGCGCGGTCACATCGATGTGCGCTGTTCGACACGGCGCACTGCCAACGGATCCGGCAGCCTCAACCTTCCGTTGCTGCGCTCCTATCTCGCGGCCTTCCGCAAAGCCGCCGCCGAGGAAGAAATCGAAGCGCATCCAGACTTGAACCAGATTCTACTGCTGCCGGGCATCCTCAGCGGGGCAGCCGAAGACGAGCCCGATCCCGCGTCCGAGAGCACGATCCTCGCAGCCATCGAAGAAGCTACCGAAAAACTCAATGAGTTTCGCGCGCGCGAGGGCGCCGAGCTGGCGGACTTCATCCGTGAGCAAAACGCAGCCGTTCGCGCGAGCGCCGCGGAGATGGAGCAGATCCGCGCGAAAGCCATCCCTGCATTCCACAAGCGTCTCACGGAAAAGCTTCGCGAACTGCTCGGCAACTCCGCCGTCGATCCGCAGCGCCTGGCGCAGGAGGCCGCACTGTTAGCCGACCGCAGCGACATCGGAGAGGAGATCTCGCGCCTCCAGATCCATTCCCGCCAGCTCGATGAGATCCTCAATTCAGGCGGCGAAGTGGGCAAGCGACTCGACTTCCTGCTCCAGGAATTGAACCGCGAGACCAACACCATCCTCTCCAAGACCAGCGGCATTGGCGACCTGGGCCTCCGCATCACGGAGCTGGCACTCGCTTCGAAATCCTCCATCGAAAAGATCCGCGAGCAGGCTCTCAACCTCGAATGACAACCGTATTCATCATTTCGGCGCCCTCGGGCTCCGGGAAATCCACGCTGGTCCACCGGCTGCTCGCGAGCGACCCTGGTTTGCTGTTTTCCATCTCTTACACTACTCGCTCCCCGCGCCCCACCGAGACCCATGGGGTCGACTATAACTTCATCTCCCGAAAGGACTTCGAGGTCCGCCTCGCGCGCGGTGAGTTCCTCGAATACGCCGAGGTTTTCGGCAACTATTACGGCACCAATCGCGAGACATTCGAAGCGGCCATCCACCACGGCAAGGACCTGGTACTCGACATCGACGTCCAGGGTGCGAGACAATTAAAGGTAGCGATTCCGGAAGCGATCAGCATTTTTGTCCTTCCACCTTCCCGGAACATTCTCGAACAGCGGTTGCGGTCGCGTTCGCAGGATTCCGAAGAGGTGATCGAACGGCGCTTGCGGGGAGCGGCTGAAGAGGTACGGAACTATTCGCAGTACGATTATGTTCTGATTAACCGGGATCTCGAGGAAGCGTCAGCCCGGTTGGCGTCAATTGTCGAGGCCGAGCGCCTCCGCAAGGCGCGCATGGAAGAAGAAGTCAGGCCGATCTTGGAAAGCTTTGGGTTCGAGAAAGATGAAGAGAGGTAACTAGTATGGCTGAAAGAATGAGAAACAACGCGATGTACGCGATCCCCGATGACCACGAGAACAGCACGTATCGCTTCATCATCGTGGCCGCCAAGCGCGCGCGGCAGTTGCAGAACGGCGCTCGCCCGTTTCTCCCCACAACGTCGAAGAAGCCGACCGTCACCTCGATGGAAGAAGTTCGGCGCGGCCTTGTGAAGTATACCGACTCGCTGCGTGTCGGTGCTGAGGAATTGCCAGAAGAGTAAGCCATGAACCTGGTGCTCGGCGTGGGAGGCGGAATTGCCGCCTACAAATCCGCGGAGCTGGCCCGGGCCCTGATGGAGCGCGGCATGCGCGTCCAAGTGGTCATGACCAAGGCAGCGCGCGAGTTTATCACGCCTCTCACGTTCGCCAGCCTCACCGGTCGCAAAGTCATCACCGGGCTGTTTTCGTCCGATAGTCCTGAGGAAACTCTCTCAAGCGCGGTGGAACACATCGCCGTCGCGCAGGACAACGATATCCTCGTGATCGCCCCCGCTACCGCCGATCTGTTAGCGCGTCTGGCGCACGGTCTGGCTGACGATTTCCTTACCACCCTGTACCTTGCATTCACCGGCCGCGTGGTTCTGGCCCCAGCCATGAATAACAATATGTGGGCGCATCCCGCGACGCAGGAAAATCTCGCGGTGCTGCGCAAGCGCGGGCACATGATTGTCGAGCCTGAAGAAGGACTGCTGGCGTGCGGGACCACCGGCCCCGGTCGATTGGCCGACCCCGAAAAGATCGCCGACGCGGTTGCGTCTCTAACCTTCCACGCGCGTGATCTTGAAGGCGAGACCGTTCTCATCACCGCCGGCCCCACGCAGGAGCCGCTCGATCCTGTCCGCTATATTTCCAACCGCTCCAGTGGCAAAATGGGCTACGCACTGGCCGAAGCCGCCGCCCAGCGTGGTGCACAAGTGATCCTGGTTTCTGGACCTGTGCAATTGCGGGAACCGCCCGGCGTTCGGGTGCTGCATGTCCAGACCGCGCGTGAGATGCACGACGCTGTGCTGGAGCATCTTTCGGAAACGGGCATCATCGTAAAAGCCGCGGCCGTCGCCGACTATCACCTGTCGCAAATCCCTCGCAACAAAATCAAAAAGACGGCCATGCGGATGTCGCTGGATCTCGATCCCACGCCCGACATCCTCGCGGAATTGGGAAAGAAAAAAGGCGATCGCCTCTTGATCGGCTTCGCCGCCGAAACTGAAAATCTCATCGAAAGTGCTCGCCAAAAACTGGAATCGAAGAACTGCGACATGGTGGTTGCCAATCTCGTGAACCAGGAAGCCACGGGATTTGAATCCGACGAAAACGAAGTGGTGCTGGTGTTGCGCACCGGCGAGACCATTCCGTTGTCGCGCGCGCCGAAACGCCAGATCGCCGATCGCATCTTCGACCAGGTGCTCAAACTTCGCTTGGCTCTGCACGCCGCGCAATGACCAAGGACGAGATTCGCCAGCGCCTGGAGTTCTACCAAGACCTCGGCATTAAAACCATCTACCGTAGACTAACCACCAGCAACCAACAACCAAGAACCAACAACCAACAACCAATAACCGTTCCCGTGCCTCTCCCCAAACTGGAGCCCCCTCAGGATAACCTGTTAACCATCCTCTCCGACATCGGCGATTGCAAACGCTGTCGCCTGCACGAGGGCCGCAACAAGATCGTCTTCGGAACGGGCAACGAGCAAGCGCGGCTCGTGTTTGTCGGCGAAGGTCCGGGCGCCGATGAAGATGCGCAAGGCCTGCCATTCGTCGGACGCGCTGGGCAATTGCTCACGCAGATGATCGAAGGCACGGCGGCCAAGGAAGGCATCGCGATCAAACGCTCCGACGTTTACATTTGCAACGTGGTGAAGTGCCGGCCTCCCGAGAATCGTACGCCGCAGCCCGACGAGATGGAAATCTGCGGCCAGTTCCTGTACCGCCAATTGCAGGCCATTCGTCCCAAAGCGATTTGTGTGCTGGGAGGCACCGCTGCCAAAGCCCTGCTCGGCAAGGAAGGCGTCACGCGGCTGCGCGGAAAATGGGATCAGTGGCGCGACATTCAAGTGATGGTCACCTACCATCCGTCTTATTTGCTGCGGCCCTACAATCAAAACGCGAAGAAAGAAGCATGGGAGGATCTGAAAAAGGTCCTGCACTATGTCTACGACTAGCCGCGGCCTGTTCATCACTTTCGAAGGGCCCGACGGCAGCGGCAAAAGCACGCAGGCCCGTTTGCTTGCGGAACGCTTGCGCGGGGACGGCCGGCCGGTGCTTGAGTCCGTGGAACCGGGCGGCACGCCGATCGGACAACAAATCCGGCGCATTCTTCTCGATCCGGCCAACAAAGAGCTCACGCCCACCGCCGAATTACTATTGATGTTCGCGGCTCGGGCGCAAAATGTCGAGCAATGGATTTTGCCAGCGCTGGCCGAAGGCAAGATCGTAATCTCGGACCGTTTCACCGATTCGTCGATCGCTTATCAGGGCGCTGGCCGCGGACTCGGCTGGGAGCGAGTGCTCGAACTGGATCGCATCGCCTGCCACGGTCTGGTTCCGGATTTGACCATTTGCGTTGACATCGATACTGAGACTGGATTGGCCCGTGCGCTTTCCCGGGGTGGCGTTGAAACCCGTTTGGAAGAACAGGCCGTCGAATTCCATCGCAAGGCCCGCGACGCGTATCATGAACTCGCCCGGCGCGACCCTCAGCGATTTCGTTTGATTGACGGGCGCGGAACTCCCGAAGAAATTGCCGCCAAAGTCTGGGACGAAGTGTCGGGACTGCTCACATAAATTCTATTCGTTCATTGCGCGCCGCGAATTCGATCAGTTTTTCCAGCCGCTTGATGCGCGTGTCTTCCTTCTTCGCGCTCGCCACCCAGCCAGCCGTGACGCGCCGATAACCGGGCGGAAACTTCGCATAATTCGTCCACGCCGCGCGCTGTTTGCGAAAGCGATCCTCAAGCTTCTTCGGCATCGTGGTGGGCAGCGGCGCGACTTCGCGTCGTTCGCCCGAGTTGTACGCTTTCAATCCCGACGGCATCATCTTTCCGCTCGCAATCAGCCGTTCCACGCGTTCCAGATTGGATTTCGACCACGCGCTTCTGGGCTTCCTGGGCGTGAACCGGAAGGCATAGCATTCTTCGTCCAGCTTCTTCTTCTGGCCGTCGATCCAGCCGAAGCACAGAGCCTCTTCCACGGCATGCTCGTAGGAAACTCCTGGCTTGCCCGCTGCCTTTTTATAGAACACGAGCCAGATTTCATCCGAGCGCGCGAAATTCTTCGCCAGCCAGCGCCGCCATTCGGCGCGATCGGCCGCGATCACGGTCTCCATCCCGTTCAGCCCACCAGCTTCATTTCATGGATGCGGTCCACTTCCACCACCAAATCGCCCTTGGGACTTACCTTAAACGCAGGAATAAATTTCGCGCCCCACACAAGTTCGTCGTGCCGGTAGGAATATCGCGAATGGACCACCTGGCTGAATGTATCGTCGAAGCCTTGAAGCAGAATCAGCAATTCGGCCGACTCCTTGGCGAGTTCCTCGGCGGTCTTTCCAAATAAAGGACTGGCCGAGTCGATCGGATGCACGATGGTCCACGTCAGTGCGAAGAAATAGACGCTGGAACGCTCGAGCGGCAGGTCAACGAAACTGCGCCTCAGCTCTCCATCGCGGCTTTCGACGGTCATCAACAGCATGCGGGCGTCCATGTTCATGAGCACATTGCTGCGCGCGTTGGTAACACGAAACTGCAAGCTGGTTCCGTCCTGGTAGGGAGCGATGATCGCGTTTTTGCTGTACAGAATGCGCGCCGAGGGCCTGGAGAATCGCCCGTAGAGAAGTCCCGTGGCGATGGCGAACACCATCAATCCGGTAGCGGCTTCAAGCGATGAGATCGCATTAGCCGAGGGACCCTCCGGATAAACGTTGCCGTATCCAACAGTGGTCAGAGTGTGGACGCTGAAGAAGAACGCATTCGCAAACGGACCCATGTCGGATTCGAGCCCCTTGAGATGCTCGATCCCGATCATGAGATAGCCGAACGCGAAGATCATATTGACGGCCATGAAACCGACCAGCACGACGAGAAGGAAGCGCGGCCACGTAGTGTCGATCAGCATGAGGTATGGATTGGCGTCGCGCCACCGCAGGCCTTCACGGCGGACATTGAACGAGCCGTCGGCGTTGATGGTGCGGCGCAGTTCACCGCTGAACTGAGTAGTTAAGCCTGGATCGAACGATTCCTTCTTCATATGGGAATGAACTCAGAATAACCCAGCCCGTAACTTCAGAGCCGCGCACGTGAGCAAGCGGTGCTTTCTGGTCGCGAGCTACCGCAGCAGCCCCATCTTGTCGAGCGGCCAGTAAATGAACACTGCTTTGCCGTAAATATACCGGCGCGGAACCATTCCCCAAGCTCGGCTGTCGTTGGACGAACTGCGATGATCGCCGAGCACGAAGTACTCGTCTTCGGGGATCACGCGCGCGGACATCGAGCTTTGATCGCGAAACTCGGGCGGAACGTAGTTCTCCACCAATGCCTCACCGTTGACGATCACCTTGCCATCCACCACTTCCACGCGGTCGCCCGGCATTCCGATCACGCGTTTGATGTAGCTCTTGGTGGGGTCACCGGGAAACCAGAACACCACCGTGTCGCCGCGATCGATGTTGCCAAAGTGGAAACGATAGACAAATTTGTTGATGAAGATGCGCTCCTGATCGTCGAGGGTGGGCATCATGCTGGTTCCCTCCACTTTCACCGGCTGGTAGATGAACAGGATTACGAAAATAGCCAGCACGACTGAGATCATCAGATCGCGCGCCCAATGCGTTATTGAGCCGAGAACCGATCGTCTAGCAGCCGCGGGCGTACCGGCTTCGGGCGCCGTGCTCACCGCGGGAGGCGTGTCTTGCTGGTCCATTTCTTATATAATTTCGAAGTGGATTCCCAATACCATTTTCACACCGGCTGCGGCACGAAGCAAGTTCTCAGCATATTGGGGCTTGTCCTGATGGCGTTCGCCACGCCAGGATTCGCCGCCGATGCCAGCAAATTGCCCGGAGGCGCTTGGGACTCGATCCAGAAGCTCCCCGATATGAACGGCGTCTGGGAGATGACCTTCGGCCGCGGCGGGTTCGCTCCGCCCCAACAATTCTCCTTCACGCCGAAGTACGAGGCGATGCTCAAGGAATTCCAGTCCAGCGCGCGGCAGGAGTCGCCCATGGCCAACTGCGTTCCGGCGGGCATGCCGGGCACCATGAGCCAGCCGTACCCTATCGAGATCCTGTTCACGCCGGGCATGGTGACGGTGATTGCCGAAGCATTCATGCAAGTCCGGCATATCTATACCGACGGCCGCCCGCATCCTGACGATCCCGATCTCACCTTCAACGGACATTCGATCGGGCATTGGGAGGGCGATACGCTGGTGGTGGATTCGGTCGGGTTCACGCCGGACACGTCGCTCGGGATGAACATGGGGACGCGGCACAGCGACAAAATGCACATCGTGGAGCGATTCCACCTGAAGGATCCGAAGACGCTCGAAATCGCCACCACAATCGATGATCCCGAAGCGTTGACAAAGCCGTGGAGCAGAACGATCACCTACGCGAAGCACCCCGATTGGACGCTGGCCGAGTACATCTGCCAGCAGAATAATCGCAACTTTATGGATGCCAGCGGAAAAGCCGGAATCAACCTAAAACACTAAGCATGCGAACCAAAATTCTTCTTGCCATCTTCTTCGCCGGCCTTCCAGCCCTGGCGCATCATTCGTTCGAGATGTTTGATTCGTCGAAGACGATCACGCTCACCGGCACCATCAAGGAATTTCAATGGACCAATCCGCACACCTGGACGTGGATCGAGGTTCCGAACGACAAAGGCGGCGTCGATACCTGGGGCATCGAGGGGATGAGTCCAAATTTCCTAGGCCGGCGCGGCTGGACCAAGCACACCTTGAACCCCGGCGATAAGGTCACGATCGCAATTTTCCCTCTCAAAGACGGACAAAAAGGCGGGACTTTCCTGCATTGCACACTGGCGGACGGCAAAGAGATGGTGATGTTCGATTCGCCACCGCGAGCGCAGCCGACAGCGAAATAAGGAGGCGATATGGAAATCGATCGAAGGGCGTTGATTGCGGGACTCGGCGGCGCCGCTGCCGTCGCGCTGATGAGCTCGGAAGCGAAAGCCGACGCCTTGGAACACCATATGGCGTTCCAGTTGAACGCCGCGGTAGCGAAGAAGTTTCCAACGGCGGCAGAGATCGAGGCGCAAATCGACACCAGGCCTACGCGGCGCGGCGTCGGAAATCTTTTCGCCTCGAATACGGGCAACGTGAAGCAGCTTCCGAAGATGCCGGAGAAGCCGACGCTGCTCGATTATTTCCAGCTGCGGTTCAACGCGACTTCGAATCACGTGCTACAGAGCGCCAATCGCGCGGTGACCAATGGGATGTCCGAGGAGATTATCCTCGCGTGCCTGCTGCACGACGTGGTGCAGGAATTGATCAAAGTGGATCACGGCTGGTGGGGCGCGCAGATGTTCGAGCCGTATGTGTCGGAAAAAACTTCGTTCGCGATCCGCTATCATCAGGCGCTGCGCTTCTACGAAGACAAAGAGCACGGGTACGAATATCCCGACCTGTATCGCAGAGTGTTCGGCGAAGACTACAAGCCCGAGCCTTACATCGACGCAACCTACAAGATGGTGCGGAATCACAAGTGGTATCTGGAACCGCGCATGGTCACGGTGAACGATCTGTACGCGTTCGATCCCAACGTGAATCCGAAAATCGATCAGTTTGTCGATATCATCGGCCGCAATTTCAAGCAGCCGAAAGAGGGGCTAGGGTACGACTACAGTCCGTCGGCGCACATGTGGCGATCGATCGCGATGCCGGATCACCCGCTGTAGGAAACATGGCCGGAAGGCCTATTTCGCGGCGTTTCGAGCCAAGAGCACCGATCCCAGGCCGAGGATGGCGAAAGCCATTCCTAAGATCCAATACATGCTCTCGTAGATGCGCGGCTTCACTTCCTGGACTTGCGGCTGGCCAGTGTCGTCGGCCGCGCCTTCCGATTGGGCGCCGGCGAGTACGCCAGTACCATCCACTTCCACTTTGAAGCTGGCGTTCTTGATGCGATAGATGCTGGCCTGCGTCTTCGGCTCCTGCCCCGCTAGTTCGAGATCGTCGCTCTTGGCGGTGACGCCGGCCGGCACCACCAGATTCGCCGCCGCTTCCGGATGGATTTCCTTATCCGTAAAAATCATCGGGCTCGCGGTAGGCAGGGTGTAGTTGATGTCGAAGCGCGTTTCGCCAGGGCGCACCGGATAGTCGACCTTGTAGATGTTGGCGTCCTTGGTCTTGATAGCAGGACGTTGGATAGGCATTCCGCCCGCCGGGTTCACGGTGACGTTGCCGACGCCCTGGGCATCGGGCGGAACGTAAAAACGAACCGAACCATTCACCGGGTCGTTAAAGGTGACGTTTGGATCGCCGACATAGAGCAAGCCTTCGCTGACGGTCATCTCCTTGTCGCCAGGCTGCAGCACGATGAAGTGCTGCGTCACCTTGGCGGTGCCCGCTTTGTTGGTGGACGCGTATACCGGAACCTGAATGCCAGTGGAAGGCATCCCGGGCGGCACCATGCGGTTGTATTGGACGCCTTGAAAAATCGCTTGGATTAGGCGCGGGCCCTGGGCATCGTTGTTGTCGAAGCTAAATTTGCCTTGGGCGTCGGTCTTGGTGCTGCCGAGATTCTTCATGCCGGCTGGTGTCGGCTGGATCAGCATGACCACTGTGTTGGGCTGCGGCTGGCCGGTTGTTCCGTTCACGATGACGCCGTCGACGGTTGCGAAGGCCGGCGCGATCGCGAGCAAAAGCAGCGCCGCGGATCTCATGCCATCGCCTTTCCGCATTCGCCACAAAATTTCAGAGGCCGTTCGAATGTCGCGCCACAGTGCGGGCACGTCTTGCCAGCGGGTGCGGGCTTAGCCTGAGCGACTGCGGCGGCAGCCTTGCGTTGAACCGGTGGCGGAGGCGCCACGGCGTCGATGTCGGCCAGCACTTTCGCCAGCTCACGCTGCAGATCGACTTTGGTTTTCTGATAATCGGCGTCCGACAATTTGCCGAGGCGGAATTCGAACTGGAGATCGCGCAGGTTCTCGTAGATCTGTGCTTTGCGTTCTTCCAGATGCGCGGTGGGCGAGACGGGCGGTGCTTCCGGCACGTCTTGGGAACGCACCAGCAGGGTGAACAAGATGGTCCCCATGGCGAGGACGACGGCTGCGGAAAGGATCATCAATCGAGCTTGTCCA
>DATHMO010000005.1:0-25500 GCA_035486995.1 Bryobacteraceae bacterium
CCGCCATTGAGCGGCGTTCAGGACTTCAATCGAGTTGCTGCCTGCTTCGGCGGTCTTGGCGAGCTTCGTCCAGGAGTTGGTCCGGTTACCGTGCAGGTTCAGGGTTCCACCCATCATCATGATCCCGCGGTCACTGCGGTCATTCGTTCCACCGGTTCCAGTCATATCTTCGTCTTTGACGTTGTCGGTGAGGGTAATTGTGGCCTTGCGCGTGTGGGGTTTGGCTTCCGTGCCGATTTCCAGTTCCCCGTGCACCATGACCCATTCGGTGGTCAGTTCAAGATCTTTATTATCCGCGAAGCTCAGTTTGCCGTTGATCGTCAAACTGCGCAGCGCCGGCGGCGTGACGTCAAGGACGACGTTCATGTCCTTATCAATGGTGACAGCGGCGTCTTTGCCGGGCACCTTCTTGTCGGGCCAAGTGGCTGGATCAGACCAGCGCTTTGCGCTAGCCGTCGAAGAAGTCTTTTGCTGAGCCTGAACCACGGCATATCCGCCGAGGACTAAAAAGGCCGGAACCAGCAACGAAAGGAACAAGAGAGAACGTTTTCGCATCGTTAAATCTCCGTGATCGATCATTTTACGCTACTTTTTCCCGCGAGGATCAAGAAATGTGATAGCAAGGAACAATTTTACACCTATCGTCGGCCGGACGATAGCCTCTGGTTTCAACGTATTGGCCAGGGGATGGATTTTGCGGAACGCAGGGCTGAAGGGGATCGGGGCACGGCGGTTCGGGCGCCAGAGCATCCAACGCGGCCGGGTGCTTATTCCTTCCAGTCACGATCCTGGGGCGTCTTGTAGCGCTTCCCTAGCGTGACGGTCTTCGGCCTTTCTTTTGATCGTGGCGGCTGCTCGTACAACGGGATGAGACGTGTGTCACTTACCGGCGGCCGCAGGTCACTGACCGAAAGTTGACCCCCAGAATCGGCTTGCTCGCGTGCCCTTATGCTAGTCTCGGCTTTGCGCTCGCGCGCGATACTCAGAATGCAAAGTTGATTTCCATGGGGCCTCTTTTCAGTCCTCATTCCTCGCAGACCCACTCGATCGCAGCGGCTTTTTCGATTGTACTTGCGATTGCCGCGTTTGTTTTTCTAGTGGTCGCGGCGGGAGTGTTTTACAGTATCGTGCGGTACCGTGCCCGTGGCGATTCGGCGAGTGAGCCCAGGCAGATCTTCGGATCTCGGAATTTGGAAGTTCTATGGACGGTGGTGCCGGTGCTGATCGTGACCGGGCTCTTCATCGTTACGGTTCGTGCGATGGTATTCATTGACGCGCCCCAGGATTCCGGCCAGGCGCCCGACGTGACGATCGTGGGCCATCAGTGGTGGTGGGAAGCTCGCTATCCGAGCGGTGTGATTGCGACTTACGACATTCACATTCCCACGTCACGGCGGCTGCTGGCGCGCATTGAATCGGCGGACGTAATCCACGATTTCTGGGCGCCTGAGTTGGCTCGCAAGATGGACGCAGTGCCGGGGCGCGCGAGCTATATCTGGCTGGAAGCGGATACGCCTGGCGCCTATGACGGCGCGTGTTCGGAATTTTGCGGCGCCCAACACGCATGGATGCGATTCCGCGTGGTCGCAGAGCCGGAAGCCAGCTTCGAGGTCTGGCTGCAGCGCCAGGCACAATCGCCCTCTGAGCCCACCGGCCTAGCCGCCGAAGGCGCACGGTTATTTCAAACGAAAAAATGCTCCGACTGCCACGCGGTCAAGGCGACGGCGATCGAGTCACAAAAAGGTCCGAGTCTGGCGCACTTAGCCAGCCGTGAGTTCCTCGGTAGCGGCATGTCACGAAACACCCCCGAGAATCGGATGCTCTGGCTGACGAATCCACAAGCCGCAAAACCGGGCAATCGAATGCCCGACACCCCCCTGTCCCCGGAGGAAACGCGAGCTCTGCAGGCTTATCTGGAGGCGCTGCGATGAGCGGGTTCTCCGCATGGCTCTGCGCGATCGATCACAAGCGTATCGGCATCCTCTATATGCTTTCTGCCCTGCTGTTTATGCTGGCCGGTGGGATGGAGGCCATGGTGTTGCGAGCGCAACTGGCGGCTCCGAATCTCAAACTCATCGCTCCGGAAACTTACGACCAGATTTTCACCATGCATGGCACCACCATGATTTTTCTGGTCGCGATGCCCGTACTCACCGGTTTCGGAGTGTACCTGACGCCGCTCATGATCGGTGCCAACGAAATGGCGCTCCCGCGGCTCGGCGCGCTTAGCTTCTGGCTGCAGTTCTTCGGAGGTGTCCTGCTGTACATCAGTTTCGCTACCGGCGCTGCCCCGGATGCGGGCTGGTTTAGCTACGCGCCGCTTAGCGAGAAAGCTTTTTCACCGGGCGCCGGTCTGGATTACTGGGCGCTCGCTTTGCTGATGATTGCGGGCAGCTCCATTGGATCGGCGATCAACCTCATCGTGACCGTTGCAACCGAGCGCGCCCCTGGCATGACGATGCGCCTGGTTCCGCTGTTTGCCTGGATGACGCTGGTCGCGTCGATCATGATCGTTTTCGCGCTGCCCGCACTGGCTGCCTCCCTGGTGATGCTGCTCAGCGACCGGCTGCTGCACGCGCGTTTCTTCGATCCGGCGCAAGGTGGCGCTCCTCTTCTGTGGCAGCATTATTTTTGGATTTTCGGGCACCCCGAGGTCTACATTGTGGTGCTTCCGGCGTTCGGGATGATCTCGGAAATCATTCCGGTATTCTCCAGAAAGCCGATCTTCGGGTATCCCTTCGTCGCCACATCTACCGTTGCGATCGCATTTCTAAGTTACGGCGTATGGGTGCATCATATGTTCGCCGTGGCTCTGGGCCGCAATGTTTTGGCGGTATTCGCAGCGGCTAGCATGCTGATCGCGGTGCCCACGGGCATGAAGATTTTCAGTTGGATTGCGACCATGTGGGGCGGAGCGATTCGATTTACTACCGCGATGCTGTTCGCGATCGCATTCCTATTGGAATTCACGGTTGGCGGACTCAGCGGCGTTGCGTTCGCCACCGTACCCGTCGACTGGCAACTGACTGACACCTATTTCGTCGTCGCCCACATTCACTACGTGCTGGTCGGCGGCACGATTTTCGCGCTCCTGGCCGGCGTCCATTATTGGTTCCCCAAGATCAGCGGACGGTTGCTCGACGAGAAACTAGGCCGATGGAGCTTCTGGCTGATCGTCCTCGGCTTCAACGCGGCGTTTTTCGTGCAGCATTTCCTTGGGCTTTTAGGCATGCGGCGGCGCGTCTATACGTATCCAGATATTCCTTGGTTCGGCGCGCTCAATCTCATTTCGACTTTGGGAGCGGGCATTCTGGTGTTCGGCATCGTGCTATTTTTGGCCAATGTCGCGATGAGCGTTTATTTCGGGACCGTGGCCGGGAAAGATCCCTGGAACGCGTGGACGCTCGAATGGGCCGCCGCGTCGCCGCCGTTGCTTCAGAATTTCGCGGAGACTCCTGAAGTGCGCAGCCGCAGACCGCTGTGGGATCTTAAGCATCCCGAAGCGCCGGATTGGGGGAGTACGTGACCGAGCGCCGCACCCTACTCGGTATGGCAATGTTCTTAATTGCCGAAGCGGTGTTTTTCTTCCTGCTGATCCTCGCGTGCAAATATTTTGCGGCGATCCCATACCTCAACTCGCGCAGCGGATGGATTTTGACCATTTTGCTACTCGCGAGCACCGCCAGTATGTGGCGCGGATGGCGGTGGGGCACAATCGCGCTGGGTGTTATTTTCCTGGTGGGCCTGTGGGGCACGCTGTCCTCCGTGCTGACGGCCGTACTCGGGCTATTTCTTTTCGCCGGCTTGATTGCGCTCGCCATAGTGCCCGTCTCCGCACTGCGAACCATGGCGCTGTATTGGTATTTTCTCACCGCCGTCTGGCTCGCAATCTTTTTGTATGTGTACCGGGGAGGCGCGGCATGATCTGGGACTGGGAACCGTCCGTGGTCGCCGGCTGCGCGGCGCTCGCGATTGGTTACATCGTGCTGGTTCGCAAACGTGGACTAAATCGCGCTCCGTACTTCCTGGTGGGCGTTGGCCTGCTTCTTCTGGATCTGGTTTCGCCGCTCGATGCACTGGCCGATCGATACCTGTTCAGCGCGCACATCGTGCAGCACTTCCTGCTCGCGCTGGTCATTCCTCCCCTTTTTCTGTTCGGCACTCCGCGGTGGGTGGCGGAGGTGGCGGTGCAACGGGCAGTGCTCGATCGGTTGGAACGCACTCTGGGACAGCCGCCCGTCTCATGGCTGCTCGGGGTGGGCGCGATGCTCGCGTGGCACATTCCGGCGCTCTTCAATGCGGCGCTCGCGAACGACGCCCTGCACATCGTCCAACACCTGAGTTTTCTTGTCACCGGCACACTGTTTTGGTGGCCGATCCTTGGGCCTCTGGAAGAACGGCATCTCCCAATCCTCCCGGCCGTCACTTACTTGTTCAGCGCCTGCTTGTGCTGCAGCCTCCTGGGCGCGTTTCTGACGTTCGGACCCGTCGGGCTCTATCCGGCGTACTTGAACCCCCCAGAGCAAGTATGGGGGCTCGATCCTAAGCACGATCAACAATTGGGAGGAATGTTGATGTGGGTGCCAGGGTGTTTTGTCTATCTGTCGGCGATTCTCTCTGCGGTGATGAGGTGGTACGGCGAGGAACGAACGGCGTGAAGTCATGAATAATGAAGACGCTTGGCTTCACCGGTACAGTATCCTTGTCGCCTATTGTGTGCTGCTGGTACTCATCGCCGGAGCTGTCGTCACCAGCCTGGAGCGTCCTATCTCGCCAGTTCCTTCGGCGCCGTCAACGCCGGTCGCCATTTCTTTCGAATCCTGGCATCGCTTGGGCGCAATATTTGTAGCGGTCCTGATCGCTGGCTTAGCGGTTTGGCTCGCCAGAGCCGGTAAAGACCATCGGCTTCGCCAAGTCGGATGGATCGTTTTGTCCATCTTCGTTATGGAAGGCCTTCTCGGGATGGCCCTTGGATCACCGTCGCCTTTGGGCGATATCCTGCATGCGTTGATCGGGCCCATCAGTTTCGCTTCGGCTGCGTCGATCAACGTATTTACCTCGGAGCGTTGGAAGCGTGGGCCTAATTTCGTTGAAGACTCCTGGCGCCCGCCCTTGCGCAAGCTCGCATTCTTCCTGCCGGCTATCGTGACCCTGCAAATTGTTCTGGGGGCGGCTTTTCGATATCGTGCCGCCAGCGTGATCTGGCACATCCTGAACGCCATGATCGTGCTGCTCTCCATTCTGATCGTGTGTGTCTTCCTGGTCCGGCAGTTCCCGGAACATCCATCGCTGCGCCCGGCGGCAATCGCACTGGGTGGAATCACCGCCGTTCAGGTTTTCCTTGGCTTCACCACTTTTGTGATGCTGCTTCTGTTTCCAGAGAGCAGTCCGGCCGTGATTATCGTGAGCGTAGTCCATGTCGCCACCGGAGCTTTGACGTTGGCAGCAACTGTCTCTCTGGCTGCCGAGATTCGCCGCAACGTAGTCGATGTTCGGTCACTTACGGTCAGTGACCGCGATGTGACCGGTGGAAACGATAGAGTTACCCAAAGCTTTGGTAGACTTGGGACCGATGTAAATCTAGTTCGTCACCATCCGAACGTGGGTGACTGCGTCACTGTAAAATAGCCAGTATCCAAAAGTGCTGATCACCAATCCTCTAAATTCGTCCGCGCTGGCCTTCCCGATTCTCGAATGCATCCACATCGTGGGGTTCGCGTTCTCGATAGGAACCATTGCCATCGTGGATTTTTCAATGCTAGGCATCGGGTTGCGAGGCGCGAGCCCCGCTGAGCTTGCCCGGAACACCTGGCTGTTAACACTCAGCGGCCTGGTAGTGATGCTGTTCTCCGGTTTGCTGCTGTTTTCGTCCGACCCGGACATGTACTATCTCAATTGGGCGTTCTTGATCAAGATGGTCTTCTTCGTTTCGGCGGTCATTTTTCATTACACGATTCATCGTAAGGCGGTGTCCTCGGACGTCCCAGCCCCAAACGGGAAGCTGGTCGCGGGGGTTTCGCTGGCCCTCTGGGCTGGAGTCATTTTTGGTGGAATTTTCATCGGCTTCCTTTATCCCGGTTTGAGTGTTCGGTTCTGAGATAGCTAGCGACCAGATGCTTCTTTCATTTGCTCAGTGGGTTCAATTCACCACGTTGTTCACGGCTCTGCGCGGCTCGGCGAACATCTACCCGGTCGTTCTGTCGCTGCACATGATCGGCATCGCCTTCTTTGGCGGCATGATTTTGATGACCGATCTGCGGCTGCTAGGCTGGGCGTTGCGGAAACGATCGATCGCGGAGGTAATCAACCAGTTCCGCGTGCCAAAGCGCTGGGGACTGCTGCTGACCGCGACCTGCGGGATCCTGATGGCGGGCTCCAAGGCGGAAGAGTATTACTACAATGTCTTTTTTCGGACCAAGTTGATTCTGTTCGCGGTTGTCATCATCACCGAGCTAGTGTTTTACCGCAGCGTCTATGCCAATCCGGCAGTATTGGATCGAACGCCCAGCGCGCCGGCGAATGCGAAGCTGGCCGCGGTGATCTCCATGTTGCTTTGGATTTCCATCGCGTGCTGTGGCCGTGGAATCGGTTATATCGAACCGCCACTCGACAAGATCCACGCCCAGATCGAGGTAATCCATGATGCCGCGCTGCGCGCATCGCGCGGATCATACTCTTTGAAAGGACAGGACCACCAAGATGTTGCTTCTGCAAATTAGCTCAATAGCCGACGCGCTGAATAGCTCCGAGTGGGTTTTTCCGATCGCCGAGTGTTTTCACATTACCGCGTTCGCCTGGTCCATCGGCATGATCGCCGCCGTGGATTACCGGCTCCTGGGTTTCGGAATCAAGCATGCCAAGCCGTCTGAAGTTTTGCGCGATACGGCGCCTTGGACCTTGCTCGGGCTAGCCGTGGTGCTGCTGTCCGGTCCGCTTCTGTTCCTTTCCGACGTGCGCATGTACCTGCACAATCCGTCATTCGTATTTAAGATGTATGCGTTGGCGGCCGCCATTCTGTTTAACTACACGATTCATCGCAAAGTGGCTCAGTCGGACAGCTCGTCCCAGGCGGTACGGATCGTAACAGCCGTTGTTTCCCTTCTTTTGTGGATCAGCGTCGTTTTCGGTGGCTTGTTTATCGCGTTTGCGTAGGGCCCGGAGGCAAATATGATTCTCGAACTGTTTCAGTGGCTGCAAAGCTTGAGTTTCATGACTTTCATCCGGGAGTCCGGATTGGAATATCCAATCGTCATGAGCACGCACCTGACCTGCATCGCGATCTTCGGTGGCCTGATCGTCATCACCGATCTGCGGCTGCTCGGGGTGGCTTTTAAGGATAAGTCCATCGCCGACGTCGTCAATGGGTTGCGCTGGTGGAAGCGTATCGGCTTCATCATTATGTTCTCGATGGGGTTCACGCTTTTCGGTTCCAAGGCAGCAGAATACTATCCGAACCCCTATTTCTGGGTCAAGATGTCATTCCTGGTATTGGTTTTGATCCATGCGATCGTCTTTCGGCCCAGCGTTTACAATCATCCCGAGGAACTGGATGCCTCGCCGGTGATTCCCACGCGCGCCAAGCTGGCCGGAGCACTTTCGCTCATTATATGGACCACTGTCCTTTGCAACGGACGTCTTATCGGCTACTACGAGCCCCCGCAGCAAAAGGGGCACGTGGTTTCAGTTGCCGGGGACGCCAAGTAGCGCGGTCCCGCAACCTCTCAGATCCTATTGAAAATAATGATATTCGTCGGTCACTGACTAAGCCTCGCAGGGTCAATGACCGAGAGTTGACCGCATATGGATCGTGATCACGGCGTTCGCGTGGTAGTCTCGGCTCCAGATTCAGCAAGGTTCGGTTTTGATATGGCATGCAAGCTGGCGATCTTACTTCCCGGGGGGCTGTTGCTGTTGGCGACGGCCCCGATCTTTGGCCACCACGCGGTTTCGGCCGAGTTCGATGTGAATCGGCAGATCACGTACACCGGTGTCATAACCCGAGTTGAATGGAGCAACCCGCATATCTACTTCTATGTAGACGTGAAGGATGGCAGCCAGAAAGTCACCAATTGGGCCTTCGAGGGCGCCGGCCCGAATACCTTGGCCAGGATGGGATGGCTGCGCGACACATTGAAGGTCGGTGATCGGGTGACCGTGATCGCGTTTCCAGCCCGCGACGGAGCGAATGTCGCGTCGGCGCGAGACGTGACACTGGCCAACGGGCGGAAGGTATTGGCCGGGGTTGCCGCCGATGGTGCTCCTAAGCAGTAGATCGGAAATGCCGAGAAGGAAAGAGTTGCTTCAGAGAACAGCAGTTCACATGAAAATTCCCAGAATCGTGGCCCAGACCGCATCCATTTTCTTCGTGATGGGCGCGATGGCCTGGTGCGCCGTCACGGGAGGCATTTCGGGAATTGTGAGCGACCCCAGCGGTGCGGTGATCGGCGGGGCGACCGTGACATCCACCAACACGGCTCAGGGCTTGCAGACGAAGGTAGTCACCGATGACAAAGGGTTTTACAACTTTCCACGCCTGCCTGTGGGGAGCTACGACATCCAGGTCGAGTTGCAAGGCTTCTCGCCGCAGAAGAAGTCTGGCATAGCAGTGGATGCCGACAGCTCGGTTCGGATGGACTTTTCGCTGGCAGTCGCCGAGCAGACCGAGCAAGTTACGGTTTCCGAGAGCGCCAACGAAGTGCATGTGGAGACATCCAGTACGCAGGTCGGCGAAGTGGTCAGCCAGAAGGAAATGACGGCCGTCGCGCTGAATGGCCGCAGTTATACGGACTTGCTGGCGCTGCAGCCGGGCATCGTTCCGATGTCAACGCAGACGCCCCAATCCGTCGTTATGGCGGGTGCGTCCGTGGCCATCGCGCCATCAGGCGGCTTGAACCCCGGCAATCAATCCATCAGCGGCCAGCGCGAGGACGCCAACGGATTTTTGGTCAATGGCGGCGATGTAAAAGAGTTGATGAACGGCGGCACGGCCATCATCCCGGATCTCGACTCGATCGCCGAGTTCCGTGTGTTAACGAACAACTTCGACGCCGAGTACGGGAACTACAGCGGCGGCATCGTCAATGTGGTCACTAAGGGAGGCTCCAATGCGATTCACGGCAGCGCTTTCGAGTTCCTGCGCAACACGGATCTGGACGCCCGCAACTTCTTTTCGCCTGAACGGGGCTTTTATCGGCAGAACCAGTTTGGCGGCACCGTGGGCGGCCCCATCAAGAAGAACAAAATCTTCTTCTTTCTCGATTACCAGGGCACTCGGAACGCACAAGGGATCGATACCGGTTTAATTCAGGTGCCGACAATGGCCGAACGAGGCGGTAACTTCAGCGATGCGGCGAGCACGCTCACGGGCTTTGTCAGCGGACCGTATATCGCCAACATTCTAGCCGGGAAATTGGGCCACAACGTTACTGCGGGTGAACCCTACTACACGCCCACATGCTCGCCGTGCGTCTTTCCGGGTGCGATCATTCCGCAATCCGTGTGGGCCACGCCCACCTCGCATCTGCTTCCGTACATTCCAACCCCCAACGATGGACCATCCACTTTTACGACGGGTGCTTATGGCGAGATTCTCCGGGACGACAAGGGCAGCGCTCGCGTGGACATCGATGCCGGACGGTGGGGCCAAATCTCCGCGTATGAGTTTTTTGACGACTACCACTTGACCAACCCATATCCCAGCGGCCAGGGAGGTGCAACCGTTCCCGGCTTCGCGGGACTCAATCTGGGAAGATCGCAGCTTACCAGCTTGGCCGACACGAAGACCTTCGGTCCGACCCTGGTCAACGAAGCGCGCATCAGTTTTATGCGGGACGCCAATAACGTCGGCCAACCCGCGCAGGGCGTGGGCCCCAGCCTGGCGTCGCAAGGGTTCGAAACCGGCGTGGGAACGCCCGGCATCGTTCCGCTGGATCCGAAGATCGAAGGCGTCGAAAACGTGATCTTCAATTCCTTCGTCATGGGCCTTCCCATCACGAACTTGTCGCAATTCAACAATACCTATGCCTGGAACGACATCGTTTCGAAGGTGGTTGGAACGCATACCATAAAGGCCGGATTCGTCGGCAGCTACGAGCAGGTGAATGTGCATCCCGATCCGGAATTCAACGGAGGATTTACTTTCGCCGGACAGGAAACCGGGAACGACTTCGCGGACTTTTTCGTCGGCGTTCCCAGTCTTTTCAATCAAGCCAGTTCTCAAGCGTACTACCTGCGCCATCATTACGCCGGCGGCTTCGTGCAGGATAGCTGGCGGATTACAAACAGCCTGACCCTCAACTATGGCGTCCGCTGGGATTGGATGTCCTATTGGTCGGAGAAATACCGCCAGATTCCGACCTTCATTCCGGGCGAGCAATCCCAGGTCTATACGCAAGCTTTCCCGAGTCTGGTTTACGTCGGCGACAAGGGCGTTCCGAGCACCCTAGTGCCGTCGAGCAACCGTTTTTCGCCGCGCCTCGGCATTGCGTATTCGCCGGGTGCGACGGATGGGTGGCTGCGAAAGATCACTGGCGGTCCGGGAAATAGCAGCATCCGCGCGGGCTATGGGGTTTACTACTCTGTCATTGAGGGCAACACGATGGCGGTGGATGAGCCTCAGCCGCCCTATGGGTTGAGCTACACCAGCCCCGGGCCGCCCTTGTTCGCCCAGCCGTACATGACCGCGTCGAACGGACAGTTTCTGGGCAATCCATTTCCGTTGCACGTTCCTTCGCTGAATACCTCGATCAATAATCCGAACACTACTCAGAACTTTTCGATATTTATACCGCAACAGGGGATGACTGCTCCCGTGCCATGGGACACCTATCCCTATACGGAGCATTACTTCCTGTCCTTTCAGCGGCAATTTGGCCAAAGAATGATGCTCAGCGCAAGCTATGTCGGCAATCAGTCGCATCATCTGCTGCTCGTTTACTCCGCCAACCCCGGCAATCCGGCCTTGTGTCTTTCGCTCAGCCAGCCGAACCAGGTCAAGCCAGGAACGCCAACGTGCGGGCCATTCGGCGAAGAGACCACGTACATCAGCGCGGCCGGCCAGGTCTACAACGGAACGCGTCAAGGTTTGGGACCGGACTTTGGAAATGACGACTACGATTCCACGATCGGGAACGCGAGCTACAACGCGCTCGAGGTCACGCTACGCTACACTACGCCGAGTCTCAGCTTCCTGGCTGGATACACCTGGAGCAAGTCCATCGATCAAGCGTCGAGCATTTCCGATCCCGGGAATCCATATAACTTCTCCGCGACGCGCGCTCTTTCGGCGTTCGATATTCCGCAGAATCTTGTCGTCAGCTTCCAATACAATCTTCCCTTCGAAAAACTTGGACATATCCGCGGTGTGACCACTGGTTGGCAGCTTTCTGGAATCATGCGCATCAACAGCGGGTTCCCCGTGTCACTGCACTCCGACGGCGACCAGTCGCTCATGGGAAGCAATCCGAACGGCGTCAACAACTATAGTTTGGACCTGCCGGATTACAACGGCCAGCCGCTGAATATCAACAGCAACGCCGGCAGAAACGGCCAGCCGTATTTCAACATCAACGCATTTGCCCTAAATGCCCTGGGTACTCCCGGTGACGCCTCGCGACGATCGTTCCTTGGACCGGGCGAGATCAACTTCGACCTGGCTCTGTTGAAGACGCTCACCTTCAGCGAATCGATGCGCCTACAGATCCGGCTGGAAGCGTTCAACGCGTTTAATCACGCCAATTTTTTCGGGCCTCTAGCGGTGAACGGCGACATCAGCAGCAACTTGTTCGGCCAGGTCGTCAATGCCGCTCCACCGCGGGAAGTACAGTTGGCGGCGAAGTTCTTTTTCTAATGTCGAGGTTCTGATCTTTATGATAAAGGTGAATCGCAAAATGTCTCGACTTCCGCGAGTGTTACTCTCTCTTGCCTTGGTGGGCATCTGCCAGGCTCAATCGCCCGCGCCAGCCGGAGCCAAAACGGCGAAGGCTCCCACAGCAGCGGCCATGAAGCCCGAGGTCGCGGCGGACTTGAGCCAGCTCATGCGCGGTATCCTCTTCCCAAACTCTAACGTGATCTTTTTCGCCCAGGAAGACGATCCCGCCAAGGTGCCGCCGGCCAAGGACCCCTCGCTATCGCCGAATCCGCTCGCGAG
Source organism: Bryobacteraceae bacterium (assembly GCA_035486995.1). Lineage (GTDB taxonomy): Bacteria > Acidobacteriota > Terriglobia > Bryobacterales > Bryobacteraceae > Palsa-89. The sequence continues at coordinate 12,149 of DATHMO010000005.1, forward strand.
CACTTACGGCGGCTGGTTGGCTGTGGAAAACAGCGCCAAGGCTCTTTCGGAAGCCGCCAATCTTCTGATTCTGCCCGGACGGAAATGCGCGAACGGGCTTCCGGTTCCAATCAACAATCCGGATTGGCCGAAGTTCGTGCAAGGCTTGCGGGAAGCCAGTCTTGCGACGTATAAAGCCGCGCAGTCCAAGAATATGGACAACATCGTCAACGCAGCGGGAGACCTGAGCACGGCTTGCTCCAACTGCCACGATAAGTGGCGCGAGAAACCGGAACTGGCGGATCGATGCAAGTAAGAGCACTCCTGATTCGGATCGCGGCGCTAGCTGTCATTCTCGTAGTTCTTTCGATGCTCGTATTTCCAACCACTGCGAGCGCACATAATGTCTCGAAACGCGACGCGTCGTTCGTCGAATCGAACCAGGGCGCCGCGATCGCGGCGTTCGTTTACCTCGGGGCGAAGCACATGGTGACCGGGTACGACCATATCGCGTTCCTGGTCGGTGTCATTTTTTTCTTATACCGGCTGAAGGATATCGTGCAGTACGTCAGTCTGTTCACGCTGGGTCACAGCGTTACTTTGCTGGGTGGAGTCCTCGGAGGAGTGCATGCCAACCCCTACGTCATTGATGCGATTATCGGCTTTTCGGTGGTCTACAAAGCGTTCGACAACATGGACGGCTTCCGGCGGTTTCTGGGGTTTGAGCCGAACACTAAGGTCGCGGTGCTGATCTTCGGCTTGTTCCATGGATTCGGCTTGGCGACGAAACTTCAAGAACTGGATCTCTCGAAAAACGGGTTGGTGACGAACATCGTGAGCTTCAACGTGGGCGTCGAAATCGGGCAAGTGCTGGCGCTGACCGCTGTTTTGATTGCGCTGAGCGTCTGGCGGACGCGTCCGAGCTTTCTGCGTGACGCTTTCGCAACGAACGCAGTACTGATGACGGTAGGATTTATTCTGGTGGGATATCAAGTCGCTGGCTATTTCACAGCCGCGTAAGGGACGTATGGTCGAACAAGAAGACGTTCAACAAATGCAGGCGCCGTCCAAGAAAGCGATCGCGAAAGCGACAGGGATCGCCCTTGCGGTCGCATTACTGCTTCTCTTCACCGCCGTGCTTCCGGCCGAATACGGGATCGATCCGCTGAAAACCGGCAAGGCGCTGCACTTGACCGATCTCGCGAAGGCGACCGAATCGAAGGCGGAGTCGAAGCCCGCGGTTGGCGCCCGTCCGGTAGCCGCTCCGGCGGGCATTTACACCGCGCAGCCTGGGATTTTCAAAACCGACAGCGAGGATCTTTCGCTGATGCCGGGCGAAGGCGTCGAAATCAAATATCACATGCAGAAGGGCGCGGGCATGCTTTACTCGTGGAAAGCCACTGGGCCAGTAGCATTCGAATTTCACGGCGAGCCGGACAATAAACCGAACAAGGACTATTTTGAAAGCTACGAGCTAAACGACAAAGCCGGGGCGGATCACGCTAATGGATCGTTCACCGCGCCCTCCACCGGCATCCACGGCTGGTTCTGGGAGAACAAAGGTAAGAAGGAGGTCGAGATTCACCTGGTCACCACCGGGTTCTACGATAACGCGAAGATGATGGCGGGCGACGAGAAGGTGGATCTGACGATCCAGGATGCAAAATAAGATGGATGCCAAGTGATATGGCGTCTCTGGCCTTTCTGCAATCGAACGCAATTGCCGACCTGCTGAACAATACCGAATGGGGCTTCGCGGTTGCGGAGTGTTTTCACATTGTCTTTTTCGCGGTGGCCATCGGGACGATTATGATCGTAGACCTGCGTCTTCTGGGGCTCGCTTTTCCACGCACAACTGCCGCGAAACTACACCATGACACTTGGGTCTATACTTTGATCGGGCTCACGGTGACGGTGTTTGCGGGGATGGCGCTGTTTCTGTCAGCCCCGCGCATGTATTCCTTGAGCGGCTGGTTCCAGTTCAAGGCAATTGCATTGTTTGTGGCGATCATCTACAACTACACCATCCACTACAAGGTGGCTTCATCGTCGCCATCCCGGGGAGTGGGCGTCGTGGTGGGGATGATCTCGGTATTGTTGTGGGTCGCGGTGGTCACCGGCGGGCTCTTCGTCGGACTTCTCGCGTGATATCGAATGTCGCTCTATTCCATCTTCGAATCGATTCAGAACACTAGCTTGATGACTGGGGTCGAGCAGACGCCGTGGGTCTATCCCATCATCATGGCCATCCATTTGAGTTGCATTGCTGTGTTCGGCGGCATGATCCTGATGACCGATCTGCGCCTGCTCGGCTTGGCCTTGCGCGATCAGAGCATAGCGGATGTGGTGGGAGGTCTGCGCCCGTTTAAGCGTATCGGCTTTGTGATTATGGTCACCTGCGGACTTCTTATGGCCGGCTCGGAGGCGCCGACGTATTATCCCAATCCTTATTTCTGGACCAAGATGATTCTGCTGCTGCTGGTCGGAGTTCATGCACTGATTTTCAAACCCATCGTGTACGATCATCCCGAAGAGTTGGACAAGGCCCCGCTGATACCTGTGCGCGCGAAAGTTGCCGCCGTACTGTCGCTAATCCTGTGGGTGAGTATCCCGCTCTGCGGCCGGTTGATCGGATACTACGAGCCCAACGAGGGAAAGGCGCCTCAAAGCAGTAATTTGAGAAGACTGACCAAGCCTTGAAACAACTGCAGTATTTACTAGCGGTTGCCTCCGTAATCGCTGCCCCGCTTCTAGCGCATCATTCATTCGCATCGGACTACGATGCCTCAAAGCCAATCACTCTGCGCGGCACGGTCACGAAGTTCGAATGGATGAACCCGCATGCCCATCTTTATCTGGATGTGAAGGGCGATTCCGGCGGAGTTACTAGTTGGGAGTTTGAGTTAGGCAGCCCCAATACATTGATGAGATCGGGCTGGACCCGAAATTCACTGAAGAACGGGGACGAAATCATTGTGAAAGGTTGCCGCTCGAAGGATTTCGCCAACCAAGGCAATGCCACAAGCATTCTCTCCAGCGACGGAAAAATCATTCTCTCCGGGGTGTCGGGAGGCGAGACGTTGGTTGCCAGATAGCCGTGTTCAGCAAATTTGCATCGAGCCGTTACGGCAGCGCGAAGACCATTAGCGAATCAGTGGCCACAATCGCGACATACTGCTTGCCATCCTTGCCCTGATAGGTGATCGGGTTGGCGTTGGCTCGCCGATCGAGCTTGGTGACCCACAATTGTTTGCCAGTCTTCGCCTCGATCGCGCGGAAGCGGTTGTCGTCGGTGGAACCAACGAACAGGACTCCGCCCGCGGTGACGATCGCGCCTGCCAGCGCCGGACGTCCTGTATTCTGCTTTGCTTCTGGCAGTCCTTCAGTGATTCCGAGCGGGATCTGCCACGCAAAGTCTCCGGTTGCGGTGTTCACTGCAATCAGGCGTCCCCAAGGTGGTTTCTGGCACGGCCAAGCAGTGGCGCCGACGCGCACTTCAAAGTTTCCCCGGCCAGGGCCGGCGCCATCCAGCGTGGTCCGGTCATAAGGAACCGGCGAACCTTCGGGCGTCTTCTCCATCCAGCCAAGTGCACCTTCATCCTGCGATACCACGAACGCGTAGCCGGAGTTTGGGTCCCACGCGATCCCGCCCCAATTGGCACCACCCAGCCCGCCCGGAAACACGAGCGAACTTTTGACGGGCGCGCCTTCCGCGCGATACGCCCAGGTCGTGTATGGCCCTGAATTATTCACGCCACCATTTTTCGCGATTAAGTCCTTGCACGCCTGAACATGTTCAGCGCTGGTGTCGGCTTCGGTCACAAGATCTTCGGCGCGATAACCGTCGCGCGCGATGGGAGGCGGTTTCAACGGGAACGGTTGTGTCGGATACGCCAGCTCGCCGGGAACATCGCTTTTGGGAACGGGACGCTCTTCCACTCCGAAAATCGGCTGGCCCGTTTCGCGATTCAGAATGTACATGTAGCCTGACTTGGTGGTCAACGCCAGCGCCGGAATGCGCTTCCCTCCGCGTGTAATGTCAAATAGCGTGGGCGGCGCGGGAGGATCGTGATCCCACAGATCGTGATGGATGGTTTGAAAGTGCCATTTGTACTTGCCGGTCTGGATATCGAGCGCTACAACTGAATTGCCGTACAAGTTTGCCCCCTTGCGGTCGCCGCCGTAAAAGTCGCTCGCGGGCGAAGCCAGCGGCAAATACACCAACCCGCGCTGCTCATCCACGGTGAAATAAAATGGCCACGCATTGACGCCGGAACGATCCTTCCAACTCTCGCCTTCCCAGCTGTCGTGACCCGGCTGGCCGGGCTGCGCGACGGAACTAAACTCCCACAGCTTCGCGCCGGTTCGCGCATCGAAAGCGCGTGCATTTCCGGGCGCTCCGACCGGTGCGGCTGGGGTATTCGCTCCCACCACCAGCACGTTCTTGTAAATCAGTGGAACCGAATTATACGGCACCACCATGTCCAGTTCGCCTTCCTTACCAAAACCAGGATCGATCTTGCCCGTGTTCGCGTTCAGCGCGATCAGCCTGCGTCCGACCGTGAACAAAATGCGCGGCGGATTGCTCTTGTCGCCTGGCCAATACGCAACGCCGCGACGTGAAGGCGCGCCGCCCGTGACTGGATAGTCCCAAAGTTTCTTGCCCGTTTCGGGCTCCAGGGCCACCACGCGATCGGCTGCGGGAAGATACATGACGCCGTTCACCACAATCGGTGTCGCTTCCGAATTGGGCCCGCCTCGGCCTCTACCTGGGCCATTTTGCGCTGGCGCCGGCGCATCGGACTGCAGACGATAGGTCCAGGCCTGAGCAAGTCCGCTGACATTCTGAGTGGTGATTTGCGCGAGCGGCGAATAACCTGTGCCGCTTGTGTCGTGCCGATAGAGCGGCCAATCGCCGTAGACGGCTTTAGCCGGTTGGGCTCCGCCGGGCTGCGCGAAAAGCGTTATCGAAACAACCGCGGCAGCGAACAGACCTGTCGAGATGCAGCTCATGAATTTCTCGGGGGCACGACGAGTATATCGTTATTCTAGGGCAGGCGAATCAGCCACCAGGTTTGGGCAACACAAAGATTTGGCGAACGCAGTTCTTTGCCTTAATATTCAGCCGGGGCGGGGACCAGCGAGCAACTGATTGGTCTTGGGAAGGCCGCACAAGGCATTGCAATTCACAAACTGTCAGAACCTCACCCGCAGCTCCACCCACGCGCGGCGAGGCGGACCGGGCGAGAAGAATGTGGCGCTTTCCGAGGGAGTGTTCCCGGCATAAGGTCCCGTCGCGTACGGCTGGAATGGCAGCGATTGAAAAGCGCCCTGCGCCGTCAACACGGTATTCGAGAGCCACGCGGCTGTGTAGTATTCGTGATTGAACAGATTGTCGATCTGCAGAGCGAGCTGAAAGTGGCGCGTCAGATCGTAATGAGCCCGGAAGTTGGTAATCGCATAGCCAGGCGAGACGCCGGGGCCGAGGTAATAAGCGCCGTCGGCGGTGTAGGCGTTGTTCTCGTTGCCACGCGCGTAGGAGCTTGACGCAACCACTTCATTCATTTCGAACATCAACCGTCGCGTCGCCTGCCAGACGGCGTAAGCCTTTCCGGTTTGTTTCGGAATCAGCGGGATGCGGTTTCCGGGATGAACCGTAATCACGCCGCCCAGCCCTGGATATCCTTGCAGCGCGATATCGTTGGTGTTGTTGGCTGAGCCGTCCAGGGTCTCGACGCTTTGATAGGTTGCCGAGAGAAACGTCCAGTCCAGGCCCCAGGTCACCGGCCCGATGCGCCCGTCCAAGTCGGCGTCGAACCCTTCGCGGAGGGTCTTGGCGAAGTTCTGGAAATATCCGGTGCCGAGTATCGGCGCGGCGACGAACAGAATATCGTTGTGATTCTCATCGCGAAAGGCGCCGGCGTTCCAGCTGAGATTGTGGAATCCCGGGATCTCCGGTTTTCCGCGCAGCCCCACTTCCCAAGTGTCCGTGACCACCTGTTGGAGCGGCGGATCGGCAGACAAGGAATTTGGCAAACTGCATGGGGCGCTGGGGTTGGCGCAGCCAAGTTCAATCGACGTCGGCGCGCGGCCTCCTTGCGCAAATCTCGCGTAGGCGTTCACGCTCGAGATTGGACTCCAGGTGATTCCGATAGCCGGATTGAAGCGCTGAAAAGTGTAGTCACCGGTAAGCGAAGTCGGCCCGGGGGCCGGATTGAGCAGATCAAGATTATTAACGCGATCATAGTTATACCGCCCGGAAACCGTCACGTTCACTTTCTTCCAAAGCGTCAGCGTGTCGGCGAAGTAAAGGCTCCAGTTCGGGGCGTGACCGCTGAACCCTACTTGAGTGTCGATCGGATTACCATTGCCGTCGACAGTGGATCCATTCTGCCATGCGGGAACGCTGACAAAGGAGTAGTTCGGTAGGACATAGGCAAAATCCGTGGTCTGCGTGTACGTAACGTTGTTTCGGTCAATTGACGCTCCGGCCGCGAACTGATTGCGTCCAATTCGCGGACTTGTGATCCAGGTGAACTGGCCCGAGAACCCATATTCGTTCAGCACTTCCTTGGAATAGACGTTCACGCCATCGCAGGTGCTGTCCGGGCTCCCGAGCTGGAGCGCCTCAGCAATGCAGGCCCACTTGGGGAAAGGCGTATTGCTGATGTTGGCGCCGCTGACCGGAAAGCCCGTGTAGCCGGCCGCGGCTAGCACCGATTGCTCCTCCGGCGTCGGCTGATAGATATCATTCCCCACTACGTCGCCGTTAAAGTTGGGATTGATGGTTTCGGCCCGAACGTTGCGATACCAGGCATTGCCGGTGAACGTGAGGTTGTCGCTGAATGAATGGCGGGCGATGAAATTGAACGAGGGGGAACGATTGGCTGTGCTGTCGGCCACCGAATAGGAGCTGGTGTAATTCGCCTCGAGCAACCGGTAGTCCTGAACACCGTCCCCGAGCAGGGTGTTATAGGCGTAGGACATGGTGAGCGCGAGATCTGTCTTACTCGTGCGCCAACCGAGCCGTGCGAATCCCTGGCGTACATCGGAGGGTGAAGCATAACGCCAGCCTGATTCGTGAAAGCCGAGTCCAGTGAGAAACCAGTTGAACCCGGTAGCTTTGCCGCCGCCCCACTCGCCTTCTACTTCTTTGCGCCCGCTGGCTCCATACAGAACGTGACCGGCCCATCCGGGATTAGTGAGCCCGCTCTTGGTAGTGACCGAGATGGCTCCGCCCAGTGTGTTCAACCCGTACAGCGGATCCGATCCGGGGATCAGGGCCATTTCCGCGATTGCGTCTTTTGGAATCAGGTCCCAGCTCACCACGTCGCCGAAGGGTTGATTCTGTCGAACACCATCGACGAATACAGAAATGCCCTGCGGAGTTCCGAGCAATGGAGATGCAGTATAGCCGCGGAAATTCACGTCCGGCTGAAAGGGGTTTTCCGCCATTTCGTTGACGAAGACGCCATTGAGCTGACGATTCATGAAATCGCCCAGGTCAAGTGCGCCGCTATTTTCGATGTCCGTCGCGGTCGCAGTCTGGACCGGCGCAGCGATCTGGTTAATCTGAAGATCCGTTCCGGCCAGCGGCGTCTCGGAGACCACATCGACCTTGGATGCCTGAGCGCCAATCTCCATCGAAATAGTGCGGGCAACGGGCGTGGTCGCCTGGACATTGATGGCCATCGATTGCGGGGTGAATCCAGATTTCGAGACGTGCAGCCGATATCGGCCGAAGGGCAGGTTCCCAAGTACGACCATGCCTTGCGAGTCCGTCTGAAAATCGCGCGCCACTCCCGCTGCTCGATTTTCCAATCGCCCCGAAGCCTCCATGGGCGCTCCGGAAGGATCTTTGACTTGCAGACGAATTTCACCTTGAGGTGCTTGAGCAACTAGCGCTGTGGCAAACAACAACACCGCAATGACAACCCGGCGCACGAAGCTCCTAGGACAACAGGGTTCCAGACTCTGCATATACCGTAGGTCCTCTTGCGGCGGTTTTGTTCAATGTTTTTTTGAGAGCGTGATTTAGTTCCGAAGGCCTGTTACCGGGCGATCCGTGTGAAAGTACTTCTTATAGGCTTCGATCCAGTTGGTGGCGATCTCGCGTTGAGCGGTCGCTAGGTCCAGCCGCCCATCGCACACCAGATCGCGCAAATGATCTTCCAGGGAATCCTTGACCTCGGCGTTCCATACCGCCGCACGGTTCGACTCGGGCCACAGATTATGGATGTCATCTGCCCCTCCGAGCGCCGGCGTGATGAGGTAATCCACTTCGTACGCTCGGGGATCGGCGGATCTGATTCCATATTCGTCGAACACTCTTTTTCGCAACGCGACTGGCACGTCCTTGTTTTTCACGCCTGTTTCCATGCAAATCTCACGCTGGTCCACAAGAACCGTCGCGCCCGGCGTCAGAGCGGGGTTGGGCGTGGTCACTGCGATCAAGCGCGCGGAGCTCTGCTGCCAAGTACGAAAACCAAGATACGTGACACCAGCCAGGATCAAAACTCCGGCGACCGCCGCCCAACTCAGCCTCTGAGAGATGAATCGAAACCAACTCGCCCAGGGGTTGGCCTGGACACTTGCCAATTGCGCCATCTGTGCCCGCAAGAGGGCTCGCGGCCCCTCCGGGGAGGGGAACCGATGGTTGAAGCTCTCCCGCTGGAAACGCATGAATTCACCGATCGTCGTTTCGATTTCCTGCTTTCGCGCTCTACACGCCCAGCAGGCCGCCAGATGGGACTGAACGCGCTCCGCGGCATGATCGGAGAGTTCTCCATCCACCGCCATGAGCAATTCTTGATCGGACAAATGAAATTCTTGAGACATATCATCTTGAGACATAGTAATCACCGCTGTGCGGCGCGAGCTATATGCGCCAACGACCGTTCCAAGGAAAGTGAAACCGCGCCGAGAGACATATCCAAAACCTCCGCTATTTCCCGATACCGTAATCCCTCGGCTCGCAGATAAAGGCACCACCTCTGCTGCTGAGGCAGCGCCCGAACGACTGACATCAGGCGTTTTTGCGTCTGATTGAACGCAAATTGATCTTCCGGGTTCAAAGCGGGATCGATCACCAATTCCTCAACGGCGATCAGAGAGCCCGTCCTCTCGATATCGCTACGGGATCGCACCGCCTTCTTAATGGCGAGATTATGAGCCGCCCGGAACAGCCAACCCCGCACGTAGTGATGAGACTTGCCCCGCTGCAACTGCTGGAACAACGCGAGAAAGGTCTCTTGAATTACGTCCTCGGCATCTGGAATCGCCAGGGGAAACGCCGATAAATATCGCAGCAGTGGCACCCGGACTTCATCGAACAGAGAAACCATCTTCTCGTCGATGGCAAGTGGCGAACCTGCTTGCGCTTCCGCGAAAGAAGCGTCAAGGAGCGTACGTGATTCCGGAGGGCAGTCTAGCATCGGTGGCTCGGCCATTCTTCGCTTCTATACAGAAAGGCCTGAAGGAGGCGTTTTGTTCAGCCTTTTTTTCACCGGCCGGCTAAGTTTTCCTTGGTGAGTCAAGGAAGCGGATGGTTACTGTGAAGTCATGCCTTTGTAAGTCCAACGATACACTCGCCGTCCGGTGTCAACTTCGCCCAAGTAGACATTGCCTTTCGAGTCCGTCGCAATACTGTGGATGTGGGAGAAGTCCCCGACAGCATGTCCGCCGTGCCCGCCGAAAAATCCCACCACTTCCATATTCTTGCGGTCTACAATCTGGACTTTCTTGTTGGTCCCGTCGGGCACATAAAAGAAACGTTGTTCTTTGTCATGGGAGAAAGCCGCGCCAAATCCAGTGCCGAAAGGCGCGGTGGTCTGGCGCTCGATGAAGACTTCCTTCAGAAACGTCCCATCCAAACGGAAGGTCTGGATGCGGTTATTTACGCGGTCTCCCACATAAACGATGCCGTCGTTCGAGATGGCTACGCCGTGGACAGTATGGAATTGCGCTGGACCCGGACCCTCATAGACGCGCGTGAGCGGAGCGCTATCGTCGGGTTGATTGCCATACGCGCCCCAATGCCGTTTATAGGCGCCGGTGTCTGCATCGAACACAATCACGCGCCGATTCCCGTACCCATCGGCAACGAACACCTCATTGGAAGGTGCGTATACCGCAATGCCAGCCGCTTGATTCACGTTCTCAGTGTCGTTGCTGCCGCCAGTTTTACCGTGTTTTCCGATCTGCAGCAGAAACTTTCCGGAATTGGAGAATTTCAGGATATTGGTATCCTTGGCGCCGTTACCACTCACCCAGACATTATCCTTTTGGTCGACAAAAATGCCATGCTCGGTGTCCGGCCAATCGTAGCCTTGACCCGGGCCACCCCATGCCTGCATCACGTTACCCGCCTGATCGAACTCCAGAATTGCAGGCGCAGGAGTGCAACAATCCGCCTTCCCATCCTTCAGGTAATTGTCGTGCTCTTCGGTAGTGCGCGGACGGTGGATCACCCAGATGTGGTCATGAGCATCCACAGCGACGCCTGAGACTTGACCCAGAATCCAATTGTTTGGCAACGGCTTTGGCCAATAAGGGTCGGGCTCAAATTTCGGAAGACCGGGTGAGGCTCCTTGCGTATGCCCCAGGAGGATTAGTCCGAAAGCGACCGTGCCCCAGAAAGAAATCGGTTTCATTGTAAGCGCGAACAGTATATCAACACCGCGTCGCATGCGCGGTACCAGCTGTGACCGACAGAACCGCCGCGCATGTTCAGGCGTTCGTAAAATCGCTACTTCGCGATTCGACCAACGACCGGCCGATACGGGTCGTGGACGCCGGCGGGTACAAGGTGGGAATTTACGCTGTTTTTCGTCCCAGCGGCTCAACGGGCGCCGCGCGGTCGCGCAGGAAACCAGGATCACCGAGATGTACGAGATCATCTGGAGGGAGATGTTACGTACTTGATCGTCCGCCCGGATCCGGTCGAGCCGGCCTGTCAACTAGATTTTTCCCCAGCCTGTGGTCCGATCAGGAATGATGCGGATGATCGGAGCATCCTCGGCAAGCATCCCGCGGGCATATTGCGGGTATTTGGCTCTTAACTTACGAATCGCCGAGGCACGCTCTTGATGAGCCGAGTTGGGAACCAACTCCGCCTTCCCACGGATTAGGACATACCAAAGGCGCGTCCAATCTTCGTCGTATTCGTCGATCAAAAGCGCGACGCGGGATGTCGCTCGGATATTTTGCATGCGTACGAGCCGGTCCGGAGCGACACGTTTGGGTTTCCGGTCAATCGCAGTATAGAAAGCCTTGCCGTCAAATACAAAACAGATCGGAACGATGTGAGGCCCACTCTTGGGATCCAACGTCGCAAGCCTGGCGACTCTGGCCTGCTTCAGCTTTTTGCGAATCGCGCCAGAGATTTGATCCTTGCCCGGCATCCTCTCAGACGATCAATCGCGCGTATTGATCCAGCACGCCCAGAATTTCGTCGCGAGTAAGATCCGGGATCGCAAGAAAGGAACGTTGAATCCCCGCTTCCCGGTATTCGGCGAGAACCGCCTCTTCGGGCGGCGCCGCGAATGTGTTGATCGTGAGCGTGGAGAAGTCGCGCCCCGCCGCTGATGCCGCGTGACGCAAGCGCGCGACTGCTTCCTTCCCGTTGAAGCCCCCTCGGGCGATGGGCAACCAGCCATCGCAAAATCCCACGACGCGTTTGAGCGTATGGTCGCTTGAACCGCCGAGGAGTATGGGAGGGTGGGGACGTTGTGCCGGCTTGGGGTAGGACCAGACGGGATCGAAGTTCACCATCTCGCCATGGAAGGACGCCTCCTCCTCGGTCCACAGCGCCTTCATCGCCAGAATGCGTTCGCGCATCAGATTGAAGCGCGTCTCGTAGCGGGCTCCGTGGTTCTCCATTTCATCGACATTCCACCCGCCGCCAATGCCGAACAGGAAGCGGCCGTTCGACAAGCGGTCCAGACTTGCGATGCTCTTCGCGGTCACGATGGGATCGCGTTGCGGGACCAGGCAAATGCCGGTGCCCAGCAGGATTTTCGAGGTGGCCGCGGCCGCAAACGACAGGGCAACGAATGGGTCATGCGTGTGGGAATAGCATTTGGGCAAGTCTCCGCCGCCGGGAAACGGGGTGCGGCGGGACGTTGGAATATGCGTGTGCTCCGGCAATAGCAACGAATCGAAGCCGCGTTCCTCGACGGCGCGCGCCAATTCGCGGATGTCGATGCCGTAGTCAGTTGGAAAATAGCAAACACCAATGTGCATGATCAGTTGTCCTTTAGACCCGATGGTCTTCTGTATCACATCATAAGGGCAATGCGGGGCGAATGGTGCCCATCCAGACCGCGTGAAAATAGTCTGAACAAAGTAGCATGGCGAAGAACTAAACTATAGAAACATGTTTTCAGATTGGCGCCATTGCAAAAGCCGGAGAGAGCACCGGACCGAATGAGACCGCACCGAATTCTTTTGACTGCTTGTTTTTTGCTGAACGGATACGCAGTACGTGCTCAAGCGCCTTCTTTCGTTCCGGTAACCGATACGATGCTGCAAAAACCGGATCCGTCGGACTGGCTCATGTGGCGCCGGACGCTCGACAGTTGGGGCTATAGCCCGCTCAAACAGATCGATCGAACGAACGTGGGCAAATTGAAAATGATCTGGATGCGCGGTATGGGGCCGGGCGTCCAGGAAGCCACGCCTCTGGTCTATCACGGCATGATGTACTTGCCCAATCCGAGCGATCTGGTACAGGCTATTAACGCGGCCACCGGCGATTTGGTTTGGGAGTACAAACGGAAACTACCGGACGATGTGACCAAGCATCTCCTGGTTCCCAGCATCAACCGCAACATCGCCATTTACAACAATCTCATCATCGACACCAGCGTCGACGATTTCGTCTACGCCCTCGACGCGCAGACCGGAAAGCTGGCCTACGAAAACCGGATCGTGGATTATCGCGAGGACTCGGCGCAAGAAACCTCGGGCCCGATCATCGCCGACGGCAAAATCATTTCAGGCCGCGGCTGTGAGTTCAAAGCTACGCCCAACGGATGCATCATTACGGCGCACGACGCTAAAACGGGCCAGGAGCTTTGGCGCACCCGCACCATCCCGAGGCCAGGTGAACCGGGGGACGAAACGTGGGGCGATGTTCCAGATAGCCAGCGGCGCCACGTAGGCACTTGGATGGTTCCCAGCTTCGATCCCGAATTGAAGCTTATCTACATTGGTACATCGGTGACATCGCCCGCGCCGAAGTTTTGGCTTGCCGGCAACGATAAGAAGTACCTCTATCACAACTGCACTCTCGCGTTAGACCTCAACACCGGCAAGATCGTCTGGTATTACCAGCATGTCGTCGATCATTGGGACTTCGATCACCCGTTCGA
>DATHMO010000006.1:0-3426 GCA_035486995.1 Bryobacteraceae bacterium
CTGGCCGAAAATTTCATCTGGTTCCGCATTTTAGTGGCGTTCAACGTCATCTTTACCATTTTGGCTTTAGCTTTGGTAGAAATTGTTCTGGTGGGATAAACGATAGGACGGGTGACCCATGCGTCTGAAAATCATTTTGACATTGACCGTGATCGCGGGCCTGATTCTGGTTTGGAATCTGCGCCGCATCTTCTTCCAGGTTCCCGACGAAGCAAACCAGGGCGCGATCTTTCGGATCATCTATTTTCACGTTCCGGCTGCGATCACGTCGTTCACCGGATTCTACATCGGGATGTTTTCGGCGATCGGGTACTTGATGACGAAAAATTTGCGGCTGGACTCCATTGCGGCGTCCATCAATGAAGTCTCGCTTGCATTCGCCTGCATCACGCTGGTCACCGGAAGCATCTGGGGCCGCATTATCTGGGGCATCTGGTGGACCTGGGATCCGCGCCTGACATCTTACTTCGTCTGTCTGCTGATCTACTTCGGCTATTTCATGCTGCGCCGCGCCATTGACGATCCAAACACCCGCGCGCGCCTTTCCGCGGTGTTATCCATCTTCGCGTGCGTCGATATCGTGTTGGTCTGGAAATCGATCGAGTGGTTCCGCACGCAGCATCCCGGTCCGGTGCTCGAAATTCGCGGCGGCGGCGGCATGGCGCCTGGAATGGAAGCGCCGCTGTGGTGGAATTTCCTGGCTCTGCTCATGCTGGCGACGGCCCTGATCCTGATACGCACGCGGCAGGAATCCATGAAGCTCGAAATCGACGCGCTGCGCCGCCACGCGCATGCGTTCTAAGGAATCGACATGAGTCCACAAAACTACAACTTCATGTTTTATGGCTTTAGCGTGGCTTGGCTGATCGTGATCGTGTACGTGGTCTCGATCGCACTGCGTGAAAAGAAGCTGCGCCAGGAATTAGACCGCGTGAAGCGCATGGTGGAAGAGGGCGAGCAGACCAGACGCTAGTACGTGGCGGCGGCGACCGCGTCGACAAAAGCCTTGGGGATCGGCCACTCAGCGTAGACTTGCCGCTCGCTGCTTCGAAAACTTCCAGCCACCAGCACGCCGCTCAAATCGGCCGGGTCGGGCTTGTGGCGCTGTCGCGCAAGCAAATCGCGTAACGCTTTTGTGGTCGCGCTAAACTGCTTCAGCAACGCGGACGCGGCGGTCGCGTCTTTGCACGTGACCTGAACTCCGAGTTGCAGTTGATTGGACGAGTCGGCGCCGATAGTGAAGACGATCTGATCCGCGCCTTGCAATGCCGGGACGTATGCCTTTGCAGCCGCAGGGAGCGAATCCATCCCCTGCAGCGCGGTTGAGGGAATCACAGCCCAAACCGGTTCCTTGGGCGGTGCCAACGCGGGTCGGCCCGATTGCACGGCTACTTGATAGGCGGCGAAATCATCGGGACCCACAGCCATCGCGAGCACGTCGGACTTCAGGGGATAAAACGAAATGCGCCGATTGGGCTGGCTGCCCGCGATCACGCAAAAGTCACCGTGGCACGACCCACCTTGCCGCGCCGCATAATCCGCCAAGTTCTTCCAGTGGAAATGTCCGCGCAGAGCGAAATAAACCTTGCCGTCTTTGAAAGCGCCGGCGATCGCATCCAGATCCTGCCGATAGTCGAACTTCGTTTCGTTCACGAACTGCTGGTAGTCGGCGTCTTCCACTGCCTTGGACCCCGCCACCATATTGAGAATCCCTGAGCGGCGTAGCGCGTTCACGTCGATATAGATCACGCTCGCGTTGGCCGTAGGCAATAGACTGACCAGATCGCTCGGACGCGTTGGCCCGTGCGTGCGATGGAACCAGTACACGCCACCAGCAGCAAGCACGCACGCCGCCAGCAGCCACGGACCCAACTGCCGGAGATGAGAGCGCGCAAGGGCTACGGGCAGATTACACCGCCGCGGCTGCTTCTGTCATTCGCGATTCCTTCCACAGGTCGATGTACGGCCTGAGCGATCGCATCATGGCTTGGAACTGCGGCATGTCGAGCGATTGCGCTCCGTCGCTCATGGCTTTCTCAGGCGCGGGGTGCACTTCGACAATCAGGCCATCTGCTCCGATCGCTACGCCCGCGCGCGCCAGCGCCGGAACCAGGCTGCGCTTGCCGGTGGCATGGCTCGGGTCCAAAATCACAGGCAAATGCGTCAGTTCGTTGAGCACGGCCACAGCCACGATGTCGCAAGTGTTGCGGGTCACGGTCTCAAATGTCCGGATTCCGCGCTCGCACAAAATCACGTTCGGATTGCCGTGCGCCACCACGTACTCCGCCGACATAAGCAGCTCCTTGATAGTCGAGCTCATGCCGCGCTTCAGCAAAACGGGCCGGTTGCATTTGCCGAGAGTCTTCAGCAGCGCGAAATTCTGCATATTGCGCGCGCCGATCTGCAGCACGTCGGCGTACTCCGCCACCAAATCTACATCGCGATCGCTCATCACTTCGGTGATGATGCTCAGACCAGTGGCGCGCTTGGCTTTCGCCAGAAGCTTCAAGCCTTCTTCTTCCATGCCCTGAAAATCGTAGGGCGACGTACGCGGCTTGAATGCCCCGCCCCGCAGCAGCTTCGCGCCGGCTCGCGCCACACCCTCGGCGGCTTGCATGATCTGCTTCTCGGATTCCACCGAGCACGGTCCCGCCATCACGATGAATTCGTCGCCGCCAATCTCGCAATGGTCCACGCGAATGCGCGTCCGCTCGCTGCGGTATTCCTTGCTGACGAACTTGTAGGGCGCTGAAATGCGCACTGCCTTCTCCACCTGCGGCATTGCCTCCACCGATTCCAGGCAGGCGCTGGTATCGCCCACGCCAACAGCGGCAACCACGACGCGTTCCTCGCCTTCGATGGCGTGAATCTTGTAGCCAAAGTCCCGAATGCGCTCACACACTTGCTCGATCTCCTCTTTCGTCGAGTGGAGTTTCATCGAGATGATCATCGTTCCGTCTCCTCAAAAATGAAAAACCCACTCTTTCGAGTGGGTTGCTTTATACTTACTAAAATTGCTTAAGCCAACGCCACTCGCCCCGATTCAGGCGCTAAACCAGTACCAAAATCGAAACGAGTTGTAGGCGTGCCGACGCATGAAGCCTTAGTATATGCGCAATTCCAGGCCGAGCGCAAGGCCGGTCCGGCGCGTGGGGGTACTACTCGCTCGATTGGACGCCCGCCTCCGGAAAGTGAAAGAATATCCGGTGGCCCGACTCCGGGGAAAGTACTTGATGAAAATACTCGCAGGAATATTCTTGATGGGCCTGGCCTCGCTCTCCGCCCAAGCTCCCGTACAGCCCACGCGCCCTCGCGGCAACATGCTCATCAGCCGCTCCGTGCCGGATCCGGCCGCCGTCGAACGCGGGCAGAAGGTCTTCTCCGCCAACTGCGGGTTTTGCCACGGCTCCAATGCTCAGGGCGGCG
>DATHMO010000007.1:0-8977 GCA_035486995.1 Bryobacteraceae bacterium
GGCAATCGCGTGAAGGCCGTGGTGCAATTTCGCGGACGCGAGATCGCGCATGTGGACCTGGGCAAGAAGCTGCTGATCCGCTTCGCTCAGGATCTTGCGGTGCACGGTCAGGTGGAAGGGCAGCCACGGCTGGAAGGCCGCAACGCGCACGTGATCATCAGTCCGGTGAAGGCGATTACGCCGCCCAAGGAAAAGCCGAAGGGACCGCCGCAAGCGCCGCCGGCGCAGTAATCCCTTGGAGCCGACGAGGGCGTCGGCTGCGGTCCAGGGGGACCTCCCCACTCAATAGAACAGGTACTTCCGCCATTGATCGTCGCTCTTGGCGAGCAGGCGCATCAAATGACGGCTGGTGTGCAGGCTGAAGGGCCGCGGCGCGCGCGCCAGCTTCATGCCGGCTTCTTCTGGCGTTCGGCTGCCCTTGCGATTGTTGCAGGGGTGGCAGCAAGCCACAAGATTTTCCCAAGTAGTTTCGCCGGCGCGGGAGCGGGGGATTACGTGATCGAGCGTCAGCTCGCCGGACGGCATGGTGCGATGGCAATACTGGCACGTGTAACGGTCGCGCATCAAGATGTTTTTGCGCGAGAGGGCCCGGGTTTGATGCGGGATGCGGCGGTACTCGAGCAGGCGAATCACCGACGGAACGCGGATGGAGTGGCGCGTCGAATGGACATGCGCCTGCGACTCCTCCTCGGCCGACGCGACGCCCTTGAGCACCAGCACCAGCGCGCGGCGCGCGGCGCAGATGTTGATGGGCTCGTAGCTGGCGTTCAAGACGAGTACAGGTCTGTGTAAGCGATCGAGACTAGGCATCTTCGGATCTCCCGGAGAAATTCGAATCGTTCAGAAGTACGTCGGACGGCATTGCATTGGAAAAGGCCCGGCGGTCCGCCCGCGCTAGGGTCAACAAAATCACTTGCCGAGCGCCGGCCCGTTGCAGGGCACGCGCGCAGGACGCCGCGGTGGCGCCGGTAGTCATCACGTCGTCGATCAGCAGCACGCGCCGGCCGTCGATAGCGTCGCGCTTCTTCGCCTGGAACGCACCCGATACATTCAAGCGGCGTTTGGCGCTGGTCAATCCTGCTTGCGCCGGCGTGTTGCGCACGCGCCGTACTGCGTTCTCGACTGGCGTATGGATGCGGCGGCCGATCTCGCGCGCCAGCAGTTCCGACGGATTGAATCCACGCTGCCAGCGCTTGCGCCAATGCAGCGGCATGGGAATGATGACATCGAAAGCCTGTTCGCGCGGGAGAGCGCGGGCCAATAGTTTGCCGAGCGGCCCGGCCAACGTACGAATGCGCGCGTATTTGAACAGATGGATCAGCGTGCGCAGTTCAGCTTCGTAGAATCCGAATGAGTATGCGGCATCGAAGCCACGTACGCCGCGCCGGCATAGGGCACAGCGGCCCTCGTCATCCAAAGGAAACCGGCTTAAGAAGGGCGAGTGGCATTGGACGCAAAAATATTCCGCAGCGAGAGGCTCAGGTTTGGCGAGACAGGCCCGGCACACGGGCACGCGCGATATATTGCTGAGCGGCTGCTCACACACGCGGCATTCGTCTGGGAAAACGAGGGAAAACAGGGCAGAGGGGATCGTTCGGACACGAGAAGGCGCTAGCTCAGTTAAGGTACTTCGTGCGAGCCAACTACTGCTGAAGACGCACCCCCTTAAAACAACCAGTTTACACGATGTAGTGGGCGGCTTGGGGATGGACTCTCCCGTGTCCCGTTATCTGCCTGCAACATGAGTACAATGGAATCGAAAGCTACTAAATGCAGACCTTCTACATCGAGACCTTCGGGTGCCAGATGAACGCGCACGATTCCGAGAAGGTCATCGGGACGCTCGTCGCCCAAGGCTACCAGCAAGTACCCAAGCCTGAGGAAGCCGACCTAGTTCTCTACAACACTTGCAGTATTCGCGATAAGGCCGAACAGAAGGTGTTTCATCGCCTGGATGAGTTCAAGCGCAATGGCAAGGGCAAGGTGTTTGGAGTGCTCGGTTGCGTGGCGCAGCAGGAAGGCGAGAAGATTTTCGATCGCGCGCCGCATGTGAGTTTAGTAGCCGGATCGGCCAGCTACGCCAAGCTTCCGCAGATGCTGGTGCAACTCGAAGCGGGCGGCCGGCGCGTCACGGGCTTGAGTCTGGATAACGATCAGGCGTTCGAAACGCCGTTCACCAAACGCGACAATCCGCATCGCGCCTACATTACGATCATCGAAGGCTGCGACAAGGCTTGTGCGTATTGCGTGGTGCCGTTCACTCGCGGGCCGGAGCGCAGCCGCACCAGTGAGAGCGTGTTGAATGAAGCGCGGGAATTGGCGCGCATGGGCTACGCCGAGATCCAGCTGCTGGGACAGAACGTCAACAGTTATCGCGATCCGTCGGCGGCGGGTTGGGACTTCGCTCGTTTGTTGCGCGCGGTCGGCGAAGTGGATGGCATCCGGCGAGTGCGCTTCACGACCTCGCACCCGCGCGATTTTGTCAAGGACATCATCGACGCCATCGACGACAATCCGGTGCTCTGCAATCACGTGCATCTGCCGGTGCAGTCGGGATCGTCGAGCGTGCTCGCGCGGATGCAGCGGCTTTACACGCGCGATGAATACATGCGCCGCATCGATTGGATGAAGAAGGCGCGCCGGGATATCGCGATCACCACCGATATCATCGTTGGATTCCCGGGCGAGACCGAAGCGGATTTTGAGGACACGCTGGCGCTGCTGGATGAAGTGGAGTACGATTCGTTGTTCAGCTTCAAGTACTCGCGCCGGCCGAATACGTCGGCGCTGGAATTGGCCGATCATGTGACGGAAGAAGAAAAGAGCCGGCGGCTGGCGATTCTTCAGGAGAAGCAGAGGGCGATTCAGATCCGTCGTAATTCGGCGTCGGTAGGGACCATCGAGGAGACATTCGTGGAGGGTTATAATCAGGCCACGGGGCAGTGGATTGGACGCACAACGCAAAACCGCACGCTCAATTTTGTACATCCCCAGCATGCGGCGCCGCGCGAAGGTGCAAACCTGGCCGGCACTTCGTGGAGCGTCCGCGTGACACGCGCGGGTGCGAATTCGTTAGCGGGCGAGGCGGTGATATGAGCGAGCAAAAGGGGGAGCGTATGGAAGTCGAAATGAAAATCCGCGGATTGATGATGGATCCCGTCACCAACATGCCAATCGTGGTGCTGAAAGATTTGAACGGGAACACCATCTTGCCGATCTGGGTGGGGATCTACGAGGCCAATGCGATTGCCCTGGAGATCGAAAAAGTTTCGACGCCGCGCCCCATGACGCACGACCTGATCAAGACCCTGCTGCTGGGCCTCGGGACCGGCATTCGCAAAGTGGTAGTGAGCGAGCTCAAGGACGATACGTTCTATGCCGTGATCTGGCTGGACAAGGACGGCGAGCTGATCAGCGTGGATTCGCGGCCGAGCGATGCGCTGGCGCTGGCGTTGCGGCTGGATTGCCCGATTTATGTCGACGAATCGGTGCTGAAGAATTCCAAGCGATCGAGCGCCGCGGCCGACAAGGCGAGCGAAGAAGAACAGCGGCGATGGCTCGAGAGTCTCGATGACGAGGATCTCGGCCGCTACAAAATGTGACTGCCCAGTTTGAAAAGCTGGTAGCTGCTGGAATCCAGATCATCCCCGCGGAGATCGCTTCCCATGTCATCTTCGAGCGCGACGGTTTTGTTGCGTTGGTGGAGCGCAAAGAAGACTCGTTCGGGAATATCGGCGCGCCTGGTTTGATGACGGAGAAAGGTTTTGCCGCGCTGATCTGGCGTGGCGATCAAGCGTACTTCATCGGCAAAGGCATCGAGCAACTGGCGTCGGCTGAGCAAGTGCAGAAGATGCGGGCGTTCGCGGCGGATTTACAGAGAGCACTGGCGGTTACTTCTTAGCGTGCGGGTGCGGGGCGTTCTTGCCGGTCCAGCCATGCAGTTTGTCGGGCTCCACGTTGAAGACCACCATGTACGGGCTCGCCGTATAACTCTCCGGCACTCCTTCAAACGATAGCTCAGTGCCGGGATCCACTTTTCCCGGCAGCGCCATTTCGAACTTCAATGTAGCGTCGGGCGTGGTGCCGTCTTCAAGCGCCAGCACGAGTGTTTTGGGCTTGAGCTCGGGTTCGAGCTTGATGACTTTGCCCTTGAGCGTTGGCAATTGCGCGTCCTTCATGTTCATCGAGAAGTAGCTAGCGCCGTCGGGTCCGGTGAGTGCACTCTTGATATCTTTCCAAAGCTTAAGCTGAGGATTCTTGGCATCCTCTTCCTCTTGCTTCTTCTGTCTTTCGTCGGCGATGTCCTTCGCGGTTCGGATATGGTAGTCCCCAGGCGAGGATTGGGCTTTCGCCATCGCCACGAGATCGCTGAAGCCTTCATCGCTCCCGTGGTAGCCCTTGTAAGCGCGTTGAACGTAGCTCAGAGCTTGCTGGCGACCGGCTGGCGCCAATCCTTCAGCACCTTCATTGGTCGCGGCCCGAGCGAAGTAGAAGAATGCCGCAGGCATCTTTTGCGGATTCTTCTCGGACGCAAGCACGGTGCCCATGAAGAAATCCACTTCGCCGTTGTTAGGATCGAGGACCAGCGATTTCTCGAATTCGGCTTCGGCGGCATCCCAGCTCTTGCGCTGCATCGCGATCCACCCGAGCGTCGAATGTGCCAGCACTTCCATCGGCGTGCGCGCCCCTTTCCATTGCTCGGCGGTCACGTTGGGCGGGGGTGTGTCGATGTTCGCCAAGAACCCGGTTGCGGCCTTTTCGCCCTGGTCCAGCACTTCTGGCGTGGGATTGTTTCCCGCCAGCGCGCGCGTGAAATACATGGTGTAGTAGAGCGACGTGAAATCCTTCGGATCGTCGGCCAGGATCTGCTTGGCAGCGGCCACAGCTTCTTTCGGCTGGTTCAATTTGACGTAGGTGTCCAAAAAGAGCTGCTGGCGCGGCTTCGCGAATTCCGTGGTTGGATACTTCGTCTGCCATTCCTGCAGCTTGTCTAGTTTGGTTTTTGGATTCGTGTCTTTCAGGATCGAATCGTACAGCGTGTATTCGCCTTGATCCTTATACTTCGGTCCTGATTGAGCCGCTGCGGGCTGATCTTGTCCGGCCACCCACACCGGAGAAAATAGCGCCACGACAGCAGCGGTGATCAACAGATGCTGCGAACGTTGATACCACATGTGCGGCCTCCGTTGACTGTCCACGTTACGGGGCGGACAGTCTTTTGAGGAATAGTATCAGAGTGCGCGCACGGACGCAGCCGTAGGCCGTAGAGCTAGTTTGAAGCCGCCGGCCGCGGGCGATGATGCACGGGCGCCGGCTCATTCTTGCCGGTCCAGCCATGCAAGTTGTCTTTTTCGACGGTCATGACAACCATGAACGGGCTTTGCGTGAAGCTTTCGCCGATGCCCTCGAAAGTGAGTTCGGTGCCTTCGTCCACTTTGCCGGCCAGCGGCATTTCGAACTTTAGCGTCGCGTCGGCGGTGGTTCCATCCGACTTACCGTCTTCAAGCGCTACCAGGATGGTCTTGGGCTTCACTGCCGGCTCGAGCTTCACCACTTTGCCCTTCAATGTCGGCAGCATGGCTCCCTTCATGCCCATGTCGAAGTACATGGGACCATCGGGCGCCGAGAGGGCCATCTTCAGATTTTTCCAAGTCGCTTCCTGCGGGTGCGATTTGGCCCAACCTTCTTCATCGGCCGCCTGAGCTTGAGCGATCTCGTTGGCATTCTTGATGGTGAACCCAGCCGGAGGCGCGGCGTTGGCTTTCGCGGCGGCTACCAGGTCGGTAAAGCCTTCGTCGCTGCCGTGGAAGTTCTTGTACTGCCGCTGCACATACGTCATAGCCGTCTTCTGCGCATCGGGGGTCAGCGCGGTGGTGCCAGTAATTGTCGCGGCGCGGGCGAAATAGAACATCGCCACCGGCAATTTATCGAGCTTCTTTTCCGAGGCGATCACGGTGCCCATCCAGTAGTCCACCTGCGCGTTGTTGGGGCTTCCGGTCAGCACCTTTTGGAATTCAGCTTCCGCCGCGTCCCAATTCTTTCTCTGCATCGAGATGAAGCCCAGGTTCACGTGAGCCAGCGTCTCGATGTCTGGCCGCAGCTTCGCCCATTGTTCCGCGGTGACGTTGGGAGGAGGCGTGTCGATGCCGGCCAGGATGGCTTGCGCCGCCTTCTCGCCTTGATCCAAGATGTCGGGCGATTGACTTTGGCCGTACAGACCTTGCGTGAACAGCATAGTGTAGTACAGCGCCGTGAAGTCCTTGGGATCGTCAGCCAGGATTTGCTTGGCCACTTCCATGGCGCCCTTGCCATCGTTGAGTGCTGCGTCGGTGGTCAGGAACAGGGTTCGCCGTTCCTTGATCCACTCCGTCATGGGATAGCCTTTCTCCCATTGCTGCAGCTTCTCCAGCCTGGTCTTTGGATTCTGATCCATACCGATCGCGACGTACAGGTCATACTCCGCCCGATCTTTCCAATTCTTCTGCGGCGCAGTGGACGCGGGCGCGGCCGCAGCCTGCCCGAACATCCGCACGGGCATTGGCCCGAGCGCCCCAGTCAAAACAATCGCAAGCAAATATTTCGATGATTGAACGGACACTACCCGCCTCCCAAACTGTCCTGATTTCGTTGGCGCTGGACCAGCAGAAACTGACCGCAAGCCACGGCACAGCTCCTCAAACCTGGAGTTCGTGCAATTGCGGAGTATATCCGAATCCGAACCACGTCCGCAAGTTTCTCCATGGATATAGATGCCGCCGGACGTTGTAATGTTCCGTTTTGCCGATCCGGTCGTGCGTGGACGCTAAACATCGCCTATAAGTAGAGTAAGCGATTCAAAGCGCGATTCAAACCGCGATTCAAACAAAGATGAGTACCCAACGATCCATGCCGGGCGGCTGGGCGCGCCGTGAAAACCTTCCGAAAGGCCCCAATGGACGGCACTTGTGCCGCTGGTGCAATCTGGAAGTCCCCAAAGGCCGCGTGACTTTTTGCTCGGTCTGGTGCGTAGAGGAATGGCGGCTGCGGTCCGATCCGGGCTATCTGCGTGAAAAGGTACTAGAACGGGATCACGGAGTTTGCGCTGCCTGCGGCGTGGATTGCCTGGAGGCCGAACGCCATCTCAAACGATTGCGCGGCTCGGCGCGATTGAAAGCTTTTCTCGATTGGGGCTTGCGCGCGGGATCGCGGAAAAGCCTATGGGATGCCGACCACATTGTTCCGGTGGTGGAAGGTGGCGGCGAATGCGATCTGGCAAATATACGAACGCTGTGCTTGAAGTGCCATCGGGCGGCCACGGCGGAGTTGCGCAAGCGGCGGGGCAAGCTAAAAGCTAGTGCAGCAGCGGCTTCAGATAGCGCATCACCGTCGTAGCCACGATCTGATTGCCTTCAGCGGTGGGATGGATGCCGTCCCGCTGCATTAGGTTGGGATGCAGCGCGACATCGGAGAGCAGAAATGGAATTCGCGTTACTTTGTATTTGGCCGCCAGATCGGTGTAGACCTGCTGGAACGGCTTGATGTAATCGGACCCGTAGTTGGGCGGCAGGGTCATCCCCGCGAGAATGATTTTCGACCCGGCGCCTTCGAGCGTTTGAATGATCTGGTCCAGATTGGCGCGCGTGGTGTCGACAGGCAGCCCGCGTAACCCGTCGTTACCGCCGAATTCGACGATCGTCATGCGCGGTTTGTAGGCCAGCACTTCGTTCAGACGCGATACGCCATCGATGGTGGTGTTGCCACTGACTCCCAGATTCACCACGCGCCAGTGGAGCCCGGCCGCGTCCAAATCCTTTTGTAAGAAGTCGGGAAAGCTCTTGCCTGGATCGGCGCCGAACCCGGCCGTCAAACTATCGCCGAACGCGACGATGACCGGGCGCGTATCAGATTTAGAAGGCGGTGTTGAGGGCGGCGCGGCGCTTCCCAATTGGACTAAACCCAGCGCCGCGACAACGCATCCAATGAAAAGAAGCCGATGAAACAACATGCAAGCCACCCAATGCCATAATAAGAAATTGGAAGCAGCTGCCGTTCGCCCGCCTGCAATTCAGGTTTTGAATCTCACGAAGAGTATTCCCACCGCTACGCATCGTGTCGACATCCTGCGCGGTATCGACCTGGACATTCAGATGGGTGACTTCGTTGCGATCATGGGGCCGTCGGGCAGCGGTAAGAGCACGCTGCTGGGATTGTTGGCGGGCCTGGATACGCCGACCTCGGGCCGGATCATTCTCGACGGCGACGATATCACTGGCTTGAACGAAGATCGCATGGCGCTGCTGCGCGGGCGCAAAGTTGGGTTCGTTTTTCAGTCCTACCATTTGCTGCCCACGCTGACGGCGGAAGAAAACGTGCTGCTGCCGTACGAGCTGACCGGCGGGAATGGTATGGACGGTCCCAAGCGGGCGCGAGAGTTGCTCGAAAGCGTGGGCCTGCTCGATCGCCGCGATCATTATCCAATCCAGCTTTCAGGCGGCGAACAGCAGCGTGTCGCGTTGGCTCGCGCATTTATGGTGCGGCCTCCGATTCTGTTGGCGGACGAGCCCACCGGTAATCTCGACACGCAAAACGGGCAGCACGTGCTGGAGCTGCTGATCTCGCTCAATCAACGCGAGGGCACCACGCTGGTGTTGGTGACGCACGATCCGGTGCTGTCCAGCCGTGCTTCGCGGAGAATCACGCTGCGTGACGGACGGATTGTGAGCGACGAGCGAACACTGTGAAATTCTCCTGGGCCACCGCCTGCAAGATCGCCTGGCGCGAATCGCGATCGTCGTCGTTCAAGTTTCTGTTCGTGATTCTCGCAGTGGCGGTCGGCGTCGGATCGCTCACCGGCGTTCGCGGATTCAGCCGCGCGTTTCACGACATGCTATTGAGCCAGGCCCGCACGCTGATGGCGGCCGACCTTTCGTTGCGCGCTTTCGAATTGCCCACGGCGCAACAAACCGCCGCGATGGACGCGCTTTCCGGCGTCGATCGA
>DATHMO010000008.1:0-24276 GCA_035486995.1 Bryobacteraceae bacterium
GTGACCGGCGTCTCTGGATCGGGCAAGTCGACGCTGGTTCACGACGTCATCTTCCAGTCGCTGACGCAGCGGCTGCGGCAGGCCGCTCCCGAGGGTTTTGCCGAGGATCAGGATCAGAAGGCCGAAAAAGTCACGTGCCGCAGAGTGGAGCGGGCCGAGCTGGTGCGCGAAGTTGTGCTGGTGGATCAGTCGCCCATCGGCCGCACTCCGCGCTCGAATCCCGTCACTTACATCAAAGCGTTCGACCTGATCCGCGAGCTTTTCGCGTCCACCCCCGACGCACGGAAGCGCGGTTACAACGCCGGGCACTTCTCATTCAACATCCCCGGCGGACGCTGCGAAAATTGCCAGGGCGATGGCACGGTGACCGTTGAGATGCAATTCCTGGCCGACGTGGAGTTGATCTGCGAAGAGTGCAAGGGCACGCGTTTCAAGAGCGCGATCCTCGACATTCGATACGGCGGGCTGAATATTCACGAGGTGCTGCAGTTGACGGTGAAGGAAGCGCTGTCCTTCTTCCACGAGTCCAAGCGCCTGTACAGCCGGCTCAAGGTGCTGGCCGACGTCGGCTTGGGGTACTTGCGGCTGGGACAATCGGCGACCACATTGAGCGGAGGCGAAGCGCAGCGCGTGAAACTGGCGTCGCATCTGGCGCAGGCCACGTGCGGCGGAACGCTGTTCATCTTCGACGAACCGACCACCGGCTTGCACTTCGATGACATCGCGAAACTGCTCGCCGCCTTCCAGCGCTTGATCGAGAACGGCGGAAGCATCCTGATCATCGAACACAATCTGGACGTGATCCGCAGCGCCGATTGGGTGATCGACCTGGGACCCGAGGGCGGCGATCGTGGTGGGCAGATTGTGGCCGAGGGAACACCGGAGCAGATTGCGGCGGCCCGAAATTCATACACTGGGCGATACTTGAAAGAATATGCCGCAAACGCCGCACGTTGAATCGCATTTTACAGCCTCCGAGTTCGTACGCGATATCGTGATCGGGATGGCGGACGGACTCACCGTTCCGTTTGCTCTTGCGGCCGGATTATCGGGCGCGGACACCACCACGCGCATCATTGTTGTGGCGGGGTTGGCCGAGATCGCAGCAGGTTCCATTGCCATGGGACTCGGAGGATATCTGGCGGCCAAGAACGACGCCGATCATTACGCCAGCGAGTTGAAGCGAGAGCAGCGCGAAGTAGAAGAGCTTCCGGAAGTGGAGGCGCAAGAAGTGCTGGAAGTTTTTGAGACCTATGGGCTGACGCACGCCGAAGCAGTTCCAATTGTCGATTCACTGCGGCAGCGTCCCAAGCAATGGATCGATTTTATGATGCGCTTCGAGTTAGGGTTGGAGGAGCCGGATCCGAAACGCGCGCTACGCAGCGCAAGCACCATCGCGGGAGCCTACATTGCCGGTGGTTTGATTCCTCTCGCACCTTATATGTTGATGAGCTCGGCTTATTCAGCGCTAATCGCTTCGGTGATCGCAACTATTTTTGCGCTGGCCGTGTTCGGGGCCGTCAAAGGGCACTATACTGGGATGCCACGTGGATCGAGTGCTGCCCGGACGGCACTGATCGGTGGGTTGGCTGCCGCGGCGGCGTTTGGAATCGCGCGATTGGTATCGGCGAAGTAGCTGTCATTTTTATGCGTTCCTCACTCAAAATAGTTGGCCAAGTCACGATTCGAAGCGCAACAAAATTTTTCTCCGGATTCTCTTGACGCGCCCACGAGTTTAACGGTATAAAACGATTTCCCCCATTTTGCGTGATGGTGTTGTTCGCATGGTCCGTGCACTGGTCTGCGGGCACACGAAAGGGAATGCTAGAAAACGATGTCCGCCGCAGCCGTTCTAACCGAAAGTTCACTCTACGTAGAGACTCCGCTTCCGGCTCCTTCGCCCGACGAGCGATTGCGTGAGTTGATTCACGATTTGCGCCAGCCATTGAGCTCCATCGAAGCCATCGCGTACTATCTGGAGATGACTTTGCCGGCGGATCAGGTGCAGGCTCGTGAGCATATGACGCAACTGCAACGCTTGGTGGCGGAGGCGAGCGCGGTTCTCGAACGCAATGCCGGCAATCTCCGCAAACCTTGCGTGCGGGCGCACAGCGCGAGCGCTCGATAGGGCTAGCTGCTTTCGCGATCGCGCAGGCGTTTTTCCAGCTCCGCGATTTCCTTGCGCA
Source organism: Bryobacteraceae bacterium (assembly GCA_035486995.1). Taxonomy (GTDB): domain Bacteria; phylum Acidobacteriota; class Terriglobia; order Bryobacterales; family Bryobacteraceae; genus Palsa-89. The sequence continues at coordinate 2,187 of DATHMO010000008.1, forward strand.
GCTTCGGCAAGCGCGCGAGGCTAGCCAATTGTTCCAGGTGATCCTTCAGCGGGCGGGCAGGAGTTCCCCACACCACTTGACCTTTACGGACAATCTTGGACGTGAGGATTCCGCAGCCTGAACCGAGCACTGCGCCGCTTTCGATGCGAGCCTTGTCTCCGATGCCGACCTGTCCTCCGATCACGGCGTCGTCTTCCACCACCACGCCGCCCGAAAGCCCGGTTTGAGCGGCGATCACGACATGCTTCCCGATGACGCAGTTGTGCCCGATGTGCACCAGGTTGTCGAGCTTCACGCCGTCGCCGATGCGGGTGACGCCAAGTGCCGCGCGGTCGATGCAGGAATTGGCGCCGATCTCAACGTCATTGCCGATTTCGACGCGGCCTATTTGCGGGAACTTTTGATAGCCTTCGGAACCCCGCACAAATCCGAAGCCGTCGGCTCCCAGTACGCAGCCGGAGTGCAACACGGCGCGATGGCCGATTCTGACGTGGTCGTAAATAGTGACGTGAGCGTGCAACAGGCAATCGGCGCCGATGTGCGTGCCTGGGCCGACAGAGCAGCTTGGGCCGATCACGGTGCGTTCGCCGATGCGGACGCGAGCGCCAATGAACGTATGTGGTCCGATGGCGGCGGATGGAGCGATCTCGGCGTCGGGAGCGATGATCGCCGTGGGGTGTTTGCCGGGAGTGATGTGCGGGCGCGGATAAAGTAGCCCAATTACTTTGGCCAAGCTACCGCGCGGGTCGTCGACGCGGATCAAAGTGCGTCCCGCGGGAAACTCGCGCGTTACGAGTAGACAGCCGGCTTGCGATTGTTCGGCTTGCCCCGCCGCCTTCCGATTACCGACGAACGAGATCTCGCGCGGCCCGGCAGATTCGAGCGGCGCGGCGCTGAGAATGTCGAGATCGCCCGAGCCTTCAAAGCCGGTGTTCAGATGCTTCGCAATATCATCGACGCGCACCCCTGTATGATACAAACTTATGCCACAAACTTATGCCAGTTGATCCGTCGGCGTCCGTGGCCGCCTCCGCGCGCGTGCATCCAGAGGCGCGCATCGGGCCGCAGGCCAGCATCGGTGAGTTCGCGATTGTCGAAGAGGATGTCGAGATCGGAGCGTTCTGCCGATTGGAGCCGTATGTTTTTGTGAAGCGCTGGACCACGCTCGGCGAGCGCAACGAGATCTCGGCCGGCACGGTGCTCGGGACCGATCCGCTCGACAAAAACTTCACCGGCCAGCGCAGCTATCTGCGCATCGGCGATGGCAACATCATTCGCGAGCACTATACGATTTCGCGCGGCACGCAGCCGGAGAGCGTCACCAGCATCGGCAATGGCAACTACATCATGACCTCCGGGCACATCGCGCACAATTGCGTGATCGGGAACAATTGCGTCATCGCGAGCTGTGCGTTAGTCGCGGGGCATGTGCATGTGGAGGATCAGGCGTTCATTTCGGGCGGCGTCGTCATTCACCAATACTCGAAGATCGGGCGACTCGCGATGATCGGCGGCAATTCGCGCGTGAACCTGGACGTTCCGCCGTTCTTCCTGTACACCGATTTCAACGCGCGGCCGAACGGGTTGAACGTGGTGGGGTTGAAGCGCGCGGGATTCGGCGCCGAAGAGATCGCTGCGCTCAAGCGGGCGTATCGAATTCTCTATCGCTCCGGCCTGAAACTGAAGGATGCACTGGTGCGGATCGAGTCCGAACTCAGTACGGAACACACCCGGCACCTGGTGAAATTCATTCAAAGCAGCGAGCGCGGCATATGCCGGGAGTAGCGGCGGCTGCGTTGTTGAAGGACATCCGATCGCAGTTGACAGCAGCCGCGGATCCGAAGTTCGAAGCAGGATTACGCTGGTTTTTCAAAGCGCCGGTGAAGCCATATGGAGTCCGAACTCCGATGCTTCGCGAATTGGCGCGCTTGGCCTACGCGCAAGTGAAGCACTGGCCGGTGGCCGAACGCGATCGATTCGTCACGGAGCTATGGAAGAGCGGAATGCTCGAAGAAGGCGTCATCGTGAGCCATCTCTACCGCCGGTTCGCGAAATTGTGCGGCGACCGCGAGTTCGCGATGTTCGAACGGTGGGTCGACCGTTACGTTCGCAACTGGGCGCATTGCGACGGCGTTTCGACGTGGCTGATCGCGGCCTCGATCGCGAATCGTCCCGGTTTGGCCGACCGGCTCGCGGCCTGGACAAAGTCGAAAAATCGCTGGAAGCGGCGGTCGGCCGCGGTTTCCTTGATTCAGGAAGCCAAACAGGGCCGCAACACCGAAACAATTTTCCACATTTGCGATTTATTGCTGGCAGATGCAGACGACATGGTGCGCAAGGGCGTCGGCTGGTTGCTGAAGGAAACCTATCCGAAGAGGCCGCGCGAGGTCTTGCAATTTCTGGATTCATGGAGACCGAAGGCGCCCAGGCTGACGCTGCGGCTGGCCGCCGAGAAGATGACTACGAAGGACCGGCAGTGGGTGCTTAAAGGGTAGCGTTCAATCGGCGGACGCCCTGCGGCGCGAGGGCGGCGAGCATCTCCCGAGCCGTCTTGCCGTTCATAGGATGGCGGAAGTCCGGCGCGATTTCCGCGAGCGGCTCCAGCACGAAACAACGTTCGGCAATGCCGGGATGCGGCGTATCGAGTTCCGGTGTGTGGATCACGCTGCGGCCGTAATAGAGAATATCAATATCGATGTTGCGCGGGCCTTTGGGAGTCACCCGGCGGCGGCCCATCGCGCGCTCGATGTTCCGGATGCACGCGAGCAGTTGCAGAGGAAACAGCTCCGTGGCGGCTTCAACGGCCGCATTTAAAAAACAAGGCTGATCGAGAACCTCGCGCGGCTCTGTTTCATAGAGCGATGATCGCCGCGTCACGCGCACTCCGGCCGCTTCCATCCGGTCTATGGCTTCGCGAAGATTTGCTTCGCGATCGCCAATGTTTGAGCCGATGCCGAGGTAAACCGTTTTCAAAACAGGTCGCTCTGCAAACCACGCCGCCCACGCGGGATCTTGAAATATTCGAACGCGCGATCGGTGCCAACGCGTCCGCGCGGAGTTCGATCGATGAATCCGAGCTGCATCAGGTAAGGCTCGTAAACTTCCTCGATCGTGTCGGCCTCTTCGTCGATCGACGCCGCGATGGTGTTTACTCCAACAGGTCCACCGCCGTATTTCTCGAGCAGCGTCAGCATGATCTTTTGATCGATCTCGTCCAGACCGTAGCGATCCACTTCCAGCAAATCGAGCGCGCTATGCGCCACGCGGAGATCGATGTGACCTTCGGCGCGAACTTGCGCGTAATCCCGAACGCGGCGCAGCAAACGATTTGCAATGCGCGGCGTGCCCCGGCTGCGTCGCGCGATTTCCGCGGCGCCATCGGGATCCACGGTTATGCCGAGCAGCTTCGCCGAGCGCTGCACGATCGCGGTCAAGTCAGTGGCAGCATAGTGATTGAGCCGCAGAAGCAGGCCAAAGCGGCCGCGAAGTGGAGCGCTCACCAGACCCTGCCGGGTGGTGGCGCCGATGGCCGTGAAGTGGGGGATCGACAGGGAGTGCGTGCGCGCGCCCGGCCCAGAACCGATCATGATGTCCATGCGAAAGTCTTCCAGCGCGGCGTAAAGAAACTCTTCCACGTCCGGCAGGAGGCGATGAATTTCATCGATAAAAAAAACCTGACGCGCGTGAATGTTACTCAGCACACCCGTCAGGTCAGCCTTCTTTTGCAGAATTGGACCCGAGGTCTGCTCAAATTCGACACCCAGTTCACCGGCGATGATAGTGGCGAGTGTCGTTTTGCCGAGGCCCGGCGGCCCATACAACAACACGTGATCCATGGCCTCGCCGCGCTTCCTGGCCGCCTCAATCGCGATGGAAAGGATTTCCTTGAGGTTGTCTTGTCCGGTGAAATCGCCGAGTTTGGTTGGACGAAGAGCGGCTTCGAATTGGCGTTCGCCTTCGAGTGACGCTGGAGAAACGATTCCGGTCTCGTGCATGTTATCGCACCAATTCCAGGGCTTTGCGGAACAGCGGCTCAAATTCGGCGCTGGGCGCGGCGGACTTCGCTTTGCGCACGGCAGCATCGGCCGCAGAGCGCTGACATCCGAGATTAACCAGCGCGGAAAGCACATCCTGTTCGATATCGCTCAACACCGGCTCGGCCCGGGCTGAAACGGCGGGCGCTGCGCCGCCACCCAGGCCTTCCAGCTTTTCTTTCAATTCGAGCACCATGCGCTCGGCGGTTTTCTTGCCGACACCCGGGATGCGCACTAATTGAGCAACGTCGCCGCCACGGATTGCGTCGATGATCGAGGACGCCGCCAGCCCCGACAGCACCTTGATGGCAAGCGAAGGACCGATGCCGCTCACCGAAATCAGTTTCTCAAAGAGCGCCTTCTCGTCGGCTGTGAAGAAGCCGAACAACGAAAGCGCGTCTTCGCGAACGTGCGTGTGAATCCGAAGTTGAACTTCGGCGCCGATGTCCGGGAGCGCGGAAAACGTCGAGATTGGAATTACGACGTCGTATCCCACACCCGACGTGTCGACAATGACTTGATTGGGATGTTTTTCGAGCAGTTTGCCACGCAGGAAGGCGATCATGTCTCAGGGTTATTATGCGGCATCGTGGAGCGATGCGCGGTCCTTGGGAGCGTGAACGAGAATCGTGAGCCTTGGCCAGGTTCCGATTCCACCCAGATGGTTCCGCCATGCCGGTCGACAATCTTCTTGCAGGTGGCCAAACCGATTCCGGTTCCCGGATATTCATTTCCATGCAGCCGTTTGAAGATGCCAAAGATCTGCGCCTGATACTCGGGCGGAATTCCAATGCCGTTGTCCTCCACGGTGAACACCCATTGCTGGCCGTCTTCCGCGGCAGTCACGGCAACTCGCGGCGGCGTGTCGGATCTATATTTCAATGCGTTGCCGATTAAGTTTTGAAACACTTGCATTAGATGAAGCCGATTGGCCTCCACCACCGGCAGCGGACCGCACGACACTGCGGCGTTGGTTTCGTCGATAGCGCTTCGCAAGCCCGCGATTGCGTCCGCCACCACGCCTTCCACTTGCACCGGCTCAATGGTAGAGTCCTTCACCTCGCCCGCTCGTGAATATTCGAGCAGCGCGTCCACCAAGGAGTGCATCCGCTGCGCGCCTGAGACCGCGGTGTCCAAGAACTGTTCAACTTCAGTGTCCAGCATGTTCCCAGAGAGCCGGTTTCGCGCAAGCTGCAGGCAGGTGGCGATAGTGCGGAGGGGCTCCCTGAGATCGTGCGAAGCGGCGTAAGCGAACTGTTGCAAATCCTGATTGGTTCGCCGCAATGTCCGGTTCAGGTCGTGCAACTGCGTTTCGGCAATACGACGGTCCGATACATCGCGAAACACCAGCACCACTCCGATGACGTATCCTTGGGCGTTTCGAATTGGAGCGGCGCTGTCGTCGATGGGGCGCTCAGTTCCGTCGCGGGCGATCAGCACGGTATGATTCGCGAGACCCACGATCACGCCTTCGCGCAAGGCCCGGTCCGCTGGATTATCCACGGATTTGCGAGTTTCCTCATTCACGATCGCCAGAATCTTATGCAGCGGCTGCCCTTCCGCCTCGGCCTGCGGCCAGCCGGTCAGTTGTTCGGCGACTCGATTCAGGAAAGTCACCTTGCCCGCGTCGTCGGTGGCGATCACGGCGTCTCCGATGCTGGTGAGCGTGGTGTGCAAAAGATCGCGGCTCGCGGTGGTGCGGTTGTTAGCGGCTTCGAGCGCGACAATCAGACGGTCGCGTTCGGTGGTAGCGCGGCCGATATCCAACGTCGCCAGGAGCAGGAAGACGAACAAAGCGGCTGCTCCCAGGGCCGTGGTCAGGCGCGTACGCGCGCCCTGCTGTTGCCGTTCGCGAATGCCTTGCATCAGGCCGGCGTAAACGTCGCTCTGCAGGTCCGAGCCCAGTTTGCGAATGTCGTCCATGGCCTGCTTGCCGCGATTGGTTTCGACCACCGCCAGTGCGGCCTTCAGGCCCCCGTTCTGGCGCAAGGCCACGGTCTCCTTCAATTCGCTCAGCTTCTCGGTGATCAGGTTGCTCAAGGCCGCCACCCGGGTGCGCTGCGCAGGCTCAGCCGATACGGCGGCGCTCAACTGGTTCAACGTGACGGGCAGGGAAGCGGTGGCGGCGGTGTAAGTATCCAGGTATTGAGCGTCGCCGGTCAACACAAAGCCCCGCTGGCCAGTCTCCGCGTCGCGAACCGCAGACATCGCCTGTTCGACAAGTTGAAGAAGCTGGCGGCTGTGCTGGACCTGAGGCGCGCTGCGTTCAAATGCCGTCCAATCCTGATAGGAAAGAAAAGCAACGCCGAGCACGATCACAAGGGCACCGGTGAGATACCACCGATCGGGTCTTCGAATGCGTCGCAAGGTCCTAAGGAGCAGCGTACCAGATATGGCGGCGAAGACCGGCGTACAGTGTAAGGCATGGCCCGCCGCCGCTTCTTTGTTGACGCCGTACATTCAGGCCGGGCGCAGATCACTGGGCCGGACGCGCACCACCTGACGCGCGTATTACGCGTGGAGCCGGGGCAGAATTTCGAGATTTCCGACAACCAGAACGTTTATCTGGCCGAAGTGGAAAGCGCGCGCAAGGACTTGGTGTCGTTTGTCATTCGGGAGCCGGTAGCGGTGCCTGAGCCTGGCGTCCGGGTAACATTACTGGCGTCACTGATTCGTTTCGAACGCTTCGAATGGATGATCGAGAAAGCCACCGAGCTTGGGGTAGAGCGGATTGTACCGCTTGAAACCGAACGTACTGAGAAAGGTCTAGGAAGAGCGGCTGAGAAGCGATCGGCAAGATGGAACCGGATCGCGAAGGAAGCGAGTGAACAATCGCGGCGTGCGCGATTGCCTGAGATCGGCGCCGCCGTTGCCTTAACCGATGTCCTGGGAATCGAGGCGGTCTATCGTTACATGCTTGACGAGGCGCAGGGTGTCCAAAGCGCTTCTCCAATTCTCGGCGTCCTGCCGGCGTCGCGGCACGCTAGGGACCAAGTGGCTCTGTTGTTCGGTCCCGAAGGCGGCTGGACGGATCGTGAGCGCCTGTTGATCGCGGCTGCCGGCTGGCGCTCCGTGTCGCTTGGCCCTGAGATCCTTCGGGCGGAAACGGCGGCCATCGCCGGTCTTGCGATCATCAACGCAGCGTGGATCGCGACGTAGCGATTAAAAATACTCGTTCCGCGAAATATCCTCCGGACTGTGTTCTGAAAACCGAAAAGCTTAGCACCGTTGTCAGTTTACGGGAGCTTTTCGAGATAGCCTGTTGCCGCCAGATTATTGGCAGAAAGAGGAAATCAGAATAATGACCAAACTTTTCATTGCAATCGCGTTCCTTACCGTAGCAATTGCGGCGGGCGGCAACGCGAGCAAGCAGATGGCGCCCCAAACGATCCAGGCCGATTTTCCGATCCCGTCTTGTCCCCCGGCATGTGCGGTTCCAACACCGAGCCAGATTCCCGACAGGTAACTCCGCGCCAGATGTCAAACTTACACGCCGTGTTGTTATACTTGGCAGCACGGCGTGGAACTGTTTCTTCCAATCGAACGTGCGCTGTGGGTCGCCGCACTCTTCGCTGAGGCTCTGGTTGTACTTCGGCTTTTCCGTGAAAGGCTAATTCGAAGGTATCCCTTCTTCGCGGCCTTCATGATTGCCGAAGTAATATGCAGCGGTGTGCTAATTCAGATCGACATTAAGAGCCGTGGCTATGCCGAGGCCTACCGCATTTGCACTCTAATAATGACCGTTTTTCGCCTGGGAGTTGCGGCGGAACTTTACGAGCGTATTTGCGAGCACTTTCCGGGGATTGGCCGATTCCGCGCCGGCCTGGCGGTTGTGCTGGTGCTCTTGGCTACTTTGGCCACCGTCTTCACTTTCCGTCCCAATTTAGTGAATCAATGGGGATTCCCGCAGACTATCGTGATGGTCGTCCAGCATTTTCAAAGTGAGATCTTTGCGGGAGCCTTCATTCTAACTTGGATCTTTCTACGCTTCGTGCTGAGTATTCGGCAGCCTTTCCGTCCGAATGTCCTAACCCATTGGAGCATTGCTACGGTTTATTTCGGAGCCAGCGGCGCGGCGTATTTGACGACCTTGTTGGCCGGCGGGGGAACGATTGTCTTTCCGATCAATTGCGCGATGCTAGCGGTGCACCTGGCCTGCTTCTTTGCCTGGTTTCGTCTCATCCGGCGTTCGGGAGAAGAGCTGCCTGCATTCCGGAGGCTTTCCCCAGATCAGGTCCAATCCGTTGAGCGATACAATCGCGAATTGCTGGAAGTAGTTACGAAGTTGCGAGACGAAATCCTGACGCGCCAAGCAGAAAATCAAGACATTCCGTTACATCGCGCGCGGCCACGTTAATCCCGACGGCGTGCCTGTAGCCAAGCCATCGCAAATAAAGCAGAGAAGATTCCGACAAAACCGTCTCCGCCGTCAGTGTCCAAAAACTCCAATGTTGGTTGGAAGCCATGGCTAGGCCATGGAGCCGGCGAGCCATCCGGATCTCGCGCGCAAGGCGAGTTACGTAACCGAAGTAACAAATCCGATGCTCGCGCCGTAGCTTCTTGGCCGTGGCGGCGAGGCCTTGCTTCTTCAGAAATAGCTCATCCTCTTGCGTCAAGAGCCGATGCATCGGTGCGTAACGTTCACGAACCGAAGGCCCTTCCGTGCGGATCGTCACGGTGAGTGGCAGGTCTGCGCCCAGCCGGATCGATTCAAGCGCTAACACGCGGATGAATCCGTTGTTAATGTGCGGGCGGCGCTCCGAATGCGGGGTCTGAATTAGACGAAATCGTTGCACGATTCGAAAAATATACAGGGATCAATTTCCATTGTCAAGCGATTGTTTTGTGCGATTGATCTGAGTATATTCCTGCCTACAAAGTCGCCGTATCCGGCTCCTCAGATCGACAATACGGCTGCACTCACTGGTTTCGAGCCAACCGGTATCAACATAAAGAGGGCGCCCCTCCTGGATCGGGTTGAGCGCGCTACATTTACGATTCGAATTACTGCCATGTCGCCGGATGCCTGATTCAATACCAACGCGTATTGATCGTCGGGAGTGATTGTGATGGAAGAGGGTTCCGTTCCCACCGGCGTCACCGCCAGCACTTTGTTGGTCTCGATATCCAGAATGCTGACGTCGGCTGATTTGGGATTTGCAACGAACAAATAGCCCGGGGAAGTGGATACGGCCATCGCGCCGGGGTTGTGACCCGCGAGCACCGTTTGGCCGATTTGGGGTGTGAAATAGGGATAAACCACCACCACGCCGTCCATGCCGTCGCCAGAAATAAACAATTGGCCGCCATCGCTTTTGAAACACAAATGATCGGGCCGAACGGCGAGCGGGAGGTTCACTATTAAGCGCCGCCTGGGGACGTCATAAATTGACAACATATGCTGGCTGACGTTAGCGCCCATCAATTGCTGCGAATCCGATTGTCTGCGCGCCGCATTATTCTGCGGTGGTTGGAATCGGACCAAACCGATTTCGCCCGCGGTGCGCAGAGGCGGAAACGAGCGGCGGTTCACCGTGTCCACGAATGTGATGGAACAACCGGCGCCGGAGCTGACCGCCACCGTGGTTGCGTCCGGGGAGACGTCGAAGTCGGTGGGATCATCCGGAAGCGGAACTTTCCAGTCGACCCGCAGCGGGTTGAGAGCGACGCGAACCAGTTGTTTGGGTTTTTGGCACAGAACGTACAGCGCATCGCCGTCGGGTGAGAGCCGCATCTGCAACGCCAAGGCGGCCACCTGCAATTTTCGGGAAAACGTCAGGTTGCCGGCGAGAATCTCGTGCACCGCGCCGGTGTCCGGAGTGAGGGCGAAGACGCGGCTGAGGGCTTGATGCGCCAGAACGGCGGTCGGAGAACCGTCTACGCGGATATGCCGGGCCACGGCGAAGACCTGCAGATCCACCGCGGCGATGGCGCCACCCTCCTGATTTGCGACGAAAGCATAGCCGGGAAAACCGCGCGCCTTCTCGTGGATGCCGCAAGAGGCAATCGCCCCGAGGCCGCCCGCGAGTCCGCTCAGCGCAAATGTTCGCCGGGTTAACATCTCAATTGATTCTTACATAGGAAAGGGCTTTTTTCGGTACAGTTGGGGTAGTGTCCTGAACCGAGGCGGAGTCCACCTCCGGCGTCTTCAGGTTCAGTTGGACAGCCGAATTCCGTGCCCGCAGTTTCTCGCGGCTCTTCTCCGCCATAGCTCGTACCTTGACGTCGGCATCCTGCACCAGCGTATCCAGTGCATCACTGAATTTGTGATCGGAAGACTCTCCCATCGCCCAGGCGGCGCCGCAACGCAGAGCAGGATCGTCGCTGACGGCCATTTTCAGCAGGCGCGAGTGTGCCTCCACGTCTCCTGCCTTACACAGCCCCAACAGTGCATTCACGATGACTCGGCCGCATTCATCATGGGACGCTTTCCTGAGAATTTTTACGACCTCATGCCGGCCATCCCCCCACAGAGACTCCACTGCGTTGGCCCTCAGCCGGTCATCCGGCGAGGCCAGCAAGCTTTCGACGCGAGCCAGATTGCGGTTCGCCCGTCCCAAAAGTAGCGCGGCCTTCGACCGCACCCTGGCACATGAGTGTCGCAGAAGCTGAACCAAAGAGGGTGCCAGCCGGGAGCAGTCTGAGATCGCACCCGCGATCGCCAGTGCGCGTAATATCAGGGCGCTTGTGGCTGGGCCGCCCTCACTTCCATTATTCACAAGCACGAGGCCGACCAGATGGACCTCCAACAGCGGGTGGACGGCGGCTACGTGGGGCGCCAGCGTCGTGGCCGCGTGGGATGACAGAACCCGATCATCCAGCAGGAGTCTGGGCAGTAGATCGCCCGACGTAAGCAGGCTTCCGATATATTGCACCCCCCGCGACCTTTCCTTAGGCGAATCCTCATTCGAAATCAACAAACGAAGTGCGGCAATGGCGAGCCCCGGAGCGTCGCTGGTCTGCAGCCGCCGGATGACCCTCAGCGCGCCGGAGGAATTCGTCGGCCAATCGGCGATCGCCTCATGGAGCAGGGCCATCGTCATTTGCTCGCAGGAAAGATGCTCGCGCTCAAGCAGTTCCAGAAGCGGTTTAAAGTCCATGAATTTTCCGCAAACCTCGCTACTCGCCACAGCCGTGGTTACTTATTCCCCTCATCGGTTTGCAGGAGGCAACCAATAGCGGCTGAATATGATACGCTTTTTAAGGATCGTCGGAGCGCCTCCCGCTGTACCTCTGCACTACCGGAAAGATGCGTGTGGCAAAGCCTCTCGCACGAGTGAAGGAGCCGGAAGAGTCTCTACATGAATCTGCGTTCGCTGTTTAGTTTGTTCTCGTCGGATCTGGCAATCGATCTTGGAACCGCCAATACGCTGGTGTACGCGAAGGGCAAAGGCATTGTTGTGAACGAGCCTTCCATCGTAGCCATAAACAAAACCAATGGCGAGGTGGAGGCGGTGGGCAAAGAAGCGAAAGAGATGCTCGGCCGCACGCCCGGCAATATCGTTGCGATTCGCCCGATGAAGGACGGCGTGATCGCCGATTTCAAGGTCACCGAGCGCATGCTGAGCTACTTCATCCTAAAGGCGCACGGGCGAAAAGTGCTGGTGCATCCGCGCATTGTGATCGGCGTGCCGAGCGAGATCACTCAAGTGGAAAAGCGCGCGGTGATCGATTCAGCGTATCGCGCGAAAGCCAGCGAAGTGCACCTGGTGGAACAGGCCATGGTGGCGGCAATCGGAGCCGGGCTCCCGGTGACCGAGCCATCGGGCAATATGGTAGTCGATATCGGCGGCGGAACCACAGACGTAGCCGTGATCTCGCTATCCGGCATCGTCTACTCGCGCTCGGTGCGCGTGGCGGGCAACGCCATGGATGAAGCCATCATGCAGTACCTGAAGCGCAAGTACAATCTGCTGATCGGCGAGCGAACCGGGGAAGCCATCAAGATCCAAATTGGCTCGGCCTATCCCTTGGACCGGCCGCTGACGATGGAAATTAAAGGCCGAAATTTGATCGAGGGTGTGCCGAAAACGCTAACGATCGACGACAGCGAAATCCGCGAAGCGCTATCGGAATGCGTGGCCACCATCATGAACGCCATCCGCGTCGCGTTGGAGCGGACCCCACCCGAGTTGAGCGCGGATATCAGCGACCGCGGAATTGTTTTGACCGGAGGCGGGGCGATGTTGAAGAATCTAGATAAGCGCATTCGTGAGGAAACCGGTCTGCCGGTGTCTATCGCTGAGGATCCGCTGGCGAGCGTGGTGCTGGGAACCGGCAAGATGTTGACGGACTTTAAATTGCTCCGTCGAGTGGCGATCGAGTAATTCGGGCTCGATGCCCGAGCGTGGCTGGTAGTGATTAACGTGATGTAACTTTATGGATTTTTTTCTCAGCCGCTACCGTCACCTCACCGTTCTATTGATCGCGATCGCGGCGCAGTTGCTCTTAATCGCCTACCAGGTCAAAACCAACAAAGACGTTCCGCTGATCCGGGTTTGGGCTGTTACTGCGGTCACTCCGGTAGAAGCGGGTCTCGAATTGGTGCGCCGATACACCTGGGGCTTCGTCGAAGACTATTTCGTTCTCTTGGGTGTTCGCAGCCAGAACGAAAACCTCAAGCAGGAAAACGGACAGCTCAAGATCGAAAACAACTACCTCAAGAACGAGTTGGCGACGGCGGACCGCGCCCGCGCGCTGAGCGTGTTTCAAGCGCGTTCGCCATCGAAAACCGTGGCCGGGCGGGTCATCGGAAACGGGACCGGCGCCAACTCGAAGGTGGTGTTCGTTGACCGCGGGTCGACCAGCGGAGTCGAAAGCGGCATGGCCGTCGTGACGCCGGACGGAATCGTCGGAAAAGTCGTGGATGCGTATCCAACCGCTTCTCTTGTAATGCTGATTACCGACCCGACATTTGCCGCCGGCGTGCTTTCGCAGAAGAATCGGGTGCACGGCACGCTCAAGGGACAAGGCCATGCCGAATGCCTGATCGACTACGTTCAAAACGAAGAACGCGTCGATGTCGGCGAGTGGTTCTACACGTCGGGTGACGACCGCATTTTCCCGAAGGGCTTTCCGGTGGGTCAAGTTGCGGCGGTGCAAAACGGCAAAACGTTCAAGGAAATCTACATCACTCCGAGCGGTATGGCGGGCGGCGCGGAAGAGGTTCTGATCGTTCTGCAAGGAGTCCACCAGGAAGTGCCGGCAAATGAAATGGCCACTCCCGGTTATCGCATCATGCCATTGCCGGCCGGCGCCACGACCGAAACTCCCCAGGGCGCTCCTGAGCCGGGGGCCATGGGCACAGATGCCGACCGCTTGCGCGCGATTTACAAGCAGGCCGGCGCGGATCAAAAGCACGTGTATGGCGAGGGCGTGCCCGGATCGAAACCTCCCGATTTTACGAAGATTCCGTCGGTCCACGGGGTGCCTCCACCGGCCACCGCACCACCGGCAGTTTCTAAGGTAGCGCCGAAGCCCGTGCCTCAGCCCAAGGCCGCAACGCAAGCCAGCGATCCGACCGATGACGAGCCCCCAGGAGTGGCCAAGCCCGCTCCCCGGACGGCAGTTCCGCCGAACCAATGACCGAGTACACCGAGCATCTCTTGCGCAAGGCCCCTGGCAAGGACACCGGCAACCGGTTTCGCTTCGTGTGGCTGGTTGGGATCCCGCTGATCGCCGTGCTGTTTCAGGTCTACGTGCCGCGATTTGTAGGTTTTCTCGGCTACCTGGAACTGCCGCTGCTCATCACCGTGCATTTCGCTTTGAGCCGGGGCGCGCCGATTCCGGGCCTGCTCTATGGGATGTTCATCGGCCTGGTGCAGGACTCTTTGTCGTTGAAGCCCTATGGAATGTACGGGATCGTGAAAACGCTGGTGGGATACTTCGCCGCCTCCGTCAGTATGCGGTTCGACGTCCAAAATCCGGTGGTCACTTTTATCCTGAGCTTTTTTTTCTACTTCTTTCACCAATTCTTCTATTGGGTGTTGGAGCGCGCGCTGCTTGGTGAAGCCGTCACCTTCGATTTGCAGCAAACTTTGACCTTTGGACTTTTGAATGCGGCGGTGGCGCTACCATTGTTCCGCATTTTAGATAAACTAAAGATGGCTAACTGAATCCCGGAATGCAATTGTGAAACTTCACGTTGATCGCGAAGGCGAACAGGACTCCGCGAACCAGCTTCTACGCGACGACCCCAAGTTCGCGGCGCAGAAGATCGCATTCTTTCAGTACGTCACCGTGGCCGTCTTCTTGTTCCTGATCACCGGCTTCTGGGATTTGCAGATTCGCAATCCCGAGGTCTATCAGGAACGGGCGCTTGAGAACAGCGTCAAATCGATTCCAGTGCTCGCTCCGCGCGGCAAGATTCTCGATCGCGATGGCCGGGTGATCGTCGACAATCATTCGTCGTTCAGCTTGTATCTGTCGCGCGAAAACCTGAAGATGGAGCACCTGCGTCCGATCGCTGAAGGCCTGAATATCGATTACGACAGCCTGGTGGCCCGCGTGCGGCGGTTCCAATCGCGCGGCGCTCCGCAGTACCAGCCGATCGCGATCAAGGAAGAGCTCACTCCCGGCGAACTCGCCTTTGTCGATTCGCATAAGGATGCGAACACCTTTCCGGAACTGGAAGTGGTCCGCGTGCAGCACCGCTTGTATCCGCACGACGGTTTGGCTGCGCATGTCATTGGCTACGTCGGCGAAATCAGCGAAGCGGAGTTGAACACGCCCGAACTCGCCCGCTTCCACCAGGGCGATGTGATCGGCAAGGACGGCATCGAGCGGCAGTACAACGATCTGTTGATGGGCGTCGACGGACAGCGCCGCGTGGAAGTGGACAGTTTCGGCAACGAACGCCACGTCCTGGACGACAAGGAAGCGGTGCCCGGCAAGAATCTGCAGTTGACCATCGACCTGGATCTGCAGGCGGTCGCCGAGTTGACACTGGAGAATCGCCGCGGCGCTGTGGTCGCGCTTGATCCTCGTACCGGCGAAGTGCTCGCCATGGTGAGCCGGCCCGCATTCGATCCCAATCTGTTCGCCGGCCGGATTCGATCGAAAGATTGGAAAGAGCTGCTCGATAATCCGGATCATCCGCTGTTGAATCGCGCTATTCAGGCCCAACAGGCACCTGGTTCCACGTTCAAGCCGATCATGGCGCTGGCGGGTCTTGAGACGGGAGCCATCGACGACAATTACCGCATTAGTTGCGGCGGCGGTGGCACGTTCTACGGCCGCTTCTTCAAGTGCTGGGGCAAACATGGAAGCGTCGGGCTGCATGAAGGCTTGGTGCATTCGTGCGACACGTTCTTCTACAACGTCGGCAATCGGCTGGGTATCGACCGCATCGCGCAGTATGCCGAAATGGTCGGTTATGGCCACAAGACGGGTATCGATCTGCCGCACGAAGCTGAAGGCCTGGTGCCTTCCAGCAAATGGAAGATTCGCAATTTCCGCGAGCGATGGTACCCGAGCGAGACTATCTCGGTGGCGATCGGCCAGGGCGCCACTACGGTGACGCCGCTGCAAATGGCTGCGGCCATCGGTGGAATAGCGGTGGGCGGCATGTGGTTTCAGCCGCATTTGGTTAGCGAAGGCGCCCACCTGGTGCCCGCGCGGCGCGCCGAAGTGAACTTGGAAAATATTCAAAAGGTGATCAGCGGAATGTCCGGCGTAGTGAATGAGCCCGGTGGCACCGGCGGACGCGCGCGATTGCCGGGCATCGAAGTCTGCGGCAAAACCGGCACCGCGCAGCTGGCCTCCAACGATTTGCTGAAGGGTACGTCATACGGACTGACGCACAAAGACAACGCCTGGTTCGTCGGCTTCGCGCCGCGCGAGAATCCCGAGATTGTGGTCGCCGCGTTGTTCGAGAACGGCGAACACGGGCAACTGGCCGCGCCTATCGTGCGCGATGTTCTGAAGGCGTATTTCGATAAAAAGGCCCGGCTTGCGCAGCCGTCGCCGCAAATCGCGCGCGTTCCAACCAATCTGCTACAACCTCCCGCTCCGTTGCAGCCGGCTGCTCCATTGCGTACCACATCTGCGGATTTTAACCAGTAAGATGCCAGCGCACCGTTCGATCCGTGACTTCGACTGGCTGATGCTTGTCCTGGTGTGCGCCATCTGCGCCCTGGGCGTGCTGCAAATTTTCAGCGCCACGCGAGACACTCGCTTCACCGAAGCCTGGTGGAAACAGGCGGTCTGGATACTCGCGGGCTTCATCGCGCTATGGATCGGGACCTTGATCGATTACCACACGTTGCTCGGGCAAGCTTATGTGTTTTACGGGCTCTCGGTGGTCACGCTGGCCGGCACTTTTGTGATCGGAATGACCGCCTTTGGGTCCCGCCGCTGGATCGGAACAGCCAGCTACCATATTCAGGTCTCCGAATTCGTTAAACTAGTGATTGTTCTCTTAGTCGCTCGATATCTGTCCGAGCTCAAGGGCGACCAGTTAGAGCTTAGGGATTTGCTCAAGCTGGCTGGCCTGGTTGGATTGCCGATGATCCTGGTGATGATCGAACCGGATCTCGGTACAGCTTTGACCTTTGTCCCGATCCTGGCGGTCGGGGTGTTTTTGGCGGGCTTTCGCTGGCAGTATGCGGTGGCGATCCTGATCATCGTTGCCGTAGCAGCGCCGGCCGCCTATTTTGTGGTGTTGAAGGATTATCAGCGGTCGCGGGTGGTGAGCTTCCTGGATCCGAGCCAGGATCCGAAGGGATCCGGATACCAGGTGATCCAGTCGAAAATCGCGGTGGGCGCGGGCGCGCTCTGGGGGCGCGGCGTCACCAAGGGTACCCAAACGCAGGGACGTTTCCTGCCGGTGTCGCAGAAGGATTTTATCTTTTCGGCCTTCGCCGAAGAGCACGGGTTCGTGGGCGTCATGGTGGCGCTCGGGTTGTATTTTTTGTTGCTGATGCAGATCGTTCAGAACGCGCAAACCGCGTCGGACAAGGCTGGAATGCATATCTGCATGGGCGTGGCGGCATTGTTGTTGTTTCATGTGCTGGTGAATGTCGGAATGGTGGTGGGACGGATGCCGGTCACGGGCATTCCCCTGCCGCTGATGAGTTCCGGCGGTTCGAATATCGTAGCGATGTTTTTGATGCTGGGGCTCGTGAACAATGTCCGGCTCCGGCGATTTGTAAATTGAAGTGGCCGGGAGACGGCCGGCTTTCCAGAAGATTGAGGGTGCAATGAGTTTGATCCATCTGTCGATGCTCCGCGTCCTGACCGGCAGTTGGATCGATCGCCTTGCGAGGCAGCAAGCGTAACGGTTCGCCGTTTGAGTGTTGTTTCGCTTTCGCCAGCGCCGCAAGCGGCGGCCTCGGCGGGCAGGGTGTTCGAGAATCGGTTCTCCACCTTGCAAGGCTGAAAGATTTTACGTCGGTGCGCCGGGAAAACGGTCCTTTGGATCACCCGGACCCCGATGGACGGTAACGCCCCTCGCGCCTTTCTGAAGCTCCGGTTCTCGCCACGAACTAGAGGAGCATCCATGAGCAAGGAATTGGTGATTTCAGCCAATCGCCACGAGATCAAGCTAGGCATTCTCGAGGACGATCAGCTAGTCGAGGTTTTCTTTCAGCGATCGAACGAGTATTCGCTCGCCGGCAGTATTCACAAAGGGCGCGTCACGCGCGTATTGCCAGGCATGCAGTCGGCCTTCGTCGATTTGGGCCTGGAGCGCGACACGTTCCTCTATGTCTCGGACTTTTCCGAGGAGGGTGAGGATTTCGATCGCGTCTCGGTGAGCCGCGAGCCTGCGGGTCGTGAGTCATCGCGTGGTGACCGTGGCAGCCGACCTCCAGTGGAACGCAGTGAGCGGCCGCCGGCGCAGCAAGAGGCCGCGCCCGAAGGCACCGGGGCCGAAGTAACACCAAGTGCGGGAGCGCCCGAGCCGCCGCCTCTGGCCGCACCACGCAATGATCGCAATGATCGTGGCGATCGCGGTGAAGATGGCAGCCGTGGCAGACGTTCCCGCCGGCGGCGCAATCGCGGTGGCGGCCGTGGATTCCCCGATTCGAAATACGCTTCCGAAGTCTCGCGCCCTCCGCGCATTCCCGAAGCCGGGCCAGCCGTCGAGTCCACTTCGTCGGCTCCTGCTCCCTCATCATCCGCCGCGCCTGTCAGTGCCGGAGCGACCGATTTCTCCGTGCTGCCCGGCGAGTCACTCGCCAAATACACTAGGTCCAACATCCAGCCGCTGGATGATGCCGAGGAAGAAGAGATTCGCGACCTGCAGGAAGCAGCCACGCCCGAGCCCGAGGCTGCGGCCGAGCTCTTGGCGGAAGAAGTAGCCGAGGTAGCCGAAGAGGCCGAGGAAGAGCCGGACGACGCGCCGATTGCCGAAGACACCGTAGCGGGCGAGCCCGAAGTCCTCGAGATCGAAATTTTGGAGACCGAAGAGGTCGATGAAGTTGAAGTTGAGGAATCGACTGAAGAATCAACTTCGGAAGTAGAAAATGAATCCGGCGTGGAAGCGGGCGGGGAATCGGCTGCGTTTGAGACACCCATGGAAGCCGGAGCTGAACCGCCGGCCACAGGCGCTGCGCCGCTCTCCGCTCAAGTCCGCGAACAAGGTGGACGTTATATGCATCGTCTGCCGCGCCGCATGCGCCGCAAGATGCGTGGCGGGGGCCAGGTAGCAGAAGGACGAGGCGAAGGAAGAGGCGAAGCCAGACCCGACGCCAGAGCAACGGACGAACCGCGCGCCGAAGGTGCGGCCACCGAGCCGGCTGCAGGCCGTCCCGAACCTCGGACGTTCAGCCGTCCCGAAAAAGCTCCGCTACCTTCTATCACCGAACTCCTCAAGGAAGGCCAGGAGATTATCGTCCAGATAGCCAAGGAGCCGCTCGGACAAAAGGGCGCGCGCATCACTTCGCACATCGCTCTTCCGGGGCGATACGTGGTCTACATGCCGACGCTTGAACACACCGGCGTGTCGCGCAAAATCGCCAGCGACGACGAACGCCTGCGTTTGAAACGGATCCTGCAGGTTCATCATGCCGGAATTCCCGGCGGCTTCATCGTTCGCACCGCGGGCGAAGGCAAGAGCGAAGAGGATCTCGCGGCCGACATGAATTTTCTCTTCAACCTCTGGCTGGATATCCGCCAGAAGGCCGAGAAGAAGCCCGCGCCGCTGCTGCTGCATCACGATCTCGACATCGTGCAGCGCACGCTCCGCGATCAGTTCACCGAAGACTTCAAGGCCATCTGGGTAGATAACGAAGAGTTGTACGAGAGCGTGTTGCGATTCGTGCAGCGCTTTCAGCCGGCGCTTGTCACGCGGGTCAAGTTGTACACGCGGCCCGAACCGATTTTCGATGCGTTCAATATAACGGCTGAGCTCGAAAAAGCTCTACGGCCCAAGGTCTGGCTGAAGTCCGGCGGCTACATCGTGATCAATCAGACCGAGGCGCTGGTTGCCATCGATGTGAACACCGGCAAGTTCGTCGGACGATCCAATCGATTGGAAGACACCATCGTCAAAACCAATACCGAGGCGGTGAAGGAAATCGTCCGGCAAGTGCGCTTGCGCGATTTGGGTGGCATCATCGTGGTGGATTTTATCGACATGGATGAGCGCAAGAATCGCCAAAAGGTGATGCAGGTGCTCGAAGACGCCATGCGTACCGACCGTGCGCCCTACAAAATTCTGCAGTTCAACGATTTCGGTTTAGTGGCGATCACGCGTAAACGCGTGAAACAGAGCCTGGAACGGGCTCTCTGCATGCCTTGCCCGCACTGCGAAGGCGCGGGCTACGTGAAAAGCGTGCAGACCATTGTCAGCGAAATCCTGCAGGAGGCGGGCAAACTTGCCGCCGCAATCGAAAGCAAGGATGTCATGCTGCGCGTGCATCCGGACGTCGCGAAGTATCTCAAATCGAATCAGAACAAGTCTCTGGAAGAGATTGAAGAGGTTCTGCGCCGGCCCGTGCTGGTGAAGGCCGATCCGCTGCTGCATCACGAGAAGTTCGATCTGGGCTGAGACCAAATCGCCGGATCGGGCATCTACAAACAGCTGGAGGGATCATTTCATGAGTACGTTTGCGCATCCGGAAGTCCTGGTAGACACCGGTTGGGTAGCATCCCATGGCAAGGACGCCAATGTTCGCGTCGTGGAAGTCGACGTCGATACCAAGGCTTACGATGAAGGTCACGTGCCCGGCGCGATTGCCTGGGCCTGGAACACGCAGCTCTCCGATACGCTCATTCGCGATATTCTGCACAAGCCGCAGTTTGAAGACTTGATGACGCAGTCCGGCATCGACAACGGAACCACTGTCGTTTTGTATGGGGACAACAACAACTGGTTCGCCGCCTGGGCCCTCTGGCAGATGAAGATTTACGGCCACAAAGACGTGCGGATCATGGATGGCGGACGCAAGAAATGGCTGGCCGAAGGCCGCGACTTGGACACCGGCGCCACGCACGCCACCGCCAGTTCAACACCGTACAGGGCGAGCGATGCCGACCTTTCGCTGCGCGCCTATCTGCCACAAGTTCAGGAAGCACAGAAGGCGGGAAGCGCAGTCATGATCGACGTGCGTAGTCCGCAGGAGTTTTCGGGCGAAATCCTGGCGCCTCCGGGATTGCCCGAAACTTGCCAGCGCGGCGGCCACATCCCAGGCGCCCGCAGCGTACCCTGGGGCAAGGCGTGCAACGACGACGGCACGTTCAAGTCTTACGATGATTTGCAGAAGCTCTACAGCGCCGAAGGCGTCGGCCAATCAAAGCCGGTCATCGCTTATTGCCGGATCGGCGAGCGATCCAGCCACACCTGGTTCGTGCTGAAGTATCTTCTCGGCATCAACAACGTGGTGAACTACGACGGGTCGTGGACCGAGTGGGGCAATTTGGTCGGCGCGCCGGTGGAAAGAGGCGCGGCCCAGCCGGTGGCAAAACTATGAAGCCCGAACATTTCACCGAACGCAAGGTTGAGGTCGACGGCTGGGAAGTGAATCTCACCACGTATCAACTCGGCGAGAAGTGGCACACCAAGGCGGATAATGTATCGCCGGGAGCGGCCCTGGCTCGCATTGTCGCCGACACGCGTGAGGATGCCGAATCCCGTGCATTGGCGCGCGCCAAGGAACTACTCGCGCGCACTAAGCGCCGAACCTAATCCCCAAGCCGCGCGGTCTTTCATGTACTCGGCCGTTGCGACCGCGGCGAGGGTGGCGGCGATGAACATCCAGTTGAGCATGCCGGGGCAGAGAAGGAAGGCTCCGCTTCGCAAGTAGATCAGCCATCCGAAGACCAGCCCTAGCCCCAGCGCCACTCGAAGTGTGTCGCGCCGAAACGCACTCCACACCGCGAATGCTAATGGAACGGCGATCACCAGGTCCACCAGGTAATGTTCTCCGGTTCCTAACGTTGCCAATGCGGTGAAGCCCGCAAACGCGGCGGCGATCGCGATTGCCAGGGGTCCCAGTTCCAGTGCGCTCCATAGCACCAGCAAGGCCCACGTCATGTGCATGGACGGGATCGCGTTGTGCACACCCGTGCTCAAGTACGGTGCGAGCGAAACATCGCGCCAATCCGGCAGATGATCCGGGAATCGCGTTCCGAACGAATACACGGGGCCTTCGGCGGGACACGCCTGATAAAGGATGAATCCGACGACGCCAGCGGCGGCGAATGCGTGCATGGCGTTGACACCGCCTCGTTGCCCACGAAACAGCGCCCAACCGCGGAACAGTGGCGGAAAAATCAGCAGGCCCTGATAGGCTGTCCCTGACGCAGTGGCGATCCACGGAACGCTACGCCACAGTGCAGCGACGGTTTGGCCGGGTGGAATTCGTAGCAGCGTACCGTCAAAGGCATAGAGCAGGTGATCGTAGGTACGCTGTGCTGACCCGTTGGCCCAATTCATCCCCAAGCCGGCTATTAATGAGAAGACCGGCAATACTAGCGCATCGCGCAGGGCCCCCAAATTCTCCGGAGTATCCGATCGTGTCCAGATCGATTGCCAAGCCATCACGGTAATGCTTCCGATGCCCAAGAATGCGCCTGCGGCAATCACCGCCAGCAGCGGATCATGATCGAAGGGG
>DATHMO010000009.1:0-21786 GCA_035486995.1 Bryobacteraceae bacterium
CTGGCGCAGGCCAAGGGCGCCCGGCTATTCATCCTGGACAAAATGGTGGCCACCATCGATAAGCCGCGCGGCGAGATGTCGCAGTACGCACCGCGCATTTACACGCTGACGATTCCCACCGACAAGATTCGCGATTTGATCGGGCCGGGCGGCAAGATGATCCGCAGCATTGTGGATGAGACCGGCGTGAAGATCGACGTCGAGGACGACGGATCGGTGAAGATTTTCGCCTCCGACGGCGAGTCGGCCCAGAAGGCCATCCAGCGCGTCACCGATATCTGCGCCGTTGCCGAAGTGGGCAAGACCTATCTTGGCAAAGTGGTGCGGTTGGCGGAATTCGGCGCGTTTGTCGAGATTTTCCCCGGCACCGACGGGTTGTTGCACATCAGCGAGATTTCGGAGAACCGGATCAAAGCGGTGCGCGACGAGCTGAAGGAAGGCGATCAGATCCTGGTAAAGGTTCTGGCGCTCGAGGGGAATAAGATCAAGTTGAGCCGGAAAGCCGTGCTGCGGGAGCAGCGCGAGAAGATCAAGACCCCGACTGCATAGGCAGTCCGTTTCGTGCGGGGTGCACCCTGTGTATCCCGCTAAAAATCGTAACTTTGTTATATCCTACTTCGCGGCGGCGGCCGGCGTGGCCTTTTTGCGGGCGGCGCGGCGCTTTTCCACTGGCGGCTGGCGATCGCTTTTCTTCAACGCTGTCAACGCGATTGCGAGCACAAATTTCTTCTCACCGTGGTCGTCGAATTTGATTACGATATATTCTTCCGTGCAAGAAGTCACGGAACCAAGGCCGTACTTCGCATGCTCGATCTGTGCGCCTTGCGCGAACGCTGGTTTGAAAGCCATAGGTGGGATTTACTGATGCCTCAGAATTATTGTAACATTAAGGCGCGATTCTGCCCAAAGGCCCTACGAAACCCCTTGAAAACAACTGGGTCCTCGTTCTCCTGCTAGCCGCGTGCATCGGCCGGTTCTGGTTGATGCCGCTCAATTCCAGTTTCTGGGTGGACGAAATGGCCACGGTTTTCGTGGTGCAGCACGGGGCGACCGATCCGTCTTTCGCGGTCGCGCCGCAAGTCCCGGATTCCATCTACTACCGGCTGCCCCAAGCCGCCCAATCGATCCTTGGCTTTTCGGAAATCTCATACCGGCTGCCTTCCGTGCTGTTAATGGGGATCGCGCTGTTTCTGATCGCACGCCTGGCGGCGCGGCTCATCGTACCGGAAGCCGCGTGGTTTGTGATGTTTGCGTGCCTGTCGATGCGCGGGTTCAACGATCAGGCGGCCGATGCACGCCCCTACGCATTGGGGACCTGTCTGGTGGCGGCGAGCCTTTGGTTCCTGATCCGCTGGCTGGACGCCGGCCGCTGGTGGGATGCGGCGCTGTTTATTGCAAGCGCGGCCTTGGTATGGCGCGTTCATTTGCTATTTTGGCCGTTCTATATCGGAATTACGCTTTATGCGGTGGTTAGGCTGCTCCGTAAGGATGCCCGGCCCGGATGGCTCGCGGCACTGGCCGTTTTCGCCCTTCTCGGCGTGGCGCTGGTGCCGGTATTGATCGACGCGCTGCACCTCTTTCGTGAGGCCACTTCGCACGTAATAGTTGCGCTTCCCACGTTCCGCGACCTGCGGATTTCGCTCAAGTTCGGCCTCATCCTGATTTGCGGAGCAGGAGCTTTCGCGCTGGGACGCCTGCTCCGATGGCCCCGGGCAAACGCCGCGTGGTCCGCCTCGGGTATCGTGCTGATCGCCGCTTGGTGGCTGATCCAGCCGGTTTCTTTATTTGCCGTTTCCCGGGTGACTGGCAGCAGCATGTTCGTCACCCGTTACCTCTACATCGGGCTGCCGGGCGCCGCCCTCGCCGCGACGCTTGCGGCTGCGTATTTTGTTCCCGCCGACCGCTGGAGGCCCATCACGATCGCCTTTGGCGCCGGAGTTCTGTTAATGCTGGGCCAATGGCGCCAGGCTTGGCCAATGCATCACGGCTCGGATTGGCGCGAGGCGGCCCATACAGTGGATCAGCTGGCCACCAACGATCCCAACCTGCCTGTCCTGTGCCCCAGCCCGTTCATTGAGGCCCGCCCGCCGGTCTGGCAGCCCGATTACGCGCTGCCCGGATTCCTTTATTGCCATCTGCCCGTTTATCCGTTCCGCGGAAAGCCGTATTTGTTGCCCTTTGATGACTCGCCCGAAGCCGAGCATTATGTCACCAGCCTGGCCGAAGGGCCGATTCCGGCGTCAGGACGATTCGTGATCTACGGCGGGTCGGGCGCGGTTCGCCATTGGCGCAACTGGTTTTCGGTGCGGCCGGAGTTTTCCACCTGGCGCCGGGAACGGTTGGGTTCGTTTGGCGATGTGGTGGTGGAACTGTTCGAAAGTCCACGCCCGGTTGCCGCCAGACTGGGCCGTCCCCCCGTATAATATAAGGCAGTTGCAGAATGCTCGATTTAAAGAAAAAGCTCGAAGATGAAATAGCGGCCCTCGATACCGAACTGCGCATCGACCTACCGCGCGAGATCTCGAAGGCGCGCGCTCATGGCGATTTGAGCGAGAACGCCGAGTACCACGCCGCCAAGGAACGCCAGGGCATTGTCAACATGCGGCTCGGCCAGCTCCGGGCTCGTCTGCGCGAGCTTTCCATGGTGGATATGGCGCGCATCCCGCGCGACAAAGTGGGGCTGGGTTCCAAGGTCACCGTGCTGGATCTCGACAAGGACGAGGAGATTACTTACAGTTTGGTGACAAGCGAAGAGGCCGACGTCGCCTCCGGCCGCATTTCCACCACCTCGCCCATTGGGCGCGGGCTGATCGGCAAACAGGTGGGTGACACCGTGAAAGTGCAAATCCCCGGAGGAGTCCGCGAGATGGAAATCATACAATTGATTACCATCCACGATGTAACTGAATGACCGGGTTTCGAGCTAGAATCGATAGGGGTCGCCCTCAATGACATACACCCGCGCGATCGGCGTCGCGTGCAACAAAGTAATTCTCCTGATCGTCCGCGGACTCGCTCTTTCGAAAATCCACCCCAACGTTCTCACCTTCCTCGGCCTGGTTATCAACGTTGTGGCCGCCGTACTCCTGGCCGCCGGGCAATTTCGATCGGCCGGCTTTGTGATTATCGGCGCGGGACTGTTCGATATGGTGGACGGGCGAGTGGCGCGCGAAACCAATCGAGTCACGCGTTTTGGCGGATTTTTCGATTCGGTGCTCGATCGCTATTCCGATCTTGCGCTGCTCATGGGCTTGCTGGTTTACTACGGAACCATCAACCGGTCCTTTTACGTTGTATTGACCGCGATCGTCATGACCGGATCGGTGATGGTGAGTTACACGCGAGCGCGCGCTGAGAACACGATCCCCAAGTGCAAGGTCGGTTTCATGGAACGGCCCGAGCGCGTGGTGCTGTTCATTATCGGTGCGCTGTTCGATAAGATGGCGCCGGTGCTCTGGGTGATCGCAGTACTGGCCAACATCACCGTGATTCACCGCATGGTGTTTACCTACCAGGAAGCCAAGCGCCTGGAAGACGCGCAGCTACGTGCCGTGCCCGTCACCCAGAGCGAGCCTCGATAGCGCGTCGCCCGTCAAACGGTATCCCGTCCACGCATCCATCGGTAGGGCGCCGAGGCTGCGATAGAACTCGATCGAAGGCGCGTTCCAGTCGAGCACCGACCAATCCAATCGCCCGTATCCGCGTTCGAGCGCGATTTGCGCCAGCCGGATCAGGAGCGCCTTGCCGATTCCTTTGCCACGATGCTGCGGCTCGACGAACAGGTCTTCCAGGTAGATGCCCGCTTGGCCGAGGAACGTGGAGAAGTTGCGGAAGTAGAGCGCGAATCCGACCGGCTCTTGGTTCCAGTAAGCCAGCAGCACCTCGGCGACAGGATTGGGACCGAACACATGTTCGTGAATATTGGTTTCGGTCGCGATGACAAGATGCGATAGCTTTTCGTATTCCGCGAGCTGGCGAATGAAGTTGAGTATTGTCGGAACCTCGCGTTCGCTGGCCGGCGCGATGGAGATCAAAGCAGAGCCTCCACGTGAGCTCGAACACCGGCCGCCAACCCCGTCAAGCTATATCCGCCTTCGAGCACCGAAAGCAGGCGTCCGCCGGCATGTTTGTCGGCGATCTCGCGAACGACGCGCGTCAAGTCCGCGAAATCGGTATCCGTCAGCAGGAAATTTCCCAGTGGATCGCCGGCTCGTGAATCGAAGCCCGCCGAAAGCAGCACCAGCTCGGGTTTCACTTCGTCGGCCGCGGCGATCAACTGCTCCTGGAACGCGCCCAGAATCTCCTTGCGGCCAGAGCCGGCGGGAAACGGGCAATTGAGCGTCATCCCTTCGCCTTTGGCCTCGCCGTGTTCATCGCGCGCGCCGGTTCCCGGATACCACGGCGATTGATGCGTGTTGAACACGAATACGGAGCCGTCGGTGTAGAAGATGTCCTGCGTGCCGTTGCCATGGTGGACGTCCCAATCGGCGATCAGGACTCGGCCGACGCCATGCTTGTGCTGCGCGTAGCGCGCAGCGATCGCAATATTGTTGAAGATGCAGAAGCCCATGCCGCGCACGGAATTGGCATGATGCCCGGGCGGCCGGCCGATGCTGATGGCATTGGAGACGCGTTTGTCGACAATGGCGTCGATGGCGTTGAGCGCCTGGCCGGTTGAACGCAGCGCGGCATCCAAAGATTTCGGCGAAATGATTGTGTCGCCGGTGCTGAGTTCGTGAAATCCTTCGAAGATCTCGCGCTCGGCAAGTTGAATGTATTTGCGCGCGTGGCACAGCGCAAGTTCGTCGTGGTTGGCGAGGCGCGGTGAAATCGGAACCAGCGGCAGATCGCGTAGCGCGCCCACCGCCGCATCAAATCGCGCCGGCTGCTCGGGATGCTCGGGACCGGTTATGTGCTCTTTACAAATTGGATCCGCGGCAAGCCCAGTCATTACCTCCCAAATTCTAGCAAGCCGAACGTGCCGGGAACGACTTTGCGCGGCGGCCGTCCCTTGGTATCGCCCGCGGGCCGGGGCAGGATTTGAACTTCGGCCAAAGCCAGGTAGACCGTGTGGGTCTTCGGATTGAGCGCCATGGTGCGGGCGCCCATGGCCGTCGGAACATTCTCAACCACTGTGTATTTGTCGGGCGAATCTTCGTGGATGACCGTGAGCACGCCGTCCTGCCCACAGGAATTCAGCACGTACTTCGTGCCCGGATCGAACCACGTGGCATCCACGCCGTCGCCTATCGGCACCGTGGTGACAACCTTGCCGGTATCGGCGTCCATCACGGCCATCATTTTGTTGTCGCAACCGGAAAACAGGCGCCGGGTCTTGGTGTCCATCGCCATGCCGGACGGCTCTTCACACGGTGCGAGCGGCCATTTGTGCGCGACCGTGAGCGCCTTGGCATCGATGTCCATCACTTCGCTCTTGTCTTCGATGTTGACGAAGACGTGACCCTTGCCGTCGGGTGCCGGAAACTCCGGTTTGCCTTCGAGCGTCACAGTGCCGGCCAGCGTTCCCTTCTCGGCGTCGACGGCGGTGGCGCTGGCGCTGCGGCCATTGAATGCGAACACGCGTTTGGTTGCCGGATCGTAGATGATGCCGTCCGGATTCATTCCCGCGGGTGCCTCGCCCAGCTTTGCGAGCGTCTTCATATCGAACATCACCACTTGGTTCGCTGCGCCGTCGCTTATGAATCCGTGATTGAATTCGGGTGCGAGCGCGATCCCGTGCACCAGCTTTAGGCCGGTGATGGTGCCGACCACTTCGCCCTTCGCGCCGTCCACCACGTCCACTTGCGTGCCATGCGAGACGAATATGCGGCCCGTGGCCGGATCGGTAGTCAAATAATCCCAGAACCCATCGCCGGGGATCGAGATCTTCTTGATTTGATGGTAACCGCTCTGCGCGAGGGCAGCGGCCAAAACAAGCAGCGAAACAAAGCTCAACCGGGCGCTTTTGTGCATGGCCGCCATCGTACTACACCGGTCTGAAGATTTGCTGAAGGCTGCTAACGCGACGCGCGTAGCCGGGCTTTGGACGCCGAGGTCTCGACTCCAAAGTTGATTGGCGCGGATCCGCGAAGGCCTTCTACTGAAATCCGCCAGAGGCCCGCCTCGGGATTCGGCACGCGAAACGATTTAGGATTGGTTTCGCCCGAGTAGCCGGTGGTGTCGGCATAGGAGCTGTAATGCCGGCCGGTGGGGCTCATCAGATGCAGGTCGAGATCGCCTGGAGTCCCCGCCCAGGTGAGGGTCACATCCAACACTTTCGATCCGCGGGCTACCGCCACAACATCGGTCCACCATTGAGCCACCGAAACGGCGCCCGAGAATTGCCCCTCGGCGGAACCAGCGCCACGGGTCCCTCCCGAGGCAAAAGCCCGTCGCGAACCGCAATCGCACAGCGTGGATTCGTTGCTCGAAACCACGGTCCGATATCCACCCCCGCGCGTCCAATCCGGCAGGTCCTCAAACTGAAATGGAACACTCGACGACGAAATCGGAAGCGCGCGCGTCACGCTGACGTGCACGTGGTAGCCGCCGCCTTCGCCCAGCGTATAGCCGCTGTTGCCGGCCGTCGCGAGCGCCTGTCCTTGTTCCACATGCTCGCCGTTCTTCACCACGAACGTGCCAGTGGCCAGATGCGCGTAGTGGCTGTACTCGCCATTGCCGTGATCGATAGTGATGTAGTTCCCGAACGAATGATGCCGGTGGTCCTGCTGCAAGCCCAGATCGTGAGTATATGCGACGCCGGACTTCATCGCCACCACGCAACTCCCCGAGCGCGGCGCGATATCGAAAGCATGCAGGCTGTTACCCCAATGCGAGAACGTACCGTAAGGTCCCTGCGTGACGATCCATGGAACGCCCGCGGCCGTCGGCAGCTTGTAACCTTGTGTGGATATCAGAAATTGTGCCGGCAGGCTGGTGCGTTGATCGGGACTCTCCACGATGACCCAATACTCGTTGGCCGGCAGACCGGCGTAATGCACGAGGAGCTGATTCGCCGTCGCATCGCGTGGCTGCAGGCTTGCGAGATATGTCCAGCCGCCGGATTGTTTGTATTGCGCGATCAACACCAGCGAGCCGGGCTGAAAATTCTTTCCGCGTACCGTGAAATCGATCTCTTGCGCGCGCACGCCAGACCACGTCACGCTCGTAACCACGGGCCCGCCGTTATTGTTCGCCGCCACGATGGTGAATGTTCGCGAGAATGCCAACGTGCCGTTCGCTACTCCGCGCACCGTCCAGTTCCCCGGTTCGGATGCCGCCGCGAATCCCGCGATCGGCAATTGGGAAGTGAAACACAATTCGCGAGCGCTCGGTAGTACGCCATACTCGGCTGTGGTGGCTACTGTACCCGACGGGTCCAGCCACTCCAAGCGCAACTGATCGCCGGCGCGCACCTGCAATGCTATGAACCAGACGAAAGCTTGCCGGTCGACCGGCTGAAATGTCGACACGGCTTTCGGCGCTACGCACGATTGTTCGCTCACCGACGACGCCGTTCGGCTTTCTTGAACCGTGAGAGCCCAAGCCGCGGGGCCGAGCCAGAGGAGGGAGACTACCAATAATACCCGCGAACTCACCACATTGTGTATCGACGCTTCGGCGTGCGAACTTGAGTTTTCCTACGCAGGCTCGGCGCCGATCGTCTCCAGCTTCGGGCGTGCGAGCCGCGATCCGCGCGAGGCAGACAGCCGATGTCCCAAGCGAATCAGCGGTTTCTCCATCCAGTAGTAGCTCGCCGTTGCGACGGCCAGCAACATTGCCAAATTCCACGGCCAAAGCCGCCACCAGGCCGTGGCGTGGTCCCATCCGGGAGCCAACAGCAAGCCCTGCCAAAGGTACAAGCTGTACGAGATGCGCCCGATCCACGCGACCGGCGGCAAGTCCAACGCACGGCTGATCCGCCAGTGGGGATGTGTCAGCGTTCCAAGCAGCAAAACCGGAATCAGCGCGGCAACGAGCACGCTTGTCATTTCGGAATAAAAAACGATGCACAATCCCAGCACCGCGGCCATGGCAAGCCACACGGGGAGGCGCAACTGGCGGGTCAGCTTCTGGCGCTGCTTCTGATCATCCAGCAGGAAGGCGAAGGCGCATCCCCACAGCAACCCATCCAGGCGCAGGTCCGTGCGAAAGTGGGTGACCACCATCGGAAGCAGTTTCATCGGCAGCTGCGATTCCACCGTTCGCCATAACGCGACTCCGAGCGCGAGGTTCACGGCCAGAGTTTTCGACCGGCGCGCGCCCACCCACGCGAGCAGGCCAGGCCACAACAGATAGAAGTGCTCTTCCACGGACAGCGACCATAGGTGCAGCGTGCCGGCGCTCGCAAGCCCCACCGGCGCATAGTTCCGGAAGAAGAACAGGCAGGACAGCATTTCGATTGGCGAGCGCCAATGGATCGTGATGGAATAGACGGCGAGAAACAGCAGATAGGGCGGCAGGATGCGGAAGGCGCGGCGGATGTAGAATCCCGGCAGATCGAACGACTGTTTATCGCGCCACTCGTCGAGCAGAAGCTTGGTGATCAAGAGTCCGCTGATAGCGAAAAACAGATCTACACCGAAGGCGCCATAGCGGGTGATGCTGAGGTCGTAGTCGGCCTCGTGCTGATAGAAGCACTTCGTGAGATGGTGCAGCGTGACGGCCCCGATCGCAATTGCGCGCCAGCCATCCAGCGTGGGTATTCGGGCCATCATTGGTCTATCGGCCGGGCGCTGGAGGCGCATTAGAAGCGCGCCGCCAGAGGGATCGTGCCAGGTTATGCCGAAGGAAACCGCACCCGAAACGCCGACCCTTGCCCCACTACGCTCTCGGCTTCCAAGCGTGCATGATGCCGCTCGGCGATCCATTGCGCGATGGCGAGGCCCAACCCCGCGCCGCCCGCTTCCCGGTTGCGCGCTTCATCCACGCGATAGAAACGCTCGAACACGTGCGGCAGCGCCGAGTCAGGAATGCCAATGCCGGTATCGCGCACCGTGACTGTCGCGCCCGAGGGCTCCATCCGCACCGACACCGTGATGCGTCCGCCTGCCGGGGTGTACTTCACGGCATTGTCCACCAGCAGCAGCAATAGCCGCCGCAGCGCAGGATCATTTGCGTCCACGAACACGGGCTGCTCGGGAGCCTCGGTCGAAATTTCGAGCTGGCGTTCCTGCGCCAGAATCTGGCCTTGTTCGCAGACGTCGCGCACCAGCGGGGTCAGCGCCACGCGATCGAGCGGCAGAGCGGGCAACCCGGCGTCGGCGCGTGCCAGTAACAACAAATCCTCGATCAACCGCGCGGTGCGGTCGGACTCGTCGATAATGTGCCGCAGCGCCTCGCGATAGGTCTCCACCGGACGGTCGCGCCGCAGGGTCAGCTCGGCCGTGGCCCGGATCAATGTGATTGGCGTACGCAGCTCATGCGATGCGTCGGCGGTGAATTGCGACAACCGTTTCACCGCGCTTTCCAAGCGTGCGAGCATGTTGTTCCAGGTCTCAGAAAGCCGGCGCAGTTCGTCGCCCGCCGCCGGCACTTCCAGACGCTGCGATAGGTTTTCGATCCCTATGGACTGCGCCGCCCGCGTGAGCTCATCCACCGGCTGGAGGGCACGCCGGCTCATCCAATACCCGCCCAGCGATCCGATCAGCAGCACCAGCGGCGTGGCCCATAGCAGCACCTCGCGCAAACGCCGCAGCGTCAGCTCTGCTCCTTCGAGCGGCGTGGCTACCAGGATTTGATAGCGCTGATCTTCTACCGTCGCTTGGGTTTCGAGCGTCCGGTAATGGCTGCTCGAGCGCGTTGCGGATGCTACTCCGCCTCCAACCAGCACTGCGCCCTGCGGATCGCGCACCTCGATCAACCGGCCTTCCGGCGTCGCTTCGGCGTATTCGCCCAGCTCTTCCTGAAGATGGGCCGGCTTCGACGGTTTGTATTCTGTTTGCACTACCCTGACCACGCCCTTGGCCTGCGCGGCCAGCGTCTCATCGATGGCGGTGTTCAAACTGTGGGTGACGACGATCCAGATACCGGAGCCGAAGAGCCCGAGCCCGGCCAACAGCACCAGGGAATACCACAGAGTGAGGCGCGCGCCGATAGACCAGCTCCGCATCACCCCTGCTCCGGGCGGATGCAGTAGCCGACGCCGCGCACCGTCTGGATCAGCTTGCGCTCGCCTGGGGTGTCCACTTTATCGCGCAGCAGGCGGATAAAGGCATCGAGCGTGTTACTGCGTACTTCGGAATCGAATCCCCACACCGATTCGATCAGACTCTCCCGCGTCACTACGTGCCCGGCGCGTTTCATGAGCAGCTCGAGCAGCCCGTATTCGGTCCGGGTGAGCGAGACCTTCCGGCTGCCGCGCATCACGTCGTGCGCCGATGGGTCGAGCGATAAATCTGCCACGTGCAATACCGGCGGCTGGGCGATCGCACCCCGGCGCGAGACCGCCCGCAGGCGGGCCAACAGCACTTCGAACGAGAACGGCTTCACCAGGTAATCGTCGGCGCCGAGGTTCAAGCCTTCGACGATATCGGGCGTGGCGTCGCGTGCGGTAAGCATCAGGATGGGCGTCTGGTTGCGCGCCGCGCGCAGCTTTCGCGCGACAGAGAAACCGTCGAGGCCCGGGAGCATGACATCGAGCACGATGGCATCGAACGGATGCGACTCGGCCATTGCGAGCCCGTCGCTCCCATTGCCCGCCAGCACCACGGAGTGGCCCTCTTCTTCCAGGCCCTGCCGCAGCAGGTCGGCCATGCGACGCTCATCTTCGACCACCAGCACCTGCATGATGTTGCTTTTATGCTACCGCCGGGACCTGAAGTTTTGCTGTAAGAAAAGCTAGCCGGCCGTTTGGGCTGTCTCGTCGGGGATGGACTGAATCTCGGCGCTCGCCACCATGCTCAGCGTACTCCCGCGCCTGCCTCGCCTGAAGCGCAGCTGTGGCTGGCTCGTGATCCGGTTCCGGAACGATTAGGGTTCCTTTGGCCCCAACAGAAGCTGGAAGCCGACGTAGGCGATCCAACCGGGTTGGCCGTTGGTGGCTGTGACGGGCAAGAAACTGCGCCCGGCCATCAGCAGCAGGTTCAGCGTTTTGTCGTGGTTGAGCGCCTGGCGTCCGCCCAAGCCAATGGTGGACTCGCGCTGTTTGGGATAGCCGGTGGCAAACACTCCCACGCCCTGGCCGGGGCCGATGGTGTTGGCGTCGTGGATGTCATAGATTTCGAGGTAGGCTTCGGTACGGTCGCTAAACTCGTGACCGACGATGCCGCCGCGGTGCCAGCCTTGCGGGACGCCGTGATTGCCAAAGTCGTAACCGGCATCGCCGTTGATGCGTATGGGTCCGAAACGGACGTTGACCTCGATCGGAAGAAAGAAGTCGGGGCCGCGCGCGACCAGGCCGCGCTGAACTGCGCTGGTCGGATTATCGAGGAAAATCTGCGGATAAGTGGAGACGCTGAAGTTCACCAGTTGCTCCGGCGTGTCCTTGGCGCCGGGGGAATCACCCGCGTCCCCAGGTGGAAGCGGCTGCTCGGCGGGGTGGTGCCCGAAGACGCTGAGCAAGCCTGTCCCAAAGCGACCCTTCAGCCAAGGATCCTTGGGATGATGTTCGTAAAAGCGCCATTTGATGCCGAGCAAACTTTCGCCGAGCCCCGCGATGACGTGACCGGCTTGGGCGGGCACGCCGGGACTCGCCGGTAGCGGGCGGATCTCCTCGATCGCGATCGGAAGCTCGTACTTGAGCTGAATGCGGTCGCCGAGGCCGTAGTTGATGTCGAAGTCGGGAATCTGGTAGGCGCCGTCGGTCGGGTTGCGGTCGGCGATCCAGCCGAAGTTAATCTCCCAATGCTCGTTGCCAGGTGTTTCGGGATCGTCGGTACGAAACGGCGGTCCGCCCTGCCCATAAGCGGCAACGGCGAAGAGGACCGGCAAGGCCAAGCCTAGGGCGCCAGTCCAATGGGAGCGTTGGTGCATCCAAGAAGTGTATCGACAATACCTCAACTTTTGCTGAAAGAATCTAATCGGTGAGTCTAAAATGACCCGCCAAGCGAGCGATCGGTCATCACCATCAACATCGATAACAAAACAATCAGGCCTGCGTACTGCATCAGGATGATGTTGTCATCCTCAGCCGGATAATCGCGGCTGAAGAGCCTGTAACCCGCGCCTAGCGCGATCAGCAGGAGGATCGTTTGGTGTGTGACGGCCCACATGCCAATCGCGACGGCGGCAGCAATGGCGCGCTGCTTTCGCGTGAGAGCCCGGAAGCCGCGTCCGCCATCCAGTTGCCAGATGGGGAGAAGATTGAACAGGTTCAGCCACGCGGCGGTGTGGGCGATCGCATACCAGATGGGAAGCCCGGTGGTGATCGCGGCAAGCCACGCCGCCACTGCCGATCCCAATCCCCAGATTGGACCAGCCAGACCGACGCGCGCGTCTTCCCCCACGTTGTGCGGATACTGCCGCATGCGAACGATGGCGCCAAAAAACGGAATAAACATGGGCGCGCTGGCTGCGATGTTGTACCTGCGCAGCGCCATCACGTGGCCCATTTCGTGGATATAAATCGACAGGACGAAACCCAGGGCGAATTTCCAGCCGAAGATGGACCAATACACCGCGAAGAACGCCAGCATGCTCGCGAACGTGCTGAGCTTGGTGAGCCCGAGCAACAGCAGCTTGCCTTTGGAAAGTGCCACCAGCAGGAACGTTCCGATGGGCCCGAGTTTCGCGAAGCGCTTCTTCCAGACGTTACCATCGGAAAGCTGCAGATCAATGTTTTCGATGCGCGTTTTGGTGAGGCGATATTCTTCTGAGTCCGGCGGAAGCAGCTCCAGCGCCTTGGCCCAGGCTTGCCGTGCTCCGTGCCAATCCCGGGCTTGCCCGGCGAGCCTGGCGTGTTGGACGAGCGCGTCCAACTCCTGCTGCTGAGCGAGGGTCATAGCTGGTCAAATAGGTCGCCGAGGCGGATGGAGAAGCCGGGGATCAAGCTGGATTCAAACAGGCCGTCTTCATCAAGAATGGCGCGTCCATTCTCGGAATAGACATAAGCCTCCCGTGATTCAATTGAGAAGATCCAGACTTCTCTCGTGCCGCATTTTCGGTACCGCCGTGCTTTCCCGACCAGGTCCTCGAAGGTATCGTTCTGAGAAACAATCTCAATAGCCAGATCGGGAACAAAGCGCTGGACTCGTTTCTTTCCGTCGAACAGCGCTGTCTTGGCCGCAACCACGAACGTCACGTCCGGACCATGGGCATTCTTATCGAATTGGTATTCTTGTTCGCTAAGCACTCTGCCGAGCTTCTGTTCCCTAACATAGGGAAAAAGCATCACAATCAGCAGGTCTCGAAGACCATTGTGATTCGGGGTATTTCCAGACACGTCAACCAACTCTCCGTCCACGAGCTCGTGATAATAGGCAAGCTCATCAGGAAGGCGCTCGAAATCGTCAATCGTGAGCGGGGTCACCGGAGCGGTCATGTACCTCTATTTTAGCTCCACGACCGTAGCGCCCGTTCCGCCTTCGGCAGGCGTGGCTGGATAGTACTTCTCGACGTGCGGATTAGTCGCCAGCAATTCGCCGATCACCCGTTTCAAAATGCCCATGCCGTGGCCATGCACGATGCGGACGCGATCCACCGATGCCATGGACGCGCTGTCCAGAAATTTGTCCACTTCCTCGCGCGCTTCTTCCGCGCGCTTTCCGATGACGTTGATCTCGCGATAGGAAACATCCCAGCGCGGACCCGGCTCATAGGAAACATTCTTGGGCAATCGCGCGGGTTCGAGCGTTGCGGGCAAAACTTCTTCGACGTCGTCGGTGGTGATCTGCATCCGCATCAAGCCGGCTTCCACTTCGAGCAATCCTCCGGAAAGTTTGCGCCGCACCCGTGCCGGTTCGCGGACGCCTTTCAGCCGGACTCGATCGCCTTCCGCGATCGCGACGAAGCGTTGTTCTGGAACAGGTGCTGCTCCAAACACCGCGACTCGAGCCTGCTCCTCAAACTCACGTTTGGTTTTGGCGATCCGCCGCTCGGCCTGCTCGGCTGCTTTGCGCTGCTCGGCGCCGGCCAGCACCTTCTGAATCAGCTCCTGGCTTTGCGCTTCGAACCCGGCCAGCGCGGATCGCAAACGCTCATCCAATTCTTTGAACTTCGCCGTCTCGCGCTGCTCGAATTCCTTGGCGAGCGTGTGCTCACGAGCTTCGAGCGCCTGGCGCTGTTCCCGCAGATCCTGCTCTTCGATCGCCGTTCGACGCAGCCGCTGGTGCAGTTCGTTCAAAAACACCGCGATGTCGCGTTCGCTCGAGGACATGCGCTGCCGCGCGCGCGCGATCAGGTCTTCGGAAAGTCCCAAACGGCTCGCGATCTCAAGACCCGCCGACTTCCCCGGCGCGCCGAGCTGCAAAACATACGTCGGGTGTAATGTTTGTTCGTTGAAACCCATGGACGCATTCAAAACGCCCGCCGTGGTGGCGCCATAGATCTTGAGCGCCAGCAAATGCGTGGAGGCGAACGTAAACGCCCCGTGCGCGCGGAAGGACTCGAGTATCGCGACCCCCAGTGCGCCGCCTTCTTCGGGATCCGTCGCGCGGCCAAGCTCGTCCAGCAGCACGAGCGACTGTGGCGTGACCATCTCCAGCATCTCGCGCACCCTCGCGATATGCGCGGAAAAACTGCTGAGACTTTCTTGAATGGATTGTTGATCGCCCATCTCGGCCAACACTTGCTCGAACAGCGGGAACTCGGCTTCGGCCGCCGGCACCGGCAGCGCCGCTTGCGCCATCAAAGCCAACAACCCGACGGTCTTCATCGAGACCGTTTTTCCGCCTGTGTTCGGCCCGCTGATCAGCAGAGTTCGCTGCTTCTCGTCCAAAGAAAGCGAAATGGGAAGGATCGGTTTTTTCTGCCGCCGGAGCACGTCCTGGAGCAGCGGATGCCGCGCGTCCTTTAATATCAAGCGGCGATCCCGGTCCGGGCTGAACCGCGGAATGACACATTCGAAATCCGACGCGAAGCTGGCTTTGGCGAACAGCAAATCCAAACGGCCGATGGTTTCCACCAGCACCTGGATTTGCGGACCGTTGGTTCGCAAAACCTCGGTCAGTTCGCGCAGGATGCGCGCCACCTCCCGCTGTTCTTCCTCGCGCAAGCGGACCAGTTCATTGTTCAGGTCGATGGTTTCGAGCGGTTCGACAAACAGCGTATGCCCGCTGCTGCTCGCTCCGTGAATCACGCCGTACACTTTGCGCTGCTGGCCCGCGACCACCGGAACAACAAAACGATCGTTGCGCAGCGTGATGAACTCTTCCTGCAAAGTTCCGTCGTCGCGATGCGTTTTCAGGAAGCGTTCGAGCGAGGTTTGAATCTGCCGCTGCTGCCGCTCGATATCGCGGCGCAAACGCGCGAGCGCCACGCTGGCGTCGTCGGCGAGCGATCCATCCGCCAGAACCTTACCTCGCACATCACGTAAGATCGGCCGAGGGTCGGCGGTGGCGGCGACCAAAGCGCCAAGCCGCGGATACTTTTCGCCCGCCAGATTCAAGACGGCGCGAATTTCACCGGCTTCTTCGATCAAATGGGCCAGTTCCAGAATCTGCTTCGGCTCAAGCATCGCGCCTTGGATGCGCAGCACCGTGAGCGCCGCTGCGACGTCCGGAATCGAATTAAACCGCAGACGAATGGCCGAGCCGCGCGTTGCCGCTTGAGGCTGCCGCGAGGCGTTTTGATAGGCGACCGCTTCGGCTACATCGGCCAGCGCGTTTTCCAATATTGCCCGATCGGAGTGCGGAGCCAGCTTCTCCAACTCGGCGTGTCCCAACGGACTGCCGACGTAGCGCGCCACCAACTCGCGTAGCGGCTCGAATTCCAGTAAATCAGCGCTGAAGCTTTGCAAAGGCTCTCTCGATCACGCCCAGCGTGCCTTCGGTGAGACGATAGCCGGCGAGTTCGCCTTCCGAAACCCAGGCCACCCGGCTGACGTCGCTCGCGGCAACGGGTTCGCCGCTCAGGCGGCGGCACAAATAATCGATCAACACGTAGTGATACTCCGGCTTTCCTTCCGCGTCGGGCATGATTCGCTCGAAAATTTCGAACATGAAGTATGGGTCGACATCCAGTCCAGTCTCTTCGGCAACTTCGCGCCGGATCGCCTCCTCCAGCTTCTCACCAGTTTCGACGATGCCGCCCGGCAGCGACCAATAGCCCTTCAGCGGCTCCTTGCCGCGCTCGACGAGTAGGATTTTCTCGTCTTCAAAAATCAATGCGCCGACGCCGAGGAACGGGCGCGACGGATACCGGCGACTCTCCTCGTTAATAGGAAATCCCCTTCACGTTCAGGCGCGCCCGGTACACCGAGGTCCGAGCGGTAATGTACAACGATCCGAGATCTGGATCGCCAAAAGAGCAATTCGACGGAGTCTCTTGGATCTCAATCGTGCCGATCTGTTTTCCTTCGGAAGTGAATACTTCGATCCCCTTGGCCGCCACATAGAGATTGCCCTTTTCGTCGACGCAGATCCCATCGGGCACGCCGTCGATTCCGGAAATCAGCGTACGTTCGTCCGACGCGGCACCGCTTTTATCCAAGTTGTACGCGCGCACGTTGCGCTCGTCGGAATTGCTCACGTAAAGTGTACGGCCATCGGGCGCCAGCGCAATGCCATTCGGCCGTCCTTTCGGTTTTGCGATCACTTCCAATTCGCCCTTGCGCGAAACGTGATAGACGCCGAAGAAATCCAGCTCGCGCGTGTCCTGCTGGTTTCCGAAAGCCGGGTCGGTGAAATAAACGTCGCCTTCTTTGCGAATCGCAACATCGTTTGGGGCATTCAACCGCCTGCCTTGCCAGCGCTCGGCGATCACTTCCACTTTTCCCTTCTTGTCGGTGCGAGTGACGCGGCGAGAATGGCTTTCGCAGGTGTACAAACGGCCCTGCGCGTCGAAACGATTTCCATTCGCGCCGTTCGAATTCTCCCGAAAAGTACTGGTCGGCTCGCCTGCCCTGAATTGGAGCAGTTTGTTCTCGGGAATATCGCTGAAAACGAGAAAGCCCATGGGCGACCACGCGGGCCCTTCGGCGAAGGTGAGGCCGGCAGCTACGCGATCCAACCGGATACCGTCGAAGTCCTGAGCGGCGGTGCTCACGACTAACAGCAGGGAGAGAGAAAACAACTTCACGCATCGATAAGGTTATCAGAGGAAGGTCGGCGAAAGGCCGTAGCCGGGCTAGTACGATGACACTAAGTGGTCAATTGCGCTACCCTCCTGCCGTTGGTATACAATCTCCCAATGGCTCGCACTGATACGTACGCGGCGCGCCTCGCTGTAGCCTTTGTTGCATGCTCCCCCTGTTGGGCGTTCCAGGCGTCCGGCGTCGATACCGCGATCTCCATACTGCCCCACTTCCGGCCGGCGGTTTCCACTGGCCAAAACCTCTTTCCCAAAGCCGATATTCGCATCGACTCCGCGCTGGTGCTGGTGCCGGCTCAGGTGACCAACGTACTGGGTGC
The DNA here is from genome assembly GCA_035486995.1 of Bryobacteraceae bacterium. Classification (GTDB taxonomy): domain Bacteria; phylum Acidobacteriota; class Terriglobia; order Bryobacterales; family Bryobacteraceae; genus Palsa-89. Next base: position 17,508 of record DATHMO010000009.1, read on the forward strand.
GCCCGTCACCGATTTGCGCAAAGAAGACTTCAAAGTCTTCGAAGACGGCGTGGAGCAGCCCATTTCGAATTTCTCGATGGAGGATGCACCGCTCTCGATCGGATTGCTGTTCGACATCAGCGGCAGCATGCGCAACAAGATCAGGAAGGCCACCGAAGCGACGGCGGCGTTTTTCAAGACCACGAATCCGCAGGACGAATTTTTTCTGGTCGAATTTAGCGATCGCCCGAAACTCATTGTGCCCTTCACTACTGATGCCGGCGAGGTCTACGACGAGATCGCCCACACCAAGCCGTTTGGCCGCACGGCGCTGCTGGATGCGATCCATATGGCGATGGGCGAGATGAAGCACGCGCGGAATTTGCGGAAGGCGCTGATCATCGTTTCCGATGGCGGAGACAATCGCAGCCGCCATACGGCGCGCGAGATCAAGAACGCGATGCTTGAATCCGATGTGCAGGTCTATGCGATGGGCATCTTCGATCTGGACGGGGCTCCCAAGCATTCGCCTGAGGAGCAAAATGGACCGCAGTTGCTCGAAGACCTGGCCGAAGAGACCGGTGGCCGCGAATACCCGGTGGCGAGCCTGGACGACCTGCCTTCCATCAGCGCCCGGATCGGCAATCAACTTCGCAATCAGTATCTGTTAGGATACTCGCCGCTTAATCCGGAGCGCGATGGAAAATTCAGGAACATCAGCGTTAAGGTGACGCCTCAGTTGGAAATACCCAATTTGCGAGTTTATTTTCGCCACGGATATTATTCGCCGGGGCTGTGATCTCGTAAGTTGCTGCTACCAACGGAAACCGAACGTGACAGGCACGTAGTCGCCACGCTCGCCATTGTTCAGGAAAACGTGCACATAGCGAGCTTCGGCGAATATTTTTCCATGCCACTTGGTGCCAAGCGCGACGCCCATGCCGGCGTTCCAGCCCGGTCTATTCACTGAATACTGGTCGCCCGCGTTTGGGATAACCAATGGGAAAGAGCCGGCGAAGGAATTGCTCACCACGCCCGTGGGCGCCGAGAATTGCTGGGACCAATGATACAAACCACCGCCGCCAATGGCGTAAACGTCGAAGCGGCGCCCCGGCGTGAGGTGATAAATCGGATCTACGGTAGCGGAAAATACGTGAATGTCTCCGCCCGGAAAACCACTGGTGCCTAACGCGGTGCCGTTCATGCCCATGGAATTGAAGTCGAGCTGACCCAGGACGCCAATGTGACTGGTTAAGTTGATTCCTACTCCACCCTGGACGTTCCAGCCATCATCGAGATACCGCCCAGTGTTGCCGACCGGTTGCGTAAAACCGGCGCCGAGATCAAATGTGAAGCGGGAAAATTCCTGAGCGCTTAGAGTGCCAATGCAAAGAAAACTGAGACAACCAACGAGAGCGATTTTGTTCATCTGAAATAACCTCATGACTTTTAGACCTTTGGTTATTCGGAGAGGTTTCGCTGTTGCGGTTAGCGGTTTGTTAGGAAGTTAGCTCCAGTAACTGCGGTCCAGGCTGCGGTATTGCACGGCTTCGGCGAGATGCTTTGCGGTGATCGCGTCGGACCTGTCGAGATCGGCGATGGTGCGGGCGGCTTTCAAAATGCGGTCGTGTGCGCGGGCGCTTAGTCCCATGCGGCGGACGGCCATCTCGAGCGTGCGTTCACCGGCTTCATCGAGCGCGCAGAAGGAGCGGAGCCGGTGGGCCGGGATGCGGGCGTTGTAGAACCCGCGGCGGCGTTGGATAGCGCGAGCGGCTTCCACTCGGGCGCGCATTTCTTCGGACGTGATGCCGTGATCTTTGCCGCGCAGTTCCTTATAGGCGACGGCCGGGACTTCGACATGCAAATCGATACGATCGAGCAGCGGGCCGCTGACCTTGCTCAGGTAACGCTGGATGATGGCCCCGGTGCAGCGGCATTCGCGGCCAGGATCGGAGAAGTAACCGCACGGGCAGGGGTTCATCGCGCCAATGAGGATGAAGTCAGCGGGGAACGAGAGCGTCCTGTTGGTGCGCGCCAGAGTGACCGAGGAATCCTCGAGCGGCTGGCGCAGCATTTCGAGAACGTTGCGCGGGAATTCGGGAAGCTCGTCGAGGAACAGCACGCCATTGTGAGCCAGGCTCACTTCGCCGGGACGCGGCGTGCCCGATCCTCCACCGATGAGGCCGGCATCGGAAACTGTATGGTGAGGTGAACGGAACGGACGGCGGGCGAGCAATGCGACCCCGCGCGGTAGCAATCCAGCGACGCTGTGGATTTGCGTAGTCTCGATCGATTCTTGAAAGGTGAGCGCGGGAAGAATGCCGGCGAATCGTTTCGCGAGCATCGTCTTGCCGGAGCCGGGCGGGCCGATCATCAACACGTTGTGGCCGCCGGCGGCTGCGACTTCGAGCGCGCGCTTAGCAGTGGTTTGGCCGCGGACATCGCGAAAATCGGGCCAAGGCTCCGCCGAGGGATCGGCGACGGCCGCAATGGACGACGTGGGCTGGAACCGATCGGGCTGATTCAGATAGCTGACCACTTCGGCGAGATGGCGCATGCCGAAGACTCGTACGCCTTCAGTGACGGCGGCTTCGGCGGCATTGTCGGCAGGGACCAGAAGATTGGGAATGCCCTGGCGGCGGGCGCAAACGGCTATCGACAGCGCGCCGCGCACCGGCCGGAGAGTGCCATCGAGCGAGAGTTCGCCAACGAGCATGTGTTCATCGCTATGACCGACGGTTCCCATCGCGCCCAGAATCCCGAGAGCCATCGGCAGATCGAAGCCCGCGCCTTCCTTGCGCACGTTGGCGGGCGCCAGATTGATAGTGACCGATTTGTTGGGATAGCCGAAGCCGGAATTGAGCAGCGCAGACTTGATGCGTTCCCGGCTCTCGCGCACCGCGGTGTCGGGCATGCCGACTGTGATGAAATCGCGCGCGCTTCCGCCGGAGTACATATCAACCTCGACGTCGATCAGGTGCGCTTCGATTCCAAAGACGGCCGCGCTGCGGGTCCGGAAAAGGGCCATTGCTCAGATGGTGGCTATTCGACCGAAAAGGTCTCGCGAGTTCCGTACATTTGCTGGCCCAGATTATCGCGGACGGCGAGCACGATGGTGTATTTTCCGAGCGGCTGGTCTTTCGCGAGGTTCAGATTAAGCACGCCGGGCTGATAGCGCTGCGGATAGAAACTCTGGATCTTTTGATTCGCGGCTTCCGGTTCCATATAGGCGACGGAGCCGTCTTCGCGTAGAACGGTGAGGCCGTACTCGATGTCGACTTGGTTTTTGTCGCCGAGTTTATAGCCGGTCATGTCGAAGCGCGCCCACACAGAATCGCCGGGGCGATAAGCGGCGACAGGCAGTGGCTTTCCGTCATCTTCGCTGCGCAGGAATCGGAAATTGCGGACGGTGAGCGTGGCACTGGGTTCCACGTCGCGGCCCTTGATGTGAAAGACCGCGGTTTTCTCCACAGAGGATTTTGCGAGTTCGTCGGACAGCTTGATGAGGACTGAAAACTCGCCCGAGTCGGCCAGCGGGGGGACCACGATAGTGTCGCGCAGCTTCGGCTTCCAGTCCTTGTCCTCTTGGGTGACGATGGTTTCGACCTTGCCCTCTTGCACGGGGTGGAGCAAAACGCCGCTTTTGTCGCGGACTTCGATCTGGAACTTAATCGACATGTTTTGCTTGCCGTAATCGTTGGGCTTTTCAACTTTGCTGAAGCCCTCGGCCTGGCAACTAAAGTAGATAGTTTCGCCGGGAACGAAATCCTCGTCGGAGGCTTCGGGAGGGCCGTCTTCACTACGCGCGAATACCGGGTGGATGATGGCGAGCGGCCTGTCGGCGGCAATCGCGAGGCTGACCGAAGCAAAGAACAGTGTTGTGACGAGCGAGTTCATCGCTTATTCCACCACTGTACTCCAGCCGCGGCGCGAAAGGTCCCAATAGATGACGGCGCCGGCCGCGAGTCCCATGGCGAGGAGGAAGGAACCGCTGGTGAATTCCTTGAGGAGTAATTTGCCCGTGCCGAACAAGATGCCATAAATAAGGAGGCATCCGCAGATCCAATCGACCAGGTTGGAGAGGCCGCCGGTGGAGGGGCGAACGTCGGGAGCGAGCTTTGCGATCGGACGCCAGCCGGCTATCGATGGTCGCGTGCGGCGGTAGAAGGCGACCAGCGTGTCCTTCGATTCGGGGCGCGTGAGGAACGTGACGGCGAGCCAAACGCCGGTGGTGATGGTGACGGTGACGATCATGATCCAGGCGAAATCGCGGGGTTGATCTTTGTCGAGACCAAAGGCG
>DATHMO010000010.1:0-3255 GCA_035486995.1 Bryobacteraceae bacterium
CGAGATCGAGCGCGGCGCCGAGGAGTACATCGGGCGCATCGATGCCATGGGCGGTACGCTGGCGGCCATCGAGCGCGGATTCATTCAAGGCGAGATTCAGAACGCGGCGTACGCTTATCAGCAGGCGGTGGAGCGCGGCGATGCGGTGGTGGTGGGCGTCAACAAATTCCAGCAGGATCAGAATGAGCCGCCCACGACGTTCCGTCTCGATCCTGCGCTTGAAGCGCAGCAGATCACCCGGCTGCGCGAATTGCGCGCCTCACGCGATGCCCGGACGATCGAGACGCGTTTGTGCGCTCTCGAAGCGGCTGCGCGCTCGGGTGATAATCTGATGCCGCACATTCTGGCGTGCGCCGAGGCGTACGGAACGGTGGGGGAAATTTCCGATCGCCTTCGCGGCGTGTTCGGGGAATATCAGGAACGCTAGGGCGCATGCTATTTACGATCATTCTCGAGTTCGAGGGAACGAATTCAGTTTCGCAATTCTCGGCGGCGGGTCCGAGCGCGGCGTACCAGAAGTGGCTGAAGGGTTTAGAAAATCCCAACAAATACGGGTTGACACCCCAACAGGGCCGGGCTGTGATCAAGGCTCTCGCCGCCAACCGAGCGCTCCATCGTCAGGTGAATGAAGCACTCGGAAGAAACTATAGGGAGCTGGTACCGCTGCAAGGGCTGACGAAAGTTTGGTGCGTTACCGCTTCTGCCGGCAGAAAGCCGCGAAAGAGCGTGTTGCTGAACATCATCGCAACGGTCGGGGAACGGCGAGAATAGAGAACGCTACTTCCCCACCAGGTGCGCGTCGCTCTTTTCGTTTTCATTGCAAATGAACTCGATCAGATCCGTGTTCAGCATCACTCGCTGCTTGATCATCACCGTCCACGGCTTGGTGTACGCCTTGGGATCCTCCACGGTGACCTCGATCTCGAGATTCCCGTAGTTGACGCGCCGGAACCGCTCCGTCATCTTGCCGGTATTGGTCAGCGGACTTCCCTCCACATCCAGCCACACGTCGTCGCGGAACCCGGTGGTCTCAACCACCAACGTATCGCCGTCCCAATGGCCGATCGAATATCCGTACCACCACGGCTGCGGATCGTCCTTCGGCAGGGGACGCCCGTCCATGAAGATTTGACGCACGCCGCCCTGCGCCTCGTACAAAATCACGATCAGCTTCGGCGTCTGGATGATCTTGCGCGGCTGCGGGTGCAGGTGCAGTTGCATCAGGCCGAGCGGCAGGCAATGGGCATCGGGATTGTCCTTGTTGTTCTCTCCCTTGCGCTGTGCACGTATTTCTTTGGCCCAGGGCGTCATCGGCAGGCCATCTTTCAGGGTCGACCCGATATCGAAGAACTGGCTCACACCAGGCGGACGCGGTCCGAGACCGATCCCACCCGCGGGCGGTGCGGGCGGCGGAGTCCCGGGAGCAGCAGCGGGCGGTGACAGCGGCAATTGCCCGGGGATGCTTCCATCCTTCGGGGCCGGGCGCGGCGGACGAGCAAGGTCCCACATCCCCGACAGATCCGGATGGCCGTCGGCCGTCCTCGGCACGGGGCCGGTAAGATCGGGCTTTCCGTCGGGGCCCTTGGGAACACCTGGCGTTGGATAATCCGGCCACTGTGCGAACAAAGCGCCTGGCACTCCGCTCAGAACCATCCCTAACAGCGCGATATTGAATAAAGATTTCATTGGATTACTCATCTAGCTTACCTCTCGTTCCGCGCCGCTTGGTTGGCTTCTTGGACGCCGCCGCCGAGCGCCACGCGCCGCGCAGAAGGTCCTGCATGGCATCCGGATGCACTCGGCCGAGCTGCACCAAAACGTACGGATACTTGAGGTAATGGTCGGTGATGAAGTATGTTTCGGGATCGGCCGCGATCAGCTCCTCGCGCCCTTCGATGCTCATGTGTACCACCAGCGCGTTGAGCTCGGGCCGCAATCGCGCCAGCATTGTACCGCGCACCTTGAACGCCGGCGTGCCGTAGGACGAGGCTTCTTCGACGCCCTCGAGCGCCAGCGCCATCTTACGAACGGCTGCAAACGTCATCGCAAAACATTCTATCTCGCTCCCAAGCCACCAGCCACAAGCAACCAGCTACTTGTCCCCTGGTAAACTGGACGTGTGGAGCGAAAGATCTTCTGGCTCACTTTCGCGATCCTGGGTCTCGCGGCCGATGTCTTTCTCCCGCTGTGGTGGGCGCTGGGCGCGACCATTCCTATCGCCGTCTTCAGTTGGTGGGTGGCATATCGCAGCTACTGGTTTTAAAACATGAACGCTCATTTTTTTGCTCTGCTCCTGATCTTTGGCCTCGGCCATCCGGCACGCGACCCGGTGGATCCCGCCAAGGGAGTTCCACTTCACAGCCGCATCCCGTGCGACGGCAATGGTGGACCCGAGGAAGCCGTCCACGTACAAGCGACGTTTTCATCCGGCGCTTCGCCTGCAGCGGCGGCGCGCGAGTTCGTGGTGAGCCGCTATCAGACCGACAAGTGTTCGGTGGAGACCATGCTTCAGTGCTGGCACAAGGCGCGAAGTGGCTGGCACTACGTGTGGTCCGCCGCGAGCAACGCCGGGGGCGCCCAGCCGTCAGTTAGCGATATCCTGTCGCTGGCCTCCTGCAATGCCTGGGGCTCGACCGAAGCGCCGCAATATGTACTGAGCGGCTGGTCCCAGGAAGGCTCGGAGTCCAAGCCGGTGTGGCGGCAAGGCACGGTGAAGCAGGTTTCGTCGCAACCGGAAGTCTACGAGTTCACCGATCCGAGCGGTGGAACGGCGCGTCTGGAAATCAAGCGCTGACCCCGCGACATCCGAGCATAAGAAAAGCCGGGTCTTCTGAAAGAGCGAAGGCTTCGATCTCCTCGCCCTGTTTGCGAAGAAGCTCCGCGATTTGCCTCGTCGAGCAGTTCCCCAGTCCAATGAAGACTTCAACCCCACGTCTCGTACGTGAGCAGCTCCTTGGAATAAGTCGGCCAGAGCGATTACCAAAGCAGGCGATAGGTTCTCATCGAAGAGAAGCTTCACGTTGAGATGGAAATGAGGCGCCTCACAAAAGGTCGCGATACCGCTCCAGTGCCACGCGAACAAGCTGCGCGCGCGTGCGTACGTCCGTCTTGGCGAATAGTTGCTGAAGCGTGTTCTTGACGGTGCTCTCGGATACCTCTATCTGGGTGGCTATTTCCTTGTTGGCCAGGCCTTGAACTACCAATCGAAGGACGCTGGTTTCCCGGTCCGTCAAAGGAGCTCGTTCCTGAGGTTCG
>DATHMO010000011.1:0-33376 GCA_035486995.1 Bryobacteraceae bacterium
GATGGGGTCTCTGTGCTGCTGCAGGCACTGCGCGCAAATCTCCTTCATCATGCACTGCATGGGAGAATTGATGCTCGCGATCGCCTTATGGCCGTGCTTCAGATACGGCGCGAGTACGGCGTAGCGCGCGCGCTGCACGGCGTGCATCATGGCATCGGAGCCGATCACTACCAGCCGGTCCACCGTGTTCAGCGGAATCTCAGGGTCGTCCAGATCGCCGCGGCCGTAAGCAGCCATCGCTTCCACGATGTTTCCGACAAAGGCCTTGTCCTGCACGCGATCGGGCGTGAATCCGGGCGCTTCGTCGCAGCACCACACCACGACATCGGCGGCCTTCTCGATCTCTTCCACCTTGTAGCGGTCGATCATCTTCTTGTAGCCGGCGAAGTAAATCGTCCGCGATCCGCTGGCGCGTAGTTGCTGGCCGATGGAGAACAGCACGGCGTTGCCGAGGCCGCCACCTACCAACAGCACGGTCTCGCGCGAGGGCGTTTCGGTTGGCGTACCGGTCGGCCCCATCAGGATCACGGGCTCGCCGGGTTGGAGCAGCGCACACAGATCCGACGATCCGCCCACTTCGAGAACGATGGTGGAGAGCAGTCCTTTTTCGCGATCCACCGATGCGCCGGTGAGCGCCAGGCCCTCCATCGCGAGGGCGGTTCCGTTCACCTGCGTCGCCAGAGTCTCGTAGTTTTGCAGGCGATAGAACATGCCGGGCTCGAAGGCTCGTGCGGCCAACGGCGCGTGCACCACCACTTCCACAATGTTCGGCGTGAGCCGGATCACGTCTTGCACCACTGCTCGCAGTTCGCGATTTAAGCGTGTTACCAACGCCGCCGGTTCTGGAGCTTCGGCCGATCGCTTCGAGAGCAGCCGCGTTACCACCGGAAAACCCTGCTTCGCGCTGGCCATCGCCTTCACGACATTGCCCGCGTAGGAGGGATGCAGATCGCCAAAAAAGCTAACGCCGCGGCCGTCCGGGCGGATCGAAGTCAGCACACGCGACGCCTTCGGCTTGGCCACGCGCTCCGGCTTCACAGGCTCGCCCTCTTCATCCACCGCCTGGAACCACTTGCCGTCCAGAAACACGTTGTCGGGATCTTCGCGGCCCAGCACCGTATTGGGCTGCGTCCCCGCGGCAACCAGGATCGACTTCGCAGGCATCCGCACTGGATCGCCGTCCGGGCTCATCTTTCCAGTCGCCGGGTCGAACTTATGCCGTATCACGTGCAGCGCGGCGGCGTGGCCAAAGCTGTCCACTTCCACGGATTCAGGCGTCAGGCATTCAGCGAATCGGATGCCCTCTTCGAGCGCCTTCCAGACTTCTTCGTGATTCAGCGTGTAGCTGGGCGAATCGATCATACGCCGGCGATAAGCGATGGTAACGCCGCCCCAGGAATTGAGCAGGCCAATCAGATTCGGCTTCCGGCCGGCCTTCGCAGCGGCCGCTCTTTCGGCGCGAATCGCGCGCGCGTGCGACAGAAACTCGTCGGCGGTTTGCGTTTCTTCGGCGCTCCATCCGGCGCGAACTTCGGACTCGCCTTTTTCCGCCGTGAGCGTTTCGTAACGAGCGAGGAATTTCTCCACCTGAACCACGTAATAGGCGAGTGATTCGGTAGCGGTATCCACGGCCGTCAACCCGCCGCCGATCACCACCAGCGGCATCCGGATCTGCAGATTCGCGACAGAATTGGTCTTGGCCGCGCCCGTGAGCTGCAACGCCATCAGAAAGTCAGATGCCTGGCGAACGCCGCGCGCCAGACCGTTCTTCATCGGAATTACAGTGGGGCGGCCGGCTCCAGCACAGAGCGCCACGTGATCGAAGCCCATCTCGAACGCGCTGTCGATGGTCAACGCGCCGCCGAAGCGCACCCCGCCAAACATCGCGAACTCTCGCCGGCGCTCGAGGAGCAGCCGGATAATCTTCAAGAAATTCTTGTCCCAACGAACGGTGATCCCGTACTCGGCCACGCCGCCGAATCCGGCCATCACGCGGTCGTCCAGCGATTCGTAGACTTCGCGAATATCGCGGATCGGCTTAAATGGCGAGCGCGCGCCCAGCGCGTCGACACCGGCTATCTTTTCGGGCAGCGGCTCGATCTTCAGTCCATCGATCCCGGCCACGGTATGGCCGTCGTTCATCAAGTAGTGCGACAGCGTGAATCCAGCGGGCCCCAGCCCAACCACCAGCACTTTGTAGCCGCTGGGTGGGAGCGGTAGCGGGCGCGCAAAGTTCAACGGATTCCAGCGCGTCAGCAGGCTGTAGATTTCGAAGCCCCACGGCAGCTCCAGCACGTCTTTGAGCGAACGTGTTTCAACCTGCGGGATGTCGACGGGGTCCTGCTTCTGGAAAATGCAGGCCTTCATGCAGTCGTTGCAAATGCGATGCCCGGTGCCGGCGGCCATTGGATTGTCGATGGTAACGATGGCGAGCGCGCCAATCGTGTAGCCGTCCTGTTTGACGGTGTTCATCTCGGAGATCTTTTCGTCCAGCGGACAGCCCGCCAGTGTGACTCCGAACACGGTCTTCTTGAACTCGCCAGTTTTTTCCTTGAGACCCGTCGAGCAGCTATCCTTGCCCTGGTTGTGGCACTTGATGCAGTAATGCGCTTGATCGAGCGCACCTTCCAGACCCATGCCCGCATCGGTGAGATGGAAACCCTCGCGCCCGCGCCAGTCTTCTTCGGGCAGGCGCAATTTGGCGATTCCGTTCTCCGTGAGAGTCTCAACCGGGACCAGATGCAGCGGATCCAGCTTGTGCGCGACTTTAAACAGAACGTCGCGGTGGTGCTTCTTGCGTCCGGCATCGGAAAGCGCGGCCCACGCGGCATAGCGAGCGGCGGTTTGAATTGGCTCGAGATGCTCCGTTTCAGTTTCCAGCCAGCGCGAGACATGTTCAAAGAAGCTTCGCTCGGTAAGCGGTTCGGAGAATATGGCTTCCAACTCGCGAGCGAGGCTGGGGCCGTCGATCGCCTCCGCCTGCTCCCTGGTGACGCCGCTAATCGCCCGCTTCTGAATGAACTTGCGCTTGAAAGCGAAAAATGGGGCGAATTCGTTGTGCCGCGCCTGCAACAACTGAACTTCTTTTGTAATTCCGAACAGCTCGCCCAGGAAATCTTCGACGTACGGTGCGAGGGCGACCACGAGCTCGGACTGCTGTTTAGCCGTCAACGTGTCAGAGTTAGCGCGTGCATCCAGAAGCTGAGCGTGCAGGCCGGACTCGGACGCAAGAAGCTGAGCGAGGAACGCGCTGTCCATGCGGGTTAAACCATCTCGGCTGTACAGATCTTCGAACTGGAGGCTAAAGCCGAGCACGCATTGATCGGAACTTGTTGACATTCTTAAACTTTGAGATGTTGCGGCAGGAAACTATACATCATTGTAACAGGGGCTTACCCAGGGCAAATAGCTAAACCGAGCCATCAGGGATGCCGGCGCCGCCACTCAAACAGCACCACGCCCGCCGCCACCGATACGTTCAGCGAGGCGATGGCGCCGGCCATGGGAATGCGCACCAGCACGTCGCAATGCTTCTTCACCAGCTCGTGCAGACCGCGGCCTTCGCCGCCCAGAACGAAGACCGTCGGCCGCGCATAGTCGGTTTCGCTGTACAGCTCGGCGCCGCGCTCGTCGAGTCCATAAATCCAGAAGCCGCGCTTCTTTAGATCCTCAAGCGTCTGAGAAACATTGCCTACGCGCACGATGGGGAGGTGCTCGATCGCTCCGGCGGAAGCCTTGGCGACCGTTTCCGTCAGACCAGCGGCGCGCCGGTCGGGAACGATCACAGCGGCGGCTCCGGCGGCCTGTGCCGTACGAATGATCGCACCGAGGTTGTGCGGATCTTCGACACCATCGAGAACAATCAGCAATTGCGCGCCCTGGATCGCCTGGTCCAGATCCGAGTAAGCTCGCTCCGCGCCGAACGCCACAACACCTTGATGTGTGGCGCCATTCGAGACCCGGTCCAGCGCCTCGCGTGGCTCGAATCGCAGAGTCACCGACCGCTCTCGCGCCAGATCGATGATTTCCTGGAAACGCGGGCCCGCGGCGCCGCGCGCGATCAGTACTCGGTCGAGGGGCCGGCCGGCGCGCAATGCTTCGCGAACCGGATGGAATCCCGCCACGATCTGAGCGCCGAGTTGCGCAGTGGGGCGGGGCTGCTTCGCCGCAATAGTTTTGGAGGAATGTTTCGTAATTCTAGTGTAGAAAAGTATCGAGAATTGCTCAACGGTTTGCTAGAATGGCGAGGTATGCCAGAGCCGGCAATGGGCGAGCATCGGCCTGAGATTCCGGACAAGCTGTATTTTCGCATCGGTGAAGTCAGCCGTCTGGCTGGAATCAAGCCGTATGTTTTGCGTTTCTGGGAGACGGAGTTTTCTTCTCTGGGACCCAAGAAGTCCGGCAAAGGGCATCGCCTGTACCGCCGCAAAGACGTGGAGCTGGTGCTGGAAATCAAGCTTCTGCTTTACGAAAAGCGCTACACCATTGAGGGCGCGCGCAAGTATCTGGAATCTCGCTCGCGGGATGCAGCCGCCAAGCCGGGAGCCGTGAAAGCCGCTCGTCCGCAACCCGATCTGTTCGCCGATGCCGCTCCGGCGCTGGACGCAATCCGCAAAGAGCTGAGCGAAATCTTGCAGTTGCTTCGCTAGCCCGCGTCCGGTAGTCTGCAACCCACCTCGTCCCTGCTCACACAGTCCGTCTTCGGGCCGATAAGCAATTCGGAAGCAATCCATGATCCGGCTCACGCGAATCAACAAGGTACCGCTGGTGTTGAACTCGGACCTGATCGAACACGTCGAGGCGACGCCGGATACGGTAATCTCTCTGACCACTGGTCAGAAGCTTGTGGTTCTGGAGTCGGCTGATGAAGTGGTTCAAAAGGTGATTGAATTTCGCCGGGCGATTTCCGATCTGCCTGTTACTGCTTAAACCGCAATGAAAACAAGGTCGAAATGGCGGATCAAGCGACACCTCTAGCGGTACCACAGAGCGTGCGGCGCGTCCAATCGGAACCCAGAGGCGCTCGTCCGGACATTGCCACGCTCGGCGGCCTGGTATTGGCCTTCGGTGGAATCATCGGAGGCTTGCTCATGGAAGGCGGCAAGCTCAAGGATATTTCCCAGATCACGGCAGCCTTCATCGTCTTAGGCGGCACCTGTGGCGCAGTCATGGTCAGCACGCCGATGGGGATGCTGGCCGGCGCTCTACGCCGTCTAGGCCACGTGTTCATGGATGCGGCCGATTCGCCGGAGGGCGCTATCGAACAATTGATCGCCTTCGCCAGCATGGCCCGCCGCAACGGACTGGTATCGCTCGAGGACGAAGCCTTGAAGGTACAAGACCCTTTTCTGCGGAAGGCGCTCAACCTCGCTGTTGACGGAACGGATCTCCAGGAGATTCGCTCTATGATGCAGCTTGATATCGAGATCACGGAAAATCGCGCGTTCGCCGAGGCGCGCGTGTTTGAAAGCGCGGGCGGCTACTCGCCCACCATTGGAATCATCGGCGCCGTGATGGGGCTCATCCAGGTGATGAAGAACCTGTCCGACATCGGAGAGGTTGGCCACGGAATCGCGGTAGCCTTCGTCGCCACTGTGTATGGCGTCGGACTGGCTAACCTGTTGCTGCTGCCGGCCGCTACCAAAATCAAGTCGCGCATCGAAAACGAAACCGCGCTGAAGGAAATGAAGCTGGAAGGCGTGGTGTCCATCGTGGAAGGGCTCAATCCGAAGCTGATCCGGGGCAAGTTGGAGGCTTACCTGTATGCCAACCGGAAGCCGGGGACCGGCACCAAAGGGGACCGGAGAGCTTCTCGGTAGGAATAATCGTGCCTCGCAAACGTCGACAACCTGCGCCCAATCATGATCGTTGGCTGGTTTCCTACGCTGACTTCATTACGTTGCTGTTCGCATTCTTCGTCGTGATGTTCGCCACCGCTCAAACCGACAATGCCAGAACGCGCGCCGTTTCCGAATCGGTAAAGAAAGCCTTGGAGGGCGAATCGTTCAAAACCGCGTTCTCCATGTTGATGGGCGGTACCGGTGCTCCGAAGGGCCAAGACCAAGTGCCGCCCGCTTTGGGACAAGACAAGAAAACGACCAAAGATATCAATCCCGCCTTGGCCGAACTGATGCCCTACTTAGCGGTTCAACTCCAGCATGAGATACAAAACGGGCACCTATCGCTGCACATGACGCCGCGCGGGCTCGCGATTAGCTTCACGGAGGCCGCCCTGTTTCCTTCCGGGGAAGATGAGATCGCGAAGGCGCTCTACCCCACCCTCCAAACCATAGCCGGGGCAATGAATCAGGTGCACAACCCGGCCCGGGCCGAGGGGCACACCGATTCCGTCCCGATCCACAACTCGAGATTTCGCAGCAATTGGGAGCTTTCGGCGGCGCGCAGCATCGCGCTGACGGAACTTCTCATCCAGGACGGAGTTCCGCGAGAGCGCCTTTCCATTGCCGGGTATGCTGACACCGATCCTATCGACACCAACGACACCCCGGCCGGACGCGAAAAGAACCGGCGCGTCGATATTGTCATCTTGAATCAAGCCGGCGCCCAGGGCGAACCCGAACGGCTACCGGTAGCGCATGCAAAGAAGACGCCTTGATGACGGCCCGCCGCTAACCCGCCCACTCCGCCAACCTCCGCAAAATCTCCTGGGCGGCTTTCTGTCCAGCACTTTTCTTTGACAACCCTTCGGCTCGTCCCACCCAATCGCGGCCCACGCTGACTTCCACCAGAAACGTCTTGGCGTGCTCGGGCCCGTGTTCCTGCACAATCGCATAGCGCGGCTGAGGGAGCTTTAAGGATTGCGCCAGCTCCTGCAGGGCGCTCTTGTAATCGACAGCGGGCGGCGTGTCGTCCGATGGCTCGGACCCGCCCACGACATGCTGAAGAATGAAACGACGGGCGGGCTCGATCCCGCCATCCAGATAGAGCGCGGCGATCAGCGCCTCCATGGCGTTAGCGAGCAGCGCCTTCTTTTCGCGACCGCCGCTCATCTCCTCGCCCCGGCCAAGCAACAAATAATCGCCCAGCTTCAAGCGCGCAGCCATCTGATGCAGGTGCGAGGCGCTCACCAGGTGAGCCTTGAGCTTGGAAAGCTTGCCCTCGGGATAGTCGGGATGAGCGCCTACCAGCGCGTCGCTCACCACGAAACCCAGAATCGCATCGCCTAGGAACTCGAGCCGCTCATTATCGGAAAATACGGCACCGGCATCGGGAAAAACGGCACCGGCGTCGGAGTAGCCGGGCGCGGCACTCGAGGTTTTCTCGTGAACACTGGAGCGGTGCGTGAGAGCTCGAATCAGGAGCTCGCGGCTGGCGAATCGATGACCCAGCGCCGCTTCCAGTGCTTCCGCTTCCACGTCTTGCAATGGTGCGCCGCTATGGTTTATTTTCGCTGGCCGGAGGGGGAGCAGGCGGAGCAGCACCAGCGGCCCCCGGAGAGGCGCCTGACTTGGCGGCAGCGGCAGCCTTGGCCTTGTTAGCCTGGGCCTTCAGAGTCTCCGCGACGGTTTTCACCTGGTCCGGAACGTTCGGAGTGTTGATGGCCTTGTCCAACGTAAATATGGCATTGTCCACTTTGCCGGCGCTCAAGTAAACTTGCGCCAGACGGACCAACGTACCTGGATTTGGCGTGGCGCCGATCTCAATCGATTGCCGGAAATCGTTCGCGGCGCCATCCATGTTTTTCTTCAACATATCGGCCATGCCCAAGGCCACATAGCCCTGCGCTTCCATGTCTTTCTTGAAGCTGTCCCAGTCGGCGTCGGGAACATCGGGACGAATCTTGGGCATTATCTTCGCCGCTTCGATGCCGTCCTTGGCCCATTTGTCTACCTTTGCGAGACTCTCATCCTTGTTGAGATCGTTCTCGCGTGTGTGCCGCGCTGTTTCCGATGCCAGATTGATGAGCGCGAAAGCGTTCTTCGGATCGGCCATCAGCAGCCGCTCGCCATAGAACACCACCTGGGCGTAATCATCCTTCTGCAGTTCTAATTGCATGGCCATCTGAAGAAGCGGGACTTTGAATTCGGTATCCGCGAAGTTCGTCAATACGCTCTCGATGGCTTGGACCTTCGCATCCGGGGTGGCGGCCACTTGAACCGCCAGAAGTGCCTGCTGCTCTTTGGGCGACTTGACCTTCTGCGCCAAAAGCGGCGAATAGCCGAGCGTGAAAGCAGCCCAAGTCAGCGCCGCGATATTTCGAATTGCTCTTTTCATCATTGCTCCTCGGTTCTAAATTCTCGATACCGTCCCGTACAACGCGTCGCTAGCGTTGAAACGGCTGCGCGAGTCCTTTCTCGGCGGCGGCCTTCACCTGCTCCGGCGCTCCATGGACCGCCAGCGCTGCGCGATATTGCTTCTGCGCCTGTTCGCGCTCCCCGGCTGCATCGGACAACCGGCCCAGATACAAATGGGCCCACGACTTGGTTTCATCGTCCGGCGACATCTCCAGCGTCTTTTGGAACAGCTTCTCCGCCAACTCCGGATCATGATCCAGCGCGGCGATCCGTGCCAATCCATAATACGCCCTGGCGTGTGTCGGATTGTCGGCCGGCTGTTCCAGCACCTTGCGGTAGCTTTCCTGGGCCGCGGGAAGGTTGCGGCCGGTGTAGAGATCCTCGGCTTGGGCCAGAGTCTTCGCGGATTCGCTCAAAACGGGCTCAGGCGGAGGCGGAGCGGGCTTGGCCTTGTGGATCGTGGCGGCTTTCGCGAACTCCACCTTTTGCAATCGCCGGTCTTCGCGTTCCAGGTCGACTAATCCAAGCAGATCTGGAAAATAGATGCGGAACGATTCGGGCTGCTTTTCATAGTCCTCCAGGCCGTAGGCCAGCGCAGGAGTGAGTACGAATCCTTGCTCCAACGCCTGATTCACCAGCGCCTGCTTGTTCTGTGCGCCGCGCGCAAGCCGGCTTTCCACGGCTTTGATCACGCACTCGGTGGACAGCAGCATGAAGTCGTTCTTGTATGCTTCATCCAAAGCGGGCGCCGCTTGCGCGAATTGAGCCACGCCCTTTAGACGGTTCCATTGCTCGAAATAGCGCAACGAATAAGGATCCAGCAGGTAGTGAAGATAGGCGTGCCGCACCTGATCGATCTGCGGCTCGGGCGATGGCGTGAGCACCACGAAGTAACGCTCCCGGTAACTGCGCGTCTGAATCTGATTCGGTGCACCGAGCAAATCCACGAACACTTGAAACCGCCGGTCCCGAAAGCCGCTGGTCGGATTGCGCAAGTAGGCGCTGGCCTCGAGCACGGCTTGCGTTACTCCAGTGTGATACGCCTCGATCACTCGTTCCAGCTCCGGCTGCGCCTGCTTCCAAAGATCTTCGATACCGGCTTCCTGATAGAAATTGGCCATCAATTCGTTCAGGCCGTCCAGTTTCCGGACATCCGGCGGAATCTCCTGCGGCGGCAGCCAAAAGCCGAAATCGGGCGGGCGATCAATACAAAGAGCGAACGAAATGTACTGGCTCAGCTCGGCCTCGGGATCTTCCTGATGATGATTGGCGATGAACTTCTTGAGCGCGTCCAAGGAATCTAGATGCTTGCTCGCGATTGCGTCGCGCACTTGCTTGCGAACTGGCGAATTGGCGTTCGAATCCAGGTTGGCGTCGTAGCCGGCAGCATTCAACGCGGCGAGTACCGTGAATAGCGCTTCGTTGCCGTCCAACTGGTTCTGAGCTGCGACGCGGGTCGCGGGGGGCTGGGTGGTTTTAGGCGGAGCTTGCGGCTGTGCCTGCAACAGCAGCGCGGCGGAGGCGAGGGCGGCGAGTGTAACCAGGCGAACCAAAGCTGATCCCATTGTAATCACTATTTGCCGATGCAAAACGTGGAAAAGATCCGGTTCAGGATATCATCCGCGGTGGTGGCGCCGGTGATCGCATCCAGCGGACGAAGCGCCGCGTAGAGGTCCAGCAACAGCATTTCGTGCGGAATGCCGAACTCGGCTGCTTTGCGCGCCTGATCCAGCGCTTCAATGCTTTCGCGCAGTAATTGCGCATGCCGGATGCTGGTGATGAATCCGGAGTCGTGCTCGTGCGTGGCCAGAGGCGCGATTGCTTCCCGCAGACGCTCGATCCCGTCGCCCGTGAGCGCAGAAACGGGAATAAACTCGCGATCCAGTCCAGCGGCGCGCGGCAAATCGGCTTTGTTCCCTACGAGAATCGAGCGCCCCTGAGCCTGAGCACGTTCGATCAACGCGAGATCGGCGGATTCCAACGGCTGCGCCAGATCCACCACCACGAGCGTCACATCGGCATCGGCCATGGCTTGATAGCTGCGCTCTATGCCTAATGTCTCGACGAGGTCCTGGCTGGCACGGATACCGGCGGTGTCTACAAATTTCACCGGAATCCCGTGAATCGCCGCAACCTCGGAAACCAGATCGCGCGTGGTGCCTGGCACGTCGGTGACAATCGCCCGATCCTGCTCGAGCAGCCGGTTGAACAAGCTGCTCTTGCCGACGTTGGGCCGCCCGACGATTGCAAGCGTGATTCCCGAATGCACCAGCTTGCCGTAGTCGAACGTTGACGCGAGCGACGTGAGGGATCGCGCGATCGGATCCAACCGCCTGAGAATCTCTTCGAGCGGCGCTACGCTGATGTCGTCTTCGGCAAAATCGATGCCCGCTTCGAGCAGCGCGATCAGCTCCACCAACTGCTCCTTGACAGGCCGAATGCGTTTGGAAACCGAGCCTTCCACCTGCTGCGCCGCAACGCGTGCTTGATAGAGCGTGGTGGCTTCGATCAGATCGCGGACCGCCTCCGCCTGCGGCAGATCGATTCGTCCGTTGAGATACGCGCGCAGCGTGAACTCGCCCGGCTCGGCCAAACGCGCACCGGCGGCGCAAGCTCGCTCCACGCAGAAACGCAGGACCACGGGCGATCCGTGGCACGAGATTTCGACCAGATCTTCGGCCGTATAGGAGCGCGGCGCGGCGAAATAGGCGACCACCACCTGATCCACCGGACCACCGGAATCATCGATCAGTTCCGCAAGCGTGACACTCCAGGGATTCCACTGGTGTCCGCCGCGAAATCGAAGAATGCTCGCGGCAATTTGTTGCGATCCCGATCCAGAGAGACGCACCACACCGATGCCTGACCGCCCGGGCGGCGTGGAAATCCCAACAATAGTGTCCTGAATTTGCAGGGTTTTCGGTTTAAGGTCTTCGGAAGCCGCCGCGCCGGGGAGGTCCCGATCTTCGGTCACGATCCCGCGGACCGCGATCCCGAGGACCGCCATGCGACGGAGGACTCGGCCGGGGCGGACGAATGGGCTCGGGCAGCGGCATGTCCACCGGAAGAACCACCACTTGGCGGAACGGCCCGGTGCCGGTGCTTTCGCTGCGGATATCGGTTTCATTCCGCAAGCTGAGGTGAATAATGCGCCGCTCGCGGCTGTTCATCGGATTAAAGTGAAACGGCCGGCGCGTTCTCTTGACGTTCTCCGCCGCTGTGATCGCACTCAGCCGCAGTTCCTCGATCCGCAGGGTGCGATAGTCGTTCGAATCGAAGCACAGCAGCGAGTGGTGTTCGGCCGGCATGTGCAGCGCTTCCATGGTGAGGAACTCAAGCGCCAGCAGCAATTCGGCTTTATTCGCCAGCAGCATGTCCACGTCCGGACCGGAGAATTTCACCAATAAATCGGGGTCTTCGAGGTCGGGATGCAGATGCTGGCCTTCCAGGATTTCAAAGGAAAGTTCCAGTCCCATGTCTCCAATGACCATATCGAGAAACCCGCTGATCTGGTATCCATTGGTCTCTACTGTGTAATTCTTCTGGCCGCCCTGATTCTCACCCACGAGTTACTTGCCCTTCTTCTTGGTTAGAGCCGGTGGCGGAGGCGGAGGTGGTGCGGGCATCATCCGATTCACGGCCCATTGTTGTCCGATTTGCACTAAATTGCTGGTTAGCCAGTATAACACCAGGCCCGCTGAAAAATTATAGAACAAGAAGCCGAACATCAGCGGCATGAACATCATCATTTTCGCCTGCGATGGATCCATGCCCGGGTTGGGCGTCATTCTTTGCATGACGAACTGCGAAACGATCATGATGAGCGGAAGGATGTGGATGGGCAGCTGCTCCGGCTGCGACAAATCCGTAATCCACAGCCAATGCGCCCCGCGCATCTCAATGGTAACGGCGAAGACTTTGTAGAGCGCGTAAATCAGGGGAAGCTGCACCAGCATGGGCAGGCAGCCGCCCATGGGATTCACGCCTTCCTTCTTATAAAACTCCATCACTTCCTGATTTTGCTCGGCCTTCTTCGGGTCGCGCATGCTGAGGCCCTTGTACTTGGCGTTGATGGCCGCAAGCTTGGGCTGCAGCGCCTGCATCTTACGCTGGCTCTTCATGCTCTTCACGCGCAGCGGCAGCAGCACCAGGTTAATGGCGATGGTGATTACGACGATGGACCAGCCGTAGTTGTGGACAAAGTTGTCGTTCAGCCAATGCATGGCCAGGAACAACGGTTTGGCGATCACGCCGAACCAGCCCCAATCGATCAGTTGCTGAAGCTTTGGATCCACGCGCCGCAGCAGATCGATGTCCTTGGGCCCGACAAACACTGTGAAGCGATTCACCGAATCGCCGCCCACCTCTACCCCTACGCGCATCTCGTCCTTGGCCGCGGGCGCCGGCGGCACGTCGTCCTTGACGGTTTCCACCTTCACGGCTGTGTTGTCTTTCGGCAGAAACACCGCAGCGAAGAATTTATCGTCCAAACCGGCGAACGAAAAATTGCCGGTGACGATCTGCGGGCCGTCTTTCACCGACTTGGCGTCTTTGGTGAAGAGCTTTCCTTGCGTGAGGCCGGCCGTGCCGCTCTCGTGCGGATCGAAATACACGGCGTGTTGATCGGCTACGCGATTAATAACCGTCGAGTCGCCGAACCCCCCGCGCCATTGAAGCAAATGGTCGGTGGGGACGCCGTTAATGGTCACTTCCGTTGTGATCTGCGAAAGATAGCCCGACTTTGAAAAGTGAAACGTCTTCAGCGCGTAGTTCTTGCCATCCGAGAATGTGTACTGGATGCCCAGGCCGTCCTCAGCGGGCTTGGCCTGATAGAGGCCGTAGTTCAACGCATCGGCGGCTTTATCATCGCGCAGCACGATAGAAAACGGCGGCGCAACTTTGGCGTAACTGGCCTCATTGATCAATTCCAGCGGCTTTCCCGCGTGATCTTTGTATTTTTTCAGGGTCCAGCTGCGCACCGTGCCGCCGCGATTGGAAAGCGTGATGTGGTAGATGTCGGTGTCCACATCGAATTGTTGTTCGGAGGATGCGGCAATCTGCCCGGGCACTGCTTCAGCGGGCTTCGTTACAGGCTGAACACCCGCCGTCGCTGCCGTCGCAGCAGCGGGCTTGGCCGTGACCGGTGTGGTGGAAGCCTTCGGCGCCGGAGGAGGAGCTTTGTAGAAATAAGGCGTCAGGAAGAGCACCAGCCCCATCAGAACGAAAGCCAACAGGAGCCTTTGCTCCATGGTGAGCTCTTTTTTTCCGCCGGGCTGGAGTGGATTATCGGCCATGAGAATTAAAAGTCCTAGCGCACCGGATCGAACCCGCCGGCGTGCAGCGGATGACAGCGCAGCAACCGCAGCAGGCCCCGCCCAACTCCCCGCACCACGCCGTATTTCTCCACCGCTTCCATCATGTATTCCGAACAGGTGGGCGAAAACCGGCACGCGGAAGGCAGAACCGGCGAAAGAAACCGTTTGTAGAGGCGCAAGGTAGCGATCACTACTTTCTGCATTGCGCCACCAATCGATCCACTTCGCGTCGAAGTTCGTCCACCGGAGCCGCAATCGCCGGCCGCCGCGGATTGATGACGATGTCCCATTCCGGCGCAACTTCGGGCAATCGCATCCGCAGAGCTTCTCGAATCCGGCGCTTCACGCGGTTCCGGAGAACAGCCTTTCCGAAAGCCCGGGGAACGGTGAATCCCAACCGCGGTCCCTGGTCCCGATCGCGCTGCACCCGCAGACAAAAGGCGGCAAAGCATCGTCCGGTAAATCGCTTCCCTTCGTTATACGTTTTGCGGAAGTCGACGGTTCGCAGAATCCGGGCGGTCTTCGGAAAGCCGAAGCTAGTCGGCGTACCGAACGGCTCTCTCGTCGCTGACGGTGAGCTTATGGCGGCCCTTGGCTCGGCGCCGGGCAAGCACGGCGCGGCCATCTTTGGTGGACATTCGTACGCGGAATCCATGTGTCTTTGCCCGTTTGCGGTTGTTTGGCTGAAAGGTGCGTTTTGGCATTTCGAGTTCCTCGGCCCGGGCAAGCACCCGAAACGTAGAAAATTGCTAATTCCCAGTATAAGGGGGCGGGAAATCAGGTGTCAAACACACGTAGTGCGCCAAATCCGTGCGCCCGCTCTCAACTTGTGGCCGATCCACATTGCAACGCGAAACAGAATGTACGTTAGCGCTGGCGGAATCAGAGCAATCGCGCCGGTCCCGATAGGATCCAGCAAGCCGAGAACAAGACGAATAGCTGTTGCAAGGCGCGCCGATCATTCATGGGCGTGGAGATATCACGGCTACCGCTGCCAGGACTCGGCGCATCTCCAGGGCGCCATGAATTCCGGCTACGAACCAAACACAACCAGCTTTAGTGAAAGCTTCCCGCCAGATCTTTCGCCAGCACTTCCGCTCTTTCCGCCAGGCTCTTGGCCCCCGGTAGATCGGCCGCGCGCGACGCCTGCGCCTGCTGCATCAATTTCCGGATCTGCTCGGCCAGCGCCTGTTGATCCTTATTCAGCTCCCGGTTCGCGATGCCCGCGAGACTCGCCTGCGCGCGAGAAAGGCTCTGATCGATGGCCGCGTTCAACTGCCGTTGCTGATCGGGCGGCACGACGTCAACCAACTGCGGCGCGGGCACCGGAGCGGCGGGTGTTGTCTGAGCTGGTGCTGTCGTCGCAGGGGATTGTGGATTTTGCGGCGAGGCCGCCGGACGAGTTGTCTTGCGAGCCGCTGGCGCAGCAGCCGGTGCCGGCTTGTTCACCTGATACGGGGCCGTCTGCGTCGCGTTGCTCGTCGCGGAACCAGGTTGCGGCGCAGAAGTCTCAGGGGCGGGCGGCTCAGGCTGTCCTGTCGCCTGTGGCTGGCTGGATGCGGCGGGAGCTGCCGGCAACGGCACCACGACTTGCTTCTTGCTGCACGATGGCAGCGCCACGAGCAACAGCATTGCTGCTTGGAGACGCAAGTGGGACATCAGTCAATGAGCGTTCGGTTAAGAAGCGGTCGTGGCTGAACTGAGCGCTCCACTTTCGTGATCGACCATTCTAGGAAAGCGCAACCGGAACGTGGTGCCCTTTCCCGGCTCGCTGGTAAAGTCGATTGTACCATTGTGCAGTTGAACCACCCGAAACGTCGTGGCGAGTCCGATGCCGGAGCCGTTCTCTTTCGTGGTGAAGTACAACTGAAACACGCGGTTCTGAATCTCCAGGGGGATTCCGGGACCAGCGTCACCCACGATTAGTAAACACTCGTCGCCATCGCGCTCCGTGCGCGTGATCAGCGATCCGCCGTCGCTCATGGCTTCCAGGCCGTTGTTGATGACGTTGAGAATGGCCTGCTTCAGAAGATCGGGATCCGCGTTGATCCAAAGCGCATCTTCGAATGCGGATTCCACGCGGACCTGCTTCGCGTTGGCATCCACCGAGACCAGCGACAGCACTTCCTTCACCAAATCGTTGAAATCGATAGGCTTGTATTGCAGGTCCACGGGCCGGTTGAAGTTCAGGAACGTCTTGACTACCGAATCCAGCCGCTTGATTTCCCGGCCGATCACTTCGATCTCGGGCTCCTCGCCGTTCAATTTATTCTTGAGCACTTCCAGGTGCAGCGCCATCGCGTTGAGCGGGTTCTTGATCTCGTGCGCGACCCCTCCCGTGAGCCTGCTAATAGCAGCCAGCCGGGTGGAAAAATCCAATTGGCGTTCCAACTGCCGCCGGCTTTCCACGTCGCGCAGCGTAACCAGCGCTCCCATAGTTTCCTGATTGGCACTCTTCCGCAGAATCTGAACGCCCACTGCCAGACGCTGCGGCGCTCCAACGGCTCGTGGAATGGTGACCCTCTGCTCGCCGATGGACTCGCGATTGCGAACCGCGTTCCCGATGATCCCGCCTAGGACCGTTGACGGTGGAAACAGCTCGTCCAGCGTTCGTCCTGCCATGGAATCGTGCGTCTGGCCCAGCATACGCTCGGCGGGTTCGCCCGCCATGATCAGCCGCCCCGTGGGGTCAAACAGCAGCACACTTTCTTCCAGACTTTGCAGCAACTGCTCGATGTTGGTGCGCAATTCACTGGCGTCCTGCTTGGCGCCGCGGTATTGCTCGTCCAATAAACTAAGCTTCGAGTGGACGTCGGCGAACTCGCGAGGTTCCCGGTGGTCCTGCCCCGTGGATGCGCCAAACTGCCCGGTGCGAATCAGGTCGATACTCTGGCTCACGCGCTGCAACGGATCGATGATCAAGTTCGGCAGCACCGCGCCCAGGACGATCGCCACGCATAGAGCTAGCGCGAAGGCCAGCACCAGACTCTTCAAAGCCGGCTCCACCTCGTGCCGCAAGAGAACCGATCGGATCACGATCGTGATGTTGAACAGCGCTTGTTTACGCCCCTCGAACCCAATGGTACGCGTCACCAGATAATTTTCGCGGCGGGTCATCAGGTCCCACAAATTCACCGCCCACCAGCGGCGCTCGATATCGTGAAGATCTTCGGCGCTCGCGAGGACGCTGCTATCGGTGGCCGCCGGCGAAGCCGCCAACACATCGCCATGTTCGTCCGTCACCAGGATGGCCAGCGCGAGATCCGCCTTGGCCAGCGTGCGGTTCAGCATCTCGGTGATGTCGGGATCGTTGCGGATGATCGCTGTCCAGCCGTTCTCCCATTCCGCTACCGATGTTGGATGAAGTCCGTGGCGGTCCATCTCCAGGTTGAGATGATTCTCCAGGTACAGCTTGAATTGCTCGGCTACCAGATCGGCCCGGTCGGACGCCCCGCTGAACGACACACGGGTAAAGTCCGACAGGTACAGCAGCGACATTACAACTACGACTAGCGCGACCAGCGCTACGATGGGACGCCGCAGACGCGACTTCAACGACATCTAGGTACCCGTGCTGGCCTCCGCTTCCGCCGAGCCGTACTCTTTGAGCTTGTTGAAGAGAGTCTTCAGGCTGATGCCGAGGATTTCAGCCGCGCGCGTCTTGTTGTTCCTGGTGTGCTGCAGCGTCAACTGGATGAGCGCCTTCTCCGCTTCGCCCACCGTCGTGCCTACCGGCAATCGCACCACATCCGGCTCCACTTCCTGCGGCATGGGGCGCGCGCCCGCGGGCACGCCAAAATCGCGTGGAAGATGATGCTTGGTAATCGTTCCTTCGCCGGCCAGAATCACGGCGCGCTCCAGCACGTTGCGCAGTTCCCGCACATTTCCGGGCCAGGAATAACGCCGCAGCTGCTCGCGGACGTCGGCGCTGACATCCACCACGCGCGTCTCATGCTTGCGGTTCAGCATTTCGATGAGCGCTTCAGTGAGTACCCCCAGATCACCCTCGCGCTGGCGCAGCGGCGGCAATGGAATCTGAAACACGTTCAACCGGTAGTACAAGTCCTCGCGCAGTTCGCCTTTGCGCAAGGCATCTTCCAGAACTTTGTTGGTGGCTGCGATCACGCGAACATCCACGGCCATTTCTGTCTTTCCGCCCAGCCGCCGGACGCACGAATCTTCCAGCACCCGCAGCAGCTTGGCTTGCGTCGCCACCGGCATCTCGGCGATTTCGTCCAGCAGCAGCGTTCCGTGCTGCGCCAGTTCGAAGCAACCGGCCCGCCGTTCCACTGCGCCCGTGAACGCGCCCTTTTCGTGGCCGAACAGTTCGCTCTCCATCAACGTTTCGGGCAGCGCCGCGCAATTGATCGCGACGAATGGACCATCGCGCCGGGGACTGAGATGATGAATCGCCCTAGCCACCAATTCCTTACCAGTGCCGCTCTCGCCCGTCACCAACACCGCGGCTTTCGAAGGAGCCACCTGCCGGATCAGCGAAAATACCTGCTGCATCGCCGAGCAAGTTCCCACCAGATCCACCAGCACGCCCTGATACAGCAGTTGCCGCTGCAGGCGTTCGGCTTCTTCCGCCAAACGGCTTTGTGTGGCGGCCCGTTCCAGCAGGACCTTCAGTGCGCTCGGCTGTATGGGCTTTTCCAAAAACCAAAATGCACCGAGATCGTGCATGGTCTGCACCGCGGTTTCAATATTTCCGAACGCCGTCAGCACAATGGTCGGCGGCATGCTGCCCTGCGATCCCAAGCGTTTCAGCAGCTCGAATCCGTCCATGCGCGGCATCATAAGATCCGTGACCATCACATGCGGCGGCGTCTGCGTCAGCTTTTCCAATGCGTCTTGGCCGTCGAAAGCCGTTTCCACCACGAATCCCCACGATTGGATCATCTTGGCGAGACCAGCGCGCTGGTTTTCTTCGTCATCGACAACGAGTACACGAACGTGAGTGGAGGAGGTGGTGGTAGGCGCAGGCATTCAATCTAATTGTATCTCTGCTTCCTGGAAAGAAATGCAAAAAGTGCCAATAGAATTGCCGTAGCCATCGAGATACCAAGTGATACCCTTAGTACCACGGGGCGAAATTCCATACGCAGCCGGTGCGCGCCGGCCGGCACCACCACACCTCGCAACGCAATGTCCACGGGGTGAATTGGCGTGGGTTGATCGTCGATCCAGGCTTTCCAGCCGGGATAGTAGGTTTCCGATAGGACCAAAAGTGAAGCCTGAGAAGCCTTGAGGGTCAATTCTATGCGGGCCGGCTGGTACGTTATAACCGTTACGTCACCCCCGGTACCTGCAGGGAGATTCAGGACTTCTTCGGTGATCGCCGTGTCACCTAGCCCGATCTGCTGGCGTTCGATCAAGTCGTGGGCTTCCGAGAGCGAGGCCGCTGCCTTCACCTGGTGCACGAAGAAAAAGCGCGGCAGCACCGTCGTGTTTTCGAATAGCTCCGTGCCTGGCAGGCTCGCGATGTGCCGGAACTTGGGAACGGCGGCCAGGCGCCCAACATCGGCGGCGCGCGTCAACACGTAGCGCACGTTCATCAGATCCAGCACCGGCGAATCGAGCTTTTCGAGCGGATAATACCAACCCGCGCGGTTGCCGTCATGCAGAAACAGGCGCAGCTGAATTGTGTTTTCGAGCGCCAGCGGACTGATGCCGCTCGCGGTGGGCACTTGGAGAATCGGTGCGCCGTAGGTCCATTCCATGCTCGTGTCGACGGTGTCGATGCGCCAAGGCGGGAAATTCTGATACAACTCATCGGGCTGATTCGCGTATCGCCGGATTTCGTCCAGCACAACGGGACTGCCGTCGAACGTATCCCGGGTCACGCCCGGATCTTGCGCGATCGCCGAGCTGTTCATCGGGCGTCCGGAACCAACCAGGAAAAGATCCACCGCGATGATCGCGCCAATCGCCCAGCGGCCCAGATTAGGAATCCGAATCGCGTCTAAGCCGATCGCGGCCAGCCCGGCCATGGCCAGGCTGAAAATGCAGTACGTGTACTCGGGATGGATTCCGATCCGCACTTGCTCGGGCAGTAATGGAAACAGCAGTCGCCACACCGGGGTTTTATCGCCCAGCATCCAAAACATTCCGAACGCCAGCAGGATCCCGAAAAGCGTCGTGATCCGATCGCGCGGTCTTATTACTGCGGACGCCAGAGCAAACATCGCTAGCAGCAATCCCGCAATGCTGCTGTATAGATAAAGAAACGTCGGATCACCCGGCCCTCTAAAACGGGTGATGTCGAAAATGTTGTAGTGATTCGGCGCGGCCAGCGATACCAGGCTTTGCCAGTACAGGCCGCCGCCAGTGCCCAGCCAATCCACGCGATACTTCGCCACGCTTAAGCCAGTCAACTGCGTGGTCGGAATAAATGGAACAGCGGCCAACAAAATCCCCAGCACGCAACCACAACAAGTCCATAGGATCACTCGCGCCGATCCTGTACGCAAAAGGGCGAGTAGCCCCGCGAACACAACAGTCGATCCAAACACTGCGACGGTCGCTTGCGGGAATCCGCCCCAAACTGCGAGGCCCAGCGCCGCGGCCAACACCGCCAGCCAATCCAGGCGCGGGCGATCCTTGAGTTTCCATACGGCCAGCCATGCCAGCGGCATCCACGCCGCAGCCATCATCGAATCGATATGTTCGGCTCGCGACGCGAAGTAGCTGCCCGTTTCGAACATCACCGCACCCGTCCAAGCCGCCGCCGATCCCAGCCCGATCTCCCGGAACAACCGAAACGCCGCCACGCCGCCGATCCAGACTTGCAAAACAACCGCCCATTCCAGCAGCATCGGCAAGCTGTACCAGCTGAACCGGCTGCTGATTAACGCGCTCGCAAATACCAGTGGATGGAAGAAGCAGGCCTGGATGTTCGCGAAAATCGGATAACCGCAATACGTGTATGGATTCCAAAGCGCGAAATGGTTTTCGCGAAGCTGGTCGCGCAGAACGGTGATCAGCGGAAGCTGCACGCCGCGAAAATCCCAAGGAAACGTATAGGCGGCACTGAACAGCGGCTTGTGGAAGAACACAACCACCACCGCGAGCAGCGATAGGTAGAGATAAGCGGAGTTGCGGCGCGTGCCATCAATCCCCAAATCCCCAACCCCCCTGTTCGTCCCGTATCATGTTTCTTTGGACCTTAAGCGCACGACCATCCTAGCCGTTCTCATCGGCGCGTGTCTCACGCCCATCCACGCACAGCGCGAGCTGTCCGGATCCGCCGAAGCGCGCCTCGCGCTCGACCGGCTGAACGTCACCGGCAGCGTCCTCATGATCGCCGCCCACCCCGACGACGAAAACACCGCGCTGCTGGCTTATCTGGCGCGCGGGAGAAAAGTTCGCACCGGTTATCTCTCGCTCACGCGCGGCGAAGGCGGACAAAATCTGATCGGCGCCGAGCAAGGCGACGCACTGGGCGTGATCCGCACCCAAGAGCTCCTGGCCGCCCGCAGGATCGATGGCGCCCAGCAATTTTTCACCCGCGCGGTCGACTTCGGTTTCACCAAGACTCCCGAAGAGACGCTGCAGAAGTGGGGTCGCGAGAAAATCCTGAGCGACGTCGTTTGGGTCGTCCGCCGCTTCCGTCCCGACGTAATTATTCTGCGGTTCAGCGGCACGCCGCGCGACGGCCATGGCCAGCACCAGGTCTCCGCGATTCTCGGCCGGGAAGCGTTCACCGCTGCCGCCGATCCCAAGCGATTTCCGGAACAGCTGCAATGGGTGCAGCCCTGGCAGGCCACGCGTTTGATGTGGAATCCTGGCGCGTTCACCAAGGAGCAGCGCGAAGAAGTGGAGAAGATGCCCAACCGCATCTCGGTCGACCCGGGTGACTACGATCCGGTGCTCGGCCATTCCTATGCCGAGATCGCCGGCATGTCGCGCAGCTTGCATCGCAGCCAAGGGATGGGCGCGGCGGAGCGCAAAGGATCGGCCAAGGATTTCCTGGTCACGCAGGCCGGCCCGGTCGCCACCAAAGACATTTTCGACGGCATCGACATCTCCTGGAATCGCGTGCCCGGCGGCGCCGCTGTGGGCAATGTCTTAGCCGAAGCTGCGCGAACTTTCGACTCCGAGAATCCCGACCGCGTCGTGCCGCTCCTCCTCAAAGCGCAAACCGCAATGGCCGCCCTCCACCAGCCGCTGCCGGAAGGAAAGCAGAAAGATCTGAGCGAGGCCATAGCGTTCTGTTCCGGCTTGTGGCTCGATGCAACCGCCGACAAGTATGCTGTGACGCCAGGCGGCGCGCTTAAGTTCGATGCAACGGCTCTCAGCCGCGATCATCTCGCCGTGCAAGTGAAGTCCATCGAAATCGAAGGCATCGCGCCCGCCACAACCAAAGACAAATTCGGCGACGTGCTTCCTTTCAACGAGCCCAAAGTGTTCACGCTGACGGCAACGGTACCGGAACATCAAGCGCTGTCGCAACCGTACTGGTTGGTTGAGCCCAAGCAGGGCGACACCTACACGATCCCGAACCAGCTTGACGTTGGCCTTGCGGAGAATCCGCCGCTGTTCAGCGCGCATTTCCACCTGCGGATCGAATCCACAGACGTCGAAGTGGTCCGCCCCGTGGCGTACCGCTACATCGAGCGCGCGCAGGGCGAACTGACTCGGCCCGTCGTCGTGGAACCGCCGGTCTCGTTGCAATGGTCCAAACCCGCGATGCTATTTCCACAAAGCGCGGCGGAAATGGCCGAGTTGCAAGTGAGAGCGAATATTCCGAAAGCAGCCGGGGAAGTGCACATCCAAACGCCTGCCGGCTGGCGCGTCTCCGCGAATTCGGAAAAGTTTCAGCTGACCGATGCGGGCGAGCAAAGCGTGTTGTCGTTCCAGCTCACTCCGCCTTCCGGCGACGCGCAGGGCCTTCTCGCAGCCACCGCGCAGGTGGGCGATCAAACCGTCTCCACCGAAATGGAAACCATCAACTACCCGCACATTCCGCCGCAGGTTTTGTATCCGCGGGCATCTGCAAAACTGGTGCGCGCCGATGTCCGGCTGTTGCCCAAAACGATCGGTTACATCATGGGCGCGGGCGACGAAGTCCCACAAGCCTTGCAGCAATTGGGTGCCGACGTCATGCTGCTCAGCGCCGACGATCTTGCGAGCGGCAATCTCAGCCGCTTCGACGCTATTGTAACCGGCGTGCGCGCCTACAACGTCCGCGCCGATTTGCGCGCCAATGAAAACCGGCTCATGGATTACGTCAAGAATGGCGGCACGCTAGTGGTGCAGTACAACGTGGCTGACGGCCAAAATCCTTTCGGCGGCACAACGACGCTTTCTAGTATTGGCCCCTACCCTTTGACGACCGGCTCAGAACGCGTGACCGTGGAAGAAGCTGCCGTTCAGTTTCCGAATCCCGCAAGCCCGCTGCTGCACCAGCCGAATGAAATCACCGCGCGCGATTTCGATGGCTGGATCCAAGAGCGCGGCCTCTATTTCGCCTCGAAATGGGACGATCATTACCAGCCTCTGTTTGAGACGCACGACCCCGGCCAAAAACCGCAGGAGGGCAGCACGCTGTACACGCGATATGGCAAGGGCGCGTACGTGTTCACCTCACTCTCCTGGTTCCGCGAACTGCCGGCCGGAGTTCCAGGCGCATTCCGCATCTTTGCGAATTTGTTGAGCGCCGGGAAAGCGCAGTGAGCGGCACGCCGCACCCGGTTGAAGACGAACCACCGCCGCTCCTCGGCTCTTGGCGCCGAATCTACATCGTCGTCCTTTGTTACCTCGTGGTCGTGATCGCCGGGTTCTACGTGTTCACTCGAGTCTTTGCTTCATGACGAGCTTCCCGAGGGCTTCATGAGGCCACTCGATTGGGTGGTGATGTTCACGTGGCTCGCCTTCATCGTGAGCTACGGACTTTACCGCGGCCGCGGCAGCAGCACCATGAACAAGTACCTGCTGGCCGGCAAATCCATGCCGTGGTACGCCATGGGCCTTTCCATCATGGCGACGCAGGCCAGCGCCATCACCTTCATCTCAACCACCGGCCAAAGCTACACCGACGGCATGCGTTTCGTGCAGTTTTATTTTGGACTGCCGATCGCGATGGTAATTCTGTGCGCCACCGTAGTCCCGATTTTTCATCGCGCCAATGTCTACACTGCGTACGAATATCTGGAGCAGCGCTTCGATTCCAAGACCCGCTCACTGGTGAGTTTCATTTTTCTCATCCAGCGCGGCCTCTCCGCCGGCCTTTCTCTCTACGCACCCGCCGTCGTTCTCTCCGTGATCCTGGGATGGCCCGACCGCACAACCACCATCTTGATGGGCGTCCTCATCATGACCTACATCTCATTCGGCGGCATCAAAGCCGTCACGTGGGCCGACGTGCAGCAGATGTCGCTCATCCTCTGTGGACTCGTGCTGGCGCTCGTGCTCGCCGTTCACCTTTTGCCGCACAACGTCTCGTTCTTCGACGCGGTCTCGCTCGCCGGCGCGGCCGGCCGGTTGAATGCCGTTACGCTGAAATTCGATTGGAACGATCGCTATAACATTTGGAGCGGCGTGATCGGAGGCATGTTTCTCGCGCTCGCCTACTTCGGTTGCGACCAATCCCAAGTCCAGCGCTATCTCACCGGAAAATCGGTCGCGCACAGCCGCCT
The DNA here is from genome assembly GCA_035486995.1 of Bryobacteraceae bacterium. Classification (GTDB taxonomy): domain Bacteria; phylum Acidobacteriota; class Terriglobia; order Bryobacterales; family Bryobacteraceae; genus Palsa-89. The sequence goes on from DATHMO010000011.1 coordinate 24,211, forward strand.
CAGCTTGCTGCTCAATGCCGTGGCCAAGATCCCGATGCAGTTTTTCATCCTCTTTATTGGCGCGATCGTATTCGTGTTCTACAATTTTGAAGCGCCGCCGGTGTTGTTCCAGCCGGTCGACCTCAAGGCCGTCCAGCACGACGCACGATTCCCAGCCATCGAGCGCCGTTATGAAGAAGCATTCGCCCATCGTCGCGATGCCGCGGAGCAATTCCTTCAGGCCAACCGGTCCACCGATCGCGCCGCGCGTGCAGCCAGCATCCAGCACTATCGCGAAACCCAACTGGAGTTGAACGACGCCCACGCCGCCGGCGAGCATCTGGTTGGAAAAGAATTCGACGATACCAACTACATCTTTCTGTCGTTCGTCACGCGCTATCTTCCCGTGGGCGTGGTCGGCCTGATCGTCGCAGTGATTTTCTCGGCCGCCATGTCGTCGACATCGGGCGAGATCAACTCGCTCTCCGCCGTCACCGTGATTGACATTTACCGCCGCCACATCAAGCGCGACGCCTCCGATCGTCATTACCTGATCGCCTCGCGCATCGCCACCGTATTTTGGGGCTGCTTTGCGATGGGCTTCGCGCAATACGGCAAGAATTTCGGCGCGTTGATCCAGGCCGTCAACGTGATCGGTTCGCTGTTTTATGGAGGACTGCTGGGCGTGTTCGTGCTGGCGTTCTTCTTCCGTAGCGTCGGCCCAAACGGCGCATTTTTCGGCGTGATCGCGGGCGAAGCAGCCATCTTCGCCGCAAATCTGTTCACCAGTATTTCGTTCCTGTGGTACAACGTGATTGGCTGCGTGGTCGTGATCCTCGTCGGCGTCGCCGTCAGCCGGCTGTTCGATCGAAGGCCTACTGCACCGGCACTGTGACCGTATTGCTCGCTACGCCCCCTTGCGTCACCACCAGCGGCAAATTTCCCGTGCCCGCGCTCGCCGGTATCACCACATCGATCTGATACAACCCGATCGACCCCGGCGACAACCCCGCAAACACCACCTGCGCCTTCGTTCCGCCTACGGTCACCTGCGGCCCTACGGTCACCTGCGCGAGCGGCATCGGCGGACTGGGCGCCACCGCACCGCTTGCCACCTCGGGATTCGTCGCGCCCAACCCTGTCGCATACAGGATGATCACTTCACCCGCCTGCGCCGGATGAGCCGTCGTTATCAAGTTGTAGCCAAGATCCTGCGCGATCACGCTCCCGTCGGCGAAACTCGCCAAGCCGGGCCCCACCGCGGCCGTAGTAATCGTCAACGGATTCGAGTACAGCCCGTTCACGTTCACCAGCACCTGATACTGTTGCCCGCTCGCCAGCTCATTCGGAAGCTGCACGTTGATCTGTCCACTGCTGGTAAAGAACAGCGGCGCCGCGATTCCGTTCACACTCACCGATACCCCGTTCAATGTGGTCTGCAGCTGCCCGTTCAGTACAGCGCCAGCGTCGGTCGCGGAGCCCAACGACGCGCCATAAATTTGAACGATCGTGCCCGGCGCCAACGGCGCACCTAACTGCGGATTCAGATTGTTCAGCACTGCTCCAGGGTTCAGCATGGGCACTGTTTCGTTCGCAACCGTGCCGCTCAGCTCCGCCACTGCGGTCGATAACGCCGGAACAAATCCGCGCAACGTCACCGTCGCCACGCTATTGGGGAGCGAACCAGATGTGTGCCCGGGTATCCACGTCGCGGCATATTGCCCTTGGCCCGCTGGTTCCAAAGTCAGGTCCGGATCCCCGTTTGAAAACGCCGCGTTCACCAGCCCGTTCGAGATCAAGTTGCCGCAATCGTCCACCAGCACCGCTTCAAGCGGCGTCGCGTATCCAAGCCAGGTCGCGAAGCTGCCGCCTAGCGCGGTTTCGGTCAAGTACAGGAATTGCGGTTGGCAACTCGTCGCCGCCGGATCCACTACGCTGATCCCAACGTTCAAACTGCGCAACGCACCCGCGCCGAACGCGACGTTCACCAGCCCGCTGTAGAACCCGGCCTGCAATCCGAGCGGCGATTCAATCAAGCTCAAGGGAACGGGGGACGCGCCCGACACTTGCCCCCGCGTCGGTCCTGCCGACAGCCAGCCCGTGCTTTGCTCGGACGCCTGAAAGTCGATCGCACTCGGGCTCGCGTCCGATAACGTCAGCGGCATTTGCTGGCCAGGATCGCCGATCTTCGCCTGGAACACCACCCCGCCTGTGGAGAGCAATGGAACCGGAGGCGTGTTTTCAGGGTCGATTCGCAGCACCACTGGAATGTAGAACGGATTGAAACTTCCGTCCTGTGCCGAAATGCTGATCAAACCGCCGTACGTTCCCTGCGGCATGAATCCCGAGTTCATCGTCGCGGTAATCTGCGCGCTCGTCCCGGCTGCCGTAGTGCCTTGCGGCATGTCGAGTGAAAGCCACGCTTGACCCTCCAGCACTTCGGCCGTCCAATTCGCCGCGGCATCGCCCGTGTTGAGCACCGAGATAGTGCGCGAATCCACCAGCCCGGTATCTTCCACCGTGTAGAATTGCAGTCCATTCGGCGTCAGTTGCACAAACGGTCCGTCAGCAGCACCCACGAACACGGTGACGGGCACGTCTGCTGAGCCCAACGCAGTGCTCACGTGCAGCAGGCCGCTTGCGAAACCCGGCGGCAATGCCGCAACCGCGGCCTTCACCGTGATCGCGCACGCGGTATCGCACGCCGGAACCACCGCCGATAGCCACGGATATCCCGAAACAACCGACACACTCACCGGCGCAAGCGTTCCCGGCCCCACGCTCCGAAGAAAAATCCCGTCTTGCAAATAACCCTGCTCGATCGGGCCTGCTAAATTGACGATCGCCGGACTGATCGCCAGTTGCGCCGGCGCCGTCGCAACCTGAAGCGTCACCGCGACTGGACTGCCCAGTGACTTGCCCATGAGGCTTGTAAATTGTATGCGCGCGGAATAGGGGCCTGGAGCGAGCCCCGCCGTGTTCGCCGAAACTTGAACCTGCGCGGGCGTGGTGGCCAAATGCGGCGTCACTGTGATCCACGGCGGCGCGGCCGTGCCTGCCGATCCCGCGTCCACCAGCGTATTGAGATTGACGAACGAGCCATCAGACTCGGCAATCGTGAAAATTTGCGAGAGCGGCGCGGGCCCGTTCGCCACCGCGTTCAAGGTTAGTTGAGTCGTCGACGGTACCAGCGTCGGTGTTTGCGCTAACGCCGCCCACGCCAGCGCCAGCATGCCAGAGGCTCGCGGAACAGATCGAAGCAAGGCCCTACACCTCATCCGCCACTATCGGCGACCATGCTCGCAAGCTTTACCTTACACCCGTGTCAGGTGTTTCCGAGGGAGTGCTCTACAGCAATTCCGCCATGCTGAAAAAGTATGGAATCTCCACCGCCGCCGTCTCGGGAGCGTCCGACCCATGCACCGCGTTCCGCTCGATGTTCTTCGCGAAATGCTTCCGGATAGTGCCTTCCGCGGCTTTCTCCGGATTCGTCGCACCCATCAGTTCACGCCAGTGCTTAATGGCTTCCTCGCGCTCCAGCGCCAGCACCACCACCGGGCCCTCCGTCATAAATGCCACCAGCCCGGTGAAAAACGGGCGTTCGCGATGGATGTCGTAAAACCCCTCGGCCTGTTGTTTGGAAAGCCGCGTCATTCTCATGCCGCGAATGCGGAATCCGGCCTTCTCGATCATCGCGAGAATCTGGCCCGCGTGCCCCGCCGCTACTGCATCCGGCTTGATGATTGCAAATGTTTGTTCGATTGCCATGTTCAGAATCGTGCCGCGCTTATAAGCGGCTCTTTACCTTTTCTCCGATTTCGGCGGGAGTGGCGCACACCGTGATGCCCGCCTCCTTCATCGCCTTCATTTTGTCTTCTGCTTTTCCCGATCCGCCCGAAATGATCGCGCCCGCGTGCCCCATGCGTCGTCCCGGCGGCGCAGTCTGCCCGGCAATGAAACCCACCACCGGCTTCTTGACGTGCGCTTTGATGTACTCCGCGGCCGTCTCCTCCGCGTTTCCGCCGATCTCGCCGATCATCACGATCGCGTGCGTGTCCGGGTCCGCGTTAAATAGCTGGATCGCATCCAGAAACGTCGTCCCGATAATCGGATCGCCGCCGATCCCAATGCACGTCGATTGTCCGATGCCGAGTTTCGTCAGCTGCCCCACCGCTTCATACGTCAGCGTGCCCGAGCGCGACACCACGCCCACGTTGCCCTGTTTGTGAATCGGCGCGGGCATGATCCCGATCTTGCACTTCCCCGGCGAAATAATGCCCGGACAATTCGGCCCGATCAAACGCGTCGACGATCCCTTCATGAATTCGCGCGCATGCACCATATCGGCCGTCGGAATGCCTTCCGTGATGCACACCACCAGCGGCACGCCCGCGTCTACCGCCTCCATAATTGCGTCCGCGGCGTAGGGCGGCGGAACGAAAATCACCGATGCAGTCGCGCCCGTATGCTTCACGGCGTCGGCCACGGTATTGAACACCGGCAGGCCCAGATGCATCAGCCCGCCTTTGCCCGGCGTCACTCCGCCAACTACCTTGGTTCCGTAATCGATGGACGCCTGCGCGTGAAAGCTCGCCTCGCGCCCCGTGAAGCCCTGAAACAAAACCCGCGTATTTTGATCTACCAGGACGCTCATGCCTTCACCCCCTTGGCCGCCGCAACCACTTTTTCGGCTGCGTCGCGCATCCCATCGGCGACGGTGAAGTTGAAGCCCGACGTTCTCAAAATCTCCTGCCCCTTCTCGACGTTTGTGCCCTCCATGCGAACCACGATCGGCGCCTTCACGTTCAACTCGCGCGCGGCGTTCACCACCCCCGTCGCCAGCACGTCGCAGCGCAAAATGCCGCCAAAAATGTTGATCAGCACCGCCTTCACGCCCGCGTCCGATAGCAAAATGCGAAACGCGTTCTTGATTTGCTCGGCGTTTGCGCCGCCGCCGACGTCCAGAAAATTCGCCGGACTCCCGCCCGCGTACTTCACGATGTCCATGGTCGCCATTGCCAGGCCCGCGCCATTCACCATGCACGCGATGTCCCCATCCAGCTTGATGTAGTTCAGGCTGAAGCGCGACGCTTCTACTTCCAGCGGATCCTCTTCGTTCGGATCGCGCAGATCGAGCAAATCCTTGTGCCGATAGAGTGCGTTGTCGTCCAGGTTGAACTTGGCGTCCAGCGCGTACACCCGGCCGTCGTCGCAAATGATGAATGGATTGATCTCGGCCAGCGACCCGTCGACAGCATCGTACGCCTTCGCCAGGCCAATCATCGCCGCCACCGCCGCGCTCGCGCTCTCCGACTCCACGCCCATCCCGAACGCCATGCTGCGTGCCTGAAACGGCGCCAGCCCGTAACCCGGCTCCAGTGGTTCCTTCAAAATCGACTCGGGCGACTTCGCCGCCACCTCTTCGATGTCCATCCCGCCGGCTGCCGACGCCATGAACACCGATTGGCCTAGCGCCCGATCCAGCACGATGCCCAGGTACAATTCCCGCGCAATGGGTAGCGTCTCTTCCACCAGCAGCCGCTGCACGATCCGCCCCTCGGGCCCGGTCTGATGCGTGATCAATCGCATGCCCAACATCTTTTTCGCGATCTCCACAGCTTCCGCCGCATCTTTCGCTACTTTGACGCCGCCGCCTTTTCCGCGCCCGCCGGCATGGATCTGCGCTTTCACGACGACGCTGCCGCCGATCTTTTTCGCCGCCGCTTCCGCCTCATCAACCGTAAATGCGACTTCGCCCCGAGGCACAGGGACTCCGTACTTGGCCAAGATCGCCTTGGCCTGATACTCGTGAATTTTCATGGGGTCAAAACGTTAGTTTACCCTAGAACTATGAGCTGGGATCGAACACGGTACACCGCCGAGGCGTTCGCGTTTTCTTTCCTCGTCATCGCCTACATCTGGCTGCGGCCTCTCTGGTGGTCCTGGAGTCTGCTTATCCCGCTGGCGCTAGTCACGCTTTCCTTCATTTGGCATTCAGAGAGCATGGAATCGCTCGGCCTGAGCTTACGTGCGTTTATCGGCGCGGTCGCGGCCTGGAAGTGGTGGCTCGCAAGCTGTGCCGCGTCGCTCCTCGTTCTCGTCTGGCTTGAGACTACAACTTCCATCCACGTGGTTTATCGCTGGTTTGGCTACGCTTGTTGGTGCGTTCTCCAGCAGCTCCTGTTTCAGAACATGGCTTACCGCCGGCTGCGCGATGGCCTGGGCGCATCATGGAAGACCTCCGGCATCGCGGGCGTAATGTTCGCCGCCGCCCATCTTCCCAACCCCATCCTGGTGCCCGCAACATTCCTGTGGGGAACTGTTTCCACCCGGATGTTCGAAGCTCGCCCCAGCGTTCCCGTACTCGGCGTCACGCACGCTTTGCTATCCGCCATGCTGTATGTCGTAACGCCTGTGGCCTTGAACGGCCAGTTCCGTGTCGGCCCCGGATATTGGGCCGCACTGCACCACCTGTTCGCCTGAATAGCGAAATTTCCAAACGAACCCAATCCCGCTACCGAACGCTGCTTGCTCCCCCGCCGCCGCAGAATGACTGCTCTCGCCGATTTTCTTCTCACCCCTTTTCAAAAGCTTGAACCAATCCCGCCCTCCGATGCTCGAGGACGTGCCTTAGCATCGGGACATCCAAGAAGTTCACGATGCCGCAACGTCTCGTCCTCGCCTATAAAAACTTCGCCGCCCACCAAAATATCAGCCATATCGGACTCGGCGTCTCCGCCCTCAATACCTGCAAAGTCCTCCGCCGCGGCGGCGTCATCGCCGACGTCTGGCCCGTTGTCAGCGCCAAAGACCTGCGCGATCGGTTGCAGCGCGATCCAGTCTCCCACGTCGTCATCTCCGCGCCCTGGATGCCCTCCACTGATATCCAAGACCTGGTGATGACCCACTCTTCCACCCGCTTCGCCGTCAATTGCCACTCCAACGTCGGCTTTCTGCAAGCCGATTCCAACGGCGTGCGCCTCGTTCGCGAGGCCATGGAAGTGGAGATGGCAACCCACAATTTTCACCTGGCCGGAAACAGCGCCAAGTTTTGCAAATGGGTGCGCAGCGCTTACACTCGCCCCTGCACCTACCTTCCGAACCTGTATTATCTGGAGACCGGCGCTCTTCCCTGGCGTCCTCTGTACACCGGCGGCACGCTCCGCATCGGCGCGTTCGGCGCCACCCGGCCTCTGAAAAACTTCATGAGCGCTGCCGGCGCCGCCCTCGAGATCACGCATCGCTACAAAGCTAATCTCGAGCTATGGCTCTCCGCTGGACGCACCGAAGGCGGCGGCGATACCATCCTTCGCTCCGCGCGCGCCATGCTCGACGGACTCCCCAACGTCAAGCTGGTCGAGAACGGCTGGCAATCCTGGCCCAAGTTTCGCCAGAGCGTCGCGCACATGCACCTGCTGATGCAGCCCAGCTACACCGAGTCGTTCAACATGGTCACCGCCGATGGCGTGGCCGAAGGCGTGCCCTCCGTTGTTTCGCACGCCATCGATTGGGCGCCCGAGCATTGGAAAGCCATGATGGACGACGTTCTCGACATCGCGCGCGTCGGCCGCTATCTCCTCACCGACCCCTACGCGCCCCAGGAAGGCATCGAGGCTCTCAACGTTCACAATACCGAGGGCCTAAAATCCTGGCAGTCCTTTCTCAGTTTCTGATCCGTGTTTATCTGTGTTCATCTGTGGCTAAACGATGAGCATGCAATCGCCGTACGAATAAAACCGATACCCCGCCTTAACCGCGTGCTCATACGCCGCCAACACAAACTCCCGCCCCGCGAATGCGCACACCAGCATCAATAAACTCGACTCGGGCAAATGAAAATTCGTCAGCATCGCATTTGTCCGCTGAAATTCGAACCCAGGCCGAATGAACAAATCCGTCTCCCCATGCTTGCCCAAATACATGCTCTCCACAGCGCGCACACTCGTGGTCCCGGCGCAGATCACGCGCCCCGCCGCTCGAATCTTGGCTTCGTTTTTCGAATTTACCTGAAATCGCTCCGCGTGCAATGCCTCGCCCCTCACCGGTTGAAACGTGCCTAGCCCCACATGTAGCGTTACGTTCGCGATCTCAGCCCCCGCCTTGTGGCACGCATCCAGGATCTCGCTCGTGAAATGTAATCCGGCCGTCGGCGCGGCCACCGATCCCGTCTCGCGCGCAAACACCGTCTGGTATCGCTCACGATCGTGCGCCGTATCTGCCCGCTTGATGTACGGCGGCAACGGCACGTGCCCAGCCTTCGCCAGCCATTCGTACAGGTCACCCTCATAGTGAAAATTGAGCGTCCGTTCACCGTATTCCCCGCGCCCGATCACCTCCGCTTCCGCGCCGTCAAACTCAACCCGTTCGCCCGACCGCATCTTGCGCCCGGGATGCACCAGCGCCGTCCAGGTTTTCGCGTCTTCACTCACGGGCTGCACCAGCAGCACCTCCACCAAACCCGTAAAACCAGCCCGCTTTCCATACAATCGCGAGGGAAAAACCTTCGAATCGTTCAACACCAGGCAATCACCCGCGCGCAAGAACTCAGGGAACTCGCGGAACATCCGATCCTCCCAGCGCTGCTCCCGCCGATCGAGCACCAGCATTCGCGACGCCGCCCGATCCGCCAACGGTTCCTGCGCGATCGCCGACTCCGGCAAGTGATAATGAAATGGCGAAAGGTCCAATTCACAACCATACCAGTGAAGATACTCGGTATCGAAACTTCGTGCGACGAAACCGCCGCCGCGGTAGTCTCTGACGGCGCCGTCATCCTCTCGTCCGTCGTCGCCTCGCAAATCGCGCATGCCAAATATGGCGGTGTGGTCCCCGAACTTGCTTCGCGCGAACATCTGCGCGCCATTGTGCCCGTGGTTCGTCTCGCTCTCGAGCAAGCCAACGCCACTCTCGACGATCTGGCCGCCATCGCCGTCACCGAAGGCCCGGGCCTGGTCGGCTCGCTGCTCGTCGGCATCACCTACGCCAAGGCTCTCTGCTTCACGCGCGACCTCCCGCTCATCGGCGTGAACCATATTGAAGGCCACATCCACGCCGTCATTCTCGAAGCCGGCGCCGCCATCGAATATCCCGCGCTCGCGCTCGTCGTCAGCGGCGGCCACACCCACCTGTTCGAAGTTCGCGAAGGCTTCGTCTATCGCTTGCTCGGTAAAACGCGCGACGACGCAGC
>DATHMO010000012.1:0-22703 GCA_035486995.1 Bryobacteraceae bacterium
ATCGACGGACTGGATGCGGCGAGCGCGGCTTTCGAGGTGGGATACGAAAGCGCCAGCCAATTCAATCGCGAGTACAGCCGTTTTTTCGGCCAGCCGCCGATGCGGGATATCCGGACGCTTCGTTCGCCGAGCGCTCCGCAGTTGGAGTCGTTCGCTAATCAGTGACCTTGCGCTTTTTCATGAGCGCCCAAAGAATGAGCAGACACATCACGATTACCAGGATAGATACGTTCAGCAGAACCGCAACGGTCCGTTCCATCCAAGGGGCCGCGCCGCCGGGCATGGAAGCGCGGTGCACAATGAACATCCCTTTTGCGCTCCAGAGGGCGGAAAGCAGAGCTCCCAACCAGTTGGCGTAGAGACCGATCAACGCGCAGTATCGGGCCGTCGTCACCACGCCACCGCGCCCAAGGGAGGGCCAGACCGCAGCCAGTCCGAAGAGCAGCGCGCCTTGCAAGACGCCGATGGTGTGCGCTTCCAATCCTGCGACTGGAGCCTTCGCAAAAAACGGGCTGAATCCGGAGAGCAAGCCGAGTAATGTCATGATGGCGCCGTGCGCCACTAAAGCGCGATCGGCAGTTGGCGCCGGCATCGGCGATTCCACGCCTATCAATTTCGTCATCGCGATCCTCCATCAGAAAAAGCACAGTCTACACGCTCTGATGGGGGTCATGCACGCTCGGTGGAGCATTCGCTGCGGCCAGGGATCCGTACCAATCGATCTTGCGCGTGAGGTACATGGTGGCCGACACCGCAAGGAAACTTGCGATCGCGCCGACCAACAGCGCGTTGTCCTCCATGCGCAGCAATATATAGATGAGCGCGTAGAGCACCGCGAACGTCGCCAAAGCCCGGAGTCCCTGCAAGCGGCTGGCGAAGACCCATCCCGCGTTGGCGGAAAGCAGAGCCACAGTGGCTGCACCCGCAAGCAGGAAAGCCCAATCGAAGCCGATCCTTTCGGCAAGCGAGAGCAGAAGAAGATAGAAGATGATCTGGGCGATTCCGACCAGTACGTATTGCGCGGGGTGAACTCGCTTACCGGTCCCAACCTCAAATACGAAATAAGACAGGAAGATCAGACCGAGAAACAGGAGCACATATTTGAGGGACCGTTCGACGGATTGATATGGGTCGGCCACTTCGATGAACGAAGTGCCAAGCGCGGTGGCCTGAAGTCCGGCGAGGGAGTCGACCGACCCTGCCGCGCCAACGCCTCGGGCAATGAACGGCACGGACCACTCGGCGGTGAAGCCTTTTTGGGTGACAGTGCGGCGGGTGGGCAGGAAGCCTCCGTCAAATCCTGGGCTTGGCCAATCGCCTTGCGCGGTGAGGCGCGTGGTCTTGCCGTAAGCAAGCACGGCAACTCGCTGAGCGCCTGAAAATCGCAGCGAGGATGATACTTTGAAGCGGTCATTGGGCTTGGCGATGGCGTCGAGTTTTGTGCCGAAGAGCGTGAGCTTGGTGCCGCCCATCTGCTCTGGGCCAAGCGTGATCTCGGAAGCGATTTCAGAAGGAACGAGCACTGTACTCTTTCCATCCGCTACCAATGTGGCGTCAGCTAAAGCGCCGCGGGCATCGCTCACGCCAACGACGATCTCGGCACGGCTCCATTCGAGTTCGGCGCCTTGGGGCGTGGGCGGGTTGGTCAAGTCGAACTCGGCGTCGAGTCGCACGTTGGCGTGAAATACCGGAACTTTGAACAGCGATCGATGCCGCTCTTCGGTCGTTGTTTCGAGAACGGCAGACGCTGTCGAGGGGAAAATCAGATACGTGTTGCGCTTGGGGACATTCGCGGATAAATTCGGGGCGATTTTGTACGGGATCGCGAGCGTGGGGCCGAGGAAATTTTGTTGGCCGCCGCTATTGCCGCTGATCTCGAGCACAACGGCCGACGCACGATGGGTCCGCTCTCCAACCAATCCCATGACGAAAAGCGCCGGAATGGTCATGAACACAGCCAACGCGCAGACCACCAGAAGTTTCAAGCCCATGGAGCGCGAGCTGAGCCTGATCGGCGCGCCTGATTGCACGATTGAAAAGCCGTCCACCGGGTCCTTCCTTTCTACATCACAGAGTACTTTACAACGAAGAGTAACTCAGACTGGAACGCTTGTCAAGATGCGAAAAACGCGGTCAGACTCACGATAGACTTGTTTGGGATCGCCGGTACGGTCCGGCGAACAAGGAGGGCGCATGCGGAATCGCAGGGAATTCGTCAGCACTGTTGCGGGCTTGGCTGCTGGAGCATTTGTCTCAAGCCGCGGGCTCGTGCTTAGAGCGCAAGCGACGCAGGCTGCCGCTCCCGTGACCAGGCGGGAAGTACGCGTGGGTGCGAAGCGCGTCAAAGTGGTCGACGTCCATGCCCACGCCGGGATCGCCGAGGTCGCGGATGTAGTGAAGGGCACGCCTCTCGAGCGCTATGGGCGCAGCGGAGGACGCGCGCTCGGACCGGATCGCATTCAAGAACTGGACAAGCGCGGCATTGACGTACAGGCCGTCAGCGTCAATACGTTTTGGTGGTACGCGGCGGATCGCGATCTGGCGACGAAGATCGTGCAGGTGCAGGACGAAGGTCTCGCAAAATGGTGCGCGGCGCATCCGGATCGTTTCGCCGGGTTTACCTCGCCGGCGCTGCAATTCCCCGATTTGGCAGCCGAGCAAACCGAGCACGCGGTGAAGAACCTGGGAATGCGGGGAGTCGCGATCGGGGGCCACGTAGCGGGCGAGCCGCTATCGATGCAAAAATACGATCCGTTCTGGGCCAAAGTGCAGGAGCTGGGCGTGATGGTGTTCATGCATCCTAACAACGCAGAGAACGTGGCCAAGCCGGAGGCGCTCACGGGCGCGGGCGATCTGGGAAACGTCATCGGAAATCCGCTGGAGACGGGCCTATTCTTGACGCACCTGATGTTCGACGGGACGCTCGATCGCTTCCCCGGGCTCAAAGTCTGCGGCGCGCACGCGGGCGGTTATCTGCCCTCCTACTTCGGACGCACCGACGTAGCTTGCACTGTGCGCCCAAATGCCAAGTGCGTGAACAAGAAGCATCCGCGCGAATATTTGCACGACCAGATCCTGGCGGATTCGATGGTGTTCTCAGCGGAAGGCATTCGGCACTTAGTAGCGGAAATGGGCGCATCGCAAGTGGTGTACGGAACCGACATTCCGTTCGTTTGGCCGGATACGATCGACGCGATTCTCGAAGCCGAGATTCCAGATGCGCAGAAGGAAGCGATTTTGGGCGGGAATCTGGCAAAATTGCTTAAGATCTAGCGATGCCCCTTTCCGCTGGGACCAGTTTGGGACCCTATGAGATCCTCGCACCCATCGGTGCAGGCGGGATGGGCGAGGTGTACAAGGGGCGCGATACCAGACTGGATCGGATCGTCGCAGTCAAACTTTCCCGCGAACAATTTTCCGCCCGTTTTGAGCGTGAGACGCGGGCCGTAGCGTCGCTGAATCATCCCAACATCTGCCAGCTGTATGATGTTGGTCCGAATTACCTGGTGATGGAATTTGTCGAGGGTTCGCCATTGGCGCCGGTGGACAGCACGCGCAAGCTGCTCGACATCGCGGTGCAGATCGCCGACGGAATGGCCGCCGCGCACGCTGCCGGAATTATCCATCGCGATCTGAAGCCCGACAATATTTTCGTGACACGCGAGGGGCGGGTGAAGATTCTCGATTTCGGTCTCGCCAGGACATCGGCGGTCGAGGACAAGCCTGACACCGCCACGCGCACCATGGCAATCACGGACGCCGGCACCACCGTCGGGACCATTGCTTATATGAGTCCGGAGCAGGCCCGCGGAAGCGCCGATCTCACGCCCGCGTCCGATCAGTTTTCATTCGGGCTCATACTGTATGAGCTGGCGACAGGGAAACGCGCCTTCGACCGCGGCAGCAAAGCCGAGACCATGACGGCCATCATCCGGGAGGACGCGGAGCCGCTTCCGGCCAGCGTTCCCGCGCCTCTCCGCTGGATCGTCGAGCGCCTGCTTTCCAAGGAACCTTCAGACCGCTACGACTCCACGCGCGATCTGCATCGCGAACTGCGGCAGGTGCGTGAACACCTTTCCGAAGCTCGAACCAGCGCGACGGAGGTAGCCAGTGCGACAGCGCTCCCCAGGAAAAAGCCCATTGCGTTGTTGCTCGGCATGGGAGCAGTGTGCCTGATCGTTGGAGCCGCGCTCACCCTTCTGCTGTTTCCGCCACAACAAAGTGACATTTCGGAATACAAATTCACGCCGATCGCGCGCGACGAAAAAATGGAGATTGAGCCGGATTGGTCGCCCGACGGAAAGAGCATCGCCTACGTCGTCGTGATCCACGGTATCGGCCAAGTCTTTACTAAAACCATAGGCGCGCCCGACGCGGCGCAACTTACCAAGTCGGCCGAGGCATGTGGCTGGCCGTTCTGGTCGCCCGACGGTTCCACTATCTACTACACCACCATCAAGGGTTTATGGGCGGTGGGCGCTTCGGGAGGAACACCCGAGCTGGTGCTCGAAAACGTGATCTCTGCGGCGATTCACCCGGACGGAAAGACATTTGCGTTCATGCGAGACGGCCGTATTTGGATGGGTCCGCTACATGGACGGCCGAGACAAGTCGAATTCAGCTCTTCGCCGCTGACGGAAAAGGTGGCGCTGAAATTTTCACCCGATGGCGCCAAGCTCGCCGCGCTGGTAGGTACCCAAGGCGTTCTTCGCGTTATGGCGTATCCCTCCGGTAGCTGGCGGGACGTTGGGACCTACCATTCGGAAAGTGTGACTTGGCTCTCGGATAGCCGCCGTGTTGCCATCATCACCCAAAACGAATCGACAAAATCAGAAGTCCACTTGGTAGATACCGCGCGTGCAAACGACCGGATCATTTATAGCAGCCCGAACTTAATGCAGCAACCGTCCGTGTCTCCCGATGGGAAGCGCATGGCGTACCTCGCGGGCGATTATGAATGGAACATACTCGAAATTTCCTTGGTGGACCGGAGCGTTCACACTCTGGTGGCCGGCGGTGGCGCCGCCTGGTGGCCCGATTGGGCGCCTTCGGGAACCCACTTGATGTACTCCAGCGATCGGGACGGGAACTTTGCGATTGTAGACCGATCCTCGAAGGAGGGTTTCATCCGCAAGCTTGCCGAGGCTCCTTCCACGGGCGTGGTGGACAATCCCCTCTGGGCACCCGATGGGACAAGGTTCATTTTCTTCTATGCACCACTGGGGGAAGGCACTGCCAAGCTCATGCTTTCCAACGTGTCGGGCGGACGCACCACTGCTTTGGATTCGCGCGTGGCGCTGGGGTTGGCTACGTGGTCACCGGACGGCCAATGGGTGGCTTACGGCCGCGTGAATGCTGGGATGGGCGAACTCGCAAAAGTTAGGCCCGGCTCTTCGGAAAGTCCGCAGGTCCTGCTCAGGGGCAGGGGCCCGCGGCGAGATGCAAGGTACCAGAGGATCCAATGGTCTCCGGCCGGGAATTGGATCCTTGTCCCGACCATCGATAGCGAGGGTTTGTCGCTGGTATCGCCGGACGGCCGCATCAACCGCAAACTGACTTCACGCAGTTACATCGTCTACGGATTCTCGAAAGACGGCAGCCAGGTTCTTGCTATCTACCGCAACCCAGACCCGGAAGGCGCGGAGTGGCAAATGTACTCGGTAGACGTCAACTCCGGCGCGGAAAGGTTGTTAGGCTCAGTCGATTTGCCTGCCGCAACGGAGGCAATTGCGGGCTTCAGCTTGCATCCGGATGGAAAAAGTTTCCTGATATCAATCGCGAAATGGCCCTTTGATATCTGGATGCTGGAGGGCCTCGACCAGAACAAGAGCTGGCTGGATCGTGTGCTGCGCCGTTGATCGCGCGATCCCGCGCCTCTCCCCTTGACATTCTACCGAAGCCGGCGTACACTCAGGCAGAATGTCTACCGGACCACAACAGAACCGCATCGATCTGCTGCAGGGAACTCTCGATATGCTTATCTTGCGTACGCTGTTGTTCGGGCCCGCGCACGGCCACTCCATCGCGCATGCTATCGAGCACGCGTCTGAGGACGTGCTACAGGTAGAGCACGGTTCGCTTTATCCGGCCTTGCACCGACTGGTGCGCCAGGGTTTGCTGGCCGCCAAGGACGGGATTTCCGAGAACAATCGCAAGGCCAAGTATTACAGCCTGACCGCTAAAGGCCGCAAACATCTGACCGCGGAATCGTCCAAGTGGGATCGCTTGACGCAGGCCATCGGTCGCATTATGCAGCCTGCGAAAGAGGAGGAGTCATGAGCATCTGGCGCCGCCGCAACGAGAGTCTCGACGGGGAGATTCAAGATTATCTGGATCGTCAAATCGAACAGAACATCACGGGGGGCATGCAACCGGATGAAGCCCGTCTGGCCGCGCTACGCAAACTTGGGCCCCTCGCCCGAGTGAAAGAGGACACGCGGGCGGCTTGGGGCTGGCTGTGGGTGGAGCAGCTTTCGCAGGACCTTCGGCACAGTTGGCGGATGCTCGCGAAAAACCCCGGGTTCACGCTGGTGGCGGTGCTCTCGCTCGGCATCGGAGTGGGCGCGAATTGCGCGATGTTCAGCATGGCGGACATGATGCTGCTGCGGCCGTTGCCAGTTTCACGGCCCAGCGAAGTTCTTACCCTGGGTTCCACGAACTTCCAGATCTCCGCGGCCCAATACGATTTCCTCCGTGCGTCCTATCCCGACTACGTGGATGTGCGCGATCGCAGTAAGAGCTTCGCGGGCCTAGCAGCGTTCAATATCGACCGCGTGCGCTTCAAATCCGCGCCGAACGCATCGCCCAGCGTGAAGACGGGCGAGGTAGCCAGCGGCAACTTCTTCGATGTAATGGGGGTGGAACCTGAGCTGGGGCGCGTTTTCCGGCCCGATGAAGACCAGGTCCCGGGCCGCGACGCCGTGCTGGTTCTAACCCACAATTTCTGGCAGCAGGAATTCGCAGCCGACCCTGCGGTTCTGGGCCGAACTGTTCAGATGAACGGCATCCCGTTCACGGTGATCGGCGTTCTGCCGGCCAAGTTCACCGGAGTGGATCAATGGGTTCAGCCTTTGTTCTACGCGCCCATGATGATGTTGCCCCGGCTCGACGGCGCTTCACAAAATAGCGCGTCAACAAATCCCTTGCAGCGGCGCGAGGCCCGGTATCTGTCCGTGAAGGGCCGTTTGAAGCCCGGCGTGACGCTCGCGCAGGCGAAGGCCGAAGTCTCCACCATTGCCGCCGCTCTTGAAAAACAGTACCCGGATACAAACCGGAATCAAAAGATGACGGTGCGCACGGAGCTGGAAGCCAGAATCAAAGGCGTGCCGGTAGAACTGGCCATGACGATCATGCTCATGACGTTGGCGATGGCGGTTCTGTTGGTGGCGTGCGCGAATGTTGCGGTCCTTTTGACCAGCCGTGGCCCCGTTCGAGCCCGGGAGATCGCTCTGCGCGTCGCCATCGGTGCCGGACGCGCGCGGCTGATCCGCCAGTTGATCACCGAGAGCCTTCTGTTGGCGCTTGCCGGCGCGCTTGCGGGTCTCGCATTGGGCTACGGTGGAATTGTTTTGCTGCGAGGGATTACTTATCCATCCGATGTCCCTGTCGTATTTTCTTTCAACCTCGATCAACGTGCGCTGGCCTTCAGTCTCGCGGTGGCAGTCGGGAGCGTACTTCTGTTCGGATTGGGTCCCGCGCTACAAACCACCCGTACTGACGTCGCGAACGCTCTGAAGAACAGCGGCGATGTAGCGGCCGGACGGCGGCGCTTGTGGGGCCGAAATTTCCTGGTGTCCGCGCAAGTCGCGATTTCGTTTGTGTTGCTGACCATGGCCACGTTCATGTACGTAGGCTTCCGCCGCCAAGTGGTCAGCGGTCCCGGCTTTCGGACCGAGCATCTGCTGATGATGACGTTCGACACCAGCCTGTTGCACTATACCGGCGACCAGACACGCCAATTCTATAAGCAACTCCTGGACCGGTCGCAATCCGTCACCGGCGTGAAGTCGGCGGCGCTCTCGTCCTTTATGCCGTTGACCGTCGAAGCCGAGGGGTTCGGCCTGGTGCCGGAAGGTTATCAGCTTCCCAGCGGCAAGCAGAACGTCCAAGCCATGGGCAGCCGCGTGAGCGACAGCTATTTCGAAACGATGCAGACTCCCCTCCTGGAAGGACGGGGTTTTCGCGTGACGGATTCGGCCAGTTCCCCACGCGTGGCGGTGGTGAACGAGACCCTCGCCCGGCATTACTGGCCGGGGCAGAATCCAGTGGGCAAGCGCTTCCGGCTAAACGATCGCAATGGCCCGTGGGTGGAGATCGTGGGTCTCGCCAAGGACAGCATCTACATTAGTCTTCAGGAAGGGCGCAGCGAGTTTGTTTATCTTCCGGACCTGCAAAACCCGGCGGTGCGAATGGTGTTGCTGGTGGAGACGGCTGCCGGGACCGCGGATCTCACGGGGCCTTTGCGCAATGTGGTGAGCGGGCTGGACGCGGACATGCCAGTTCTCGCGGCTCGCACTATGCACGACTTTTATGACGCGCGCGGTATCAGAACCACCACGGTGATTGTCGAGTTGGTGATGGCGATGGGGCTGATGGGGATGTTCTTGGCGTTAATTGGGCTCTATGGATTGGTCTCCTACGCAGTAAGCAGGCGAACGCGAGAGATTGGTATCCGCATGGCGATCGGAGCGGCCCAAGGCGAAGTCTTGTGGATGGTGCTGCGGCAAGGTTTGGTGCTCACCGCGTGCGGCCTCGGCGCAGGTTTGATTCTCAGCCTTGGTACGCAGCGCATCTTGGCGGCGGCGTTTCCCGGCGGCAACCACCCGGCCATGGATGTGATCACGTATCCTTTACTGACCATCGCTCTGCTGCTGGTGACGATGCTGGCGGCGTACATTCCGGCACGGCGCGCGGCGCGAGTGGATCCGCTACTGGCGCTGCGGCACGACTAGCTGCCGTCGTTCTTCAGAAACCAGGCGGACGCTCGGCCGCTACATTCGACGCGCGCTCCATGGCGATTCCTGCGCGTCCGATGGTGCCTTCATCGAACAGCCGGCCGATGAGCGTTACGCCGTGGGGCACTCGACGGGGCGGCGAGAACTTGGGAAGCGGATGCGCCGGGTCGGGCGCCCAATCACTGCGCGCCTCCGATACTTCGACGAAGCCAGTGCGCAGAGTCAGCGACGGATGGCCGGTAAAATTCGTAATGGTAAGCATTTCATCGCGCAGCGATGGGACGAGAAGCAGATCAACTTGAGAAAAGATGCGGGCCATTTCCTGCGCGACGCCGCGGCGAAAACGGTCGGCCTGCACGAAGTCCACGGCGGATAGGAAACGGGCTTGGCGAAACGAGTTGGGCCACGCGTCGGGAACCTGCATCTTCAGATCCTTGAGGCCACCGGACAGCGTGAGTTCTTCGAACGCCGCCGCGCCTTCAGCAAACAGAATGAGGCTGAGCGAGTCATAGGGCCAATCGGGAAGTGAGACTTCGGTCGGGATCATGCCGAGTTTCCGCATGGTTTCGAGCGACGCGCGATCGACATCGGTGGCTGGGAGTTCCTTCATCCATTTGGGAAAGTAGCCGACGCGCAGGCCGCTGACCGGCTGAGCCGCGTCGAAATCAAGGAAGCTCGGGACGCTCGCGACATCGCCCGGGTCCGGGCCCGAGATGGCCTTCAACACAAGCAGCCCATCCTCCACGCCGCGCGTCATTGGACCGAGTTTGTCGAGCGACCAACAAAGCGTCATCGCGCCTGTTCGTGGAACTCTTCCGTAGGTGGGGCGAAGTCCTGTGACGCCGCAGCGCATACTGGGACTGACAATGCTGCCGCCAGTTTCGCTGCCGATGGCGAACCCAACCAGTCCCGCGGCGGTGGCGGCGCCGGGCCCCGCGCTCGATCCAGACGCTCCTTCATCCAGCAACCACGGATTCACGGTCTGGCCGCCAAACCAGATATCATTGAGCGCGAGCGCGCCGAGGCTCAGCTTGGCCACCAGTACGGCTCCTGCGTCATGCAGGCGTTTCACGACAACGGCATCTTGCGTGGGCACGCGATTGCGATATGGCTCGGCGCCGTAAGTGGTCGCGATCCCGGCGGTGTCCAGCAGATCTTTCGCGCCCCACGGAATGCCGTGCAATGGGCCGCGATAATGTCCGGCTGCGATTTCGCGATCGGCCTGCTGAGCTTGCGCGAGAGCCGAGTCGCTTGTGAGCGTGATCACGCAGCGCAGCTTAGGATCGAATTGGCGCAGGCGATCCAGGTACAGTCGCGTGAGGCGTTCGGAAGTGAGCTGGCGCGTTTCGATCCAGCGCGATAGTTGCGAGAGAGGAGCGAACGCGATGTCCTGGTCGTTGGCGGGAAGCGGTGTTTTCAGGTTGGGGGTGCGAATGAAATGGTCGCGCGCGGGGCCAGCGTGTTCTGTGATCGATGCGGGATCCCAGCGCGTAGCGGGCGCAATTGTCGAGGGCGGCGAGAACTTGCGCGGCCCCACGCGGCGTTCGTAGAGCGCAGCCATCGAGCTACGCCAATTCCCTGCGGCCGTCTCGCGATCGGCGTCGCTGAGCTGAAACTGCACCAGCTTTTCGGCTTCGGCGAAGGTCGTTGTCGAAACTGCGGGTCCGGCTTCCGGCGCGGTACCGAATGCAGGCGGCGCGCCCGGCGTGGCCATCGCAGAAGCACCGGCCGAGCTCGGCGCCGGTTTACGGCACGCTGCCATGACAGCGCTCGTGGCAGCAATGGCTGCTCGGCTCAAGAATCCTCTACGCGTATTTGACATGTTTAAGCTTTGGGATGCGCCTTGTCGTACACCGCCATTAAATCCGATAGCGACACCTGCGTATACTTCTGCGTTGTCGACAATCGCGCGTGCCCGAGCAGCTCTTGAATGGCCCGTAGATCCGCGCCGTCGCTTAGTAGATGCGTCGCATATGCATGGCGCAGGCTGTGCGGATGAATGGACGAATCGCCCGTGATCATCTGCGCGTAAAATTTCACGATGCCTCGCGCGCCACGGTCGGTGAGCCGTCCTCCGCGATGGTTCAAGAAAAGCGCTCGCTCGGCTCCGGGCGACGGTTTTCGGAGCGTTATATAGCGATCCAGCGCCGCGGACGCTTTGCCCGCAAACGGAACCTGCCGCTCCTTCTTGCCCTTGCCGCGCACGCGCACCCAACGCTCGCTGAAATCGAAATCGTCCAGATTCAAACCCACCAGTTCGCTGATGCGCAGCCCGCAGCCGTAAAGGAATTCGAAAATGGCCAGGTCGCGCGCCGGATATGGCCGCTCGAACTGATCCGCCGCCGTGAGAACGCCATCCACCAGGCCGTTCGTCTGCTCGGCAGTCATGACCGCGGGCAGCGATTTCGGAGCCTTCGGCGTACGCACCATGCGCGCGACGTTTTTCGACACCACTCCTTCGCGCAGCAGAAATTTGAACAGCGATCGCACTGCCGCCAGTTTCCGGCGCATGCTAACAGCAGTCAGCCGTTGCTCATACAAATGGCCGAGCCATTCGCGTATCGCCAAGGTGTCGATCTTCTCCACCGTGGGTGCTGCTTCGCCGGGAATCGTGAAGTAAGCGATCAATTGATCCAGGTCCGACGCGTAATTGCGTATTGTATGCGCTGACGCGTTCTGACGCCGAAGCTCATCCAGAAAGCGCGAGATCTCGCTCGCCAGTTCAGGCATAAATCGCCCGGTATTCGTCCAACTTTCCGAGCGCACGCCGGCAAACTTCGGCGTGCCGTGCTTTCTTATCATGGCGGAACCGCAGCCGCGCCGGTTCATCAAGGGTGGGTAACAAATCGAATGTGATATTGGCCGGCTGATAATTGCGCGCATCCGCGCCGGAGACATACGCACAGAGCGATCCGATAGCCGTCTCGCGTGGAAACGGCCGAATCTCCGTGCCCGACGCCAATTCGGCGGCGTGCCGACCGGCAACCAACCCGGTCGCGATGGATTCCACATAGCCTTCCACGCCCGAAATTTGTCCCGCGAAGAAAACGGCGGGCCGCGCACGAAGTTGCAGCGTCGGCGTCAGCAGCGCTGGAGCGTTGATATAAGTGTTGCGATGAATTTGCCCGTAGCGCAGAAATTCGGCGCGCTCTAATCCGGGGATCCGGCGAAATACCCGCGCCTGCTCGGGAAATCGCATGTGATTTTGAAACCCCACCAGGTTGTAACTATCGGCCCGCAAGTTTTCCTGCCGCAATTGCACCACCGCGTACGGCCGCCGTCCGGTGCGTGGATCCTCGAGGCCCATCGGCTTCATTGGACCGAACCGCAACGTCTCGCGCCCGCGCCGAGCCAACTCCTCGATGGGCAGGCAGGCTTCGAAAAATCGGGCATTGTCTTCGGGAATGTGCGATGGGACAGCCTCCGCCGCCAATACAGCGTCGATAAAGCGCTCGTACTGCTCGCGATCCAGCGGGCAATTCAAGTAATCATCGGTCCCATCCATCGATTTACCATAGCGCGATGCGCGAAACGCAATGCCAAGATCGATGGACTCAGCGTCCACAATCGGGCTGATCGAATCATAGAAGAACAGCCGCTCGACGCCTGTCAGCCTAGCGATTTCTTCCGCTAACGCGCCGCTGGTGAGTGGGCCAGTCGCAATGATCGTGATCGCTTCATCGACAATGGAAACCGCCTCTTCGCGACGCAGTTCAATGCGCGGATTCTCTTCGATCGCCCGGGAAACCTCGCGCGCAAACACTTCGCGATCCACTGTGAGCGCCTGGCCGCCGGGTACGCGAGCCTCCTTCGCCGCGCGCAACAGCAGCGAATCAAACTTACGAAGTTCTTCCTTCAACAGCCACGGCGCCGAATTTTCGCCTTCGCTCTTGAGCGAATTGCTGCACACCAACTCGGCAAGCTGATCGGTTTTGTGCGCCGGCGTCGGCCGCACGGGACGCATTTCAAACAGGACGCAATTGAGGCCCGCCGACGCGATCTGCCAGGCCGCTTCCGAACCCGCCAAGCCTCCGCCAAGAATATGAATGGGACCCACTAGGTCCAGCATACAGTGCCGCGCATTGGCGCTAAACTAAAATCTCCGTGACCTGCCGCACTTGCGCGCGTGACATCCCGGATTCCAGCCGCTTCTGCTTGTCGTGTGGCGCGTCACTCAACGGATCCCCCGAGGTCACGCAAACCGTCGCCACCGTCGCTCGAACGCCAACTCCCGCACGCGCCTCCTCACATCCATCGCTCTCTTCCTCAGGCTCGCTCCCGGAAGGCCGCTTCGTGCCCGGCGCGCTGCTGGCCGGCCGCTATCGCATCGTCGCGCTGCTTGGCCGCGGCGGCATGGGCGAAGTTTATCGCGCGCACGATCTCACGCTCGGCCAGGAGGTGGCACTCAAGTTTCTGCCTGAAGTGGCCGCGCGCAATCCAGCGGCGCTGGCGCGCTTCTACAACGAAGTCCGCATTGCCCGACAGGTCTCGCACGCCAATGTTTGCCGCGTTTACGATCTCGGCGAAGTGGAAGGCCAGCCGTATCTGTCGATGGAATACGTGGATGGCGAAGATCTGGGATCGCTGTTGCGCCGCATCGGCCGCCTGCCGTCCGACAAAGCCATCGAAATCGCGCGCCAATTGTGCGCCGGTCTCGCCGCCGCCCACGCCAAAGGCGTTCTGCATCGCGATCTGAAGCCGGCCAACGTCATGCTCAATGGCCGCGGCCACGTGGTGGTCACCGATTTCGGACTGGCCGCGCTGGCCGACGAAATCCCGGGCGAGGAGATCCGCAACGGCACGCCCGCCTACATGGCGCCCGAACAATTGGCCGGCAAAGAAGTCACCATGCTGAGCGATATCTACTCGCTTGGCTTGGTGCTCTACGAAGTTTTCACCGGTAAACGCGCATTTGAAGCATCGACGCTGGCCGAGCTGGTGCGCCTCCACACGGAGACCACTCCCGTCAGCCCGTCCTCGTTAGTCAAGGAGCTCGACCCCGCCGTCGAAAGCGCCATTCTCCGCTGCCTCGATCCCGAGCCGTCGCATCGTCCGCCCACCGCTCTCGCCGTTGCCGCGCGACTTCCTGGTGGCGATCCATTAGCTGCCGCTCTCGCCGCCGGTGAAACGCCGTCGCCGCAAATGGTGGCCGCATCGGGCGAAACCGCGGCGCTTCCCTGGAAGATCGCCGTTCCCAGCTTGGCCGTCGCGCTAGCGGGTCTTCTCATCTTTGCGCTTTTTACCGCAAATTCTGACCTGATCGAAAAAGCGGGGCCGCTCAAGTCCCCTGAAGTCCTCGCCGACAGGGCGCGAGAGTTGATTCAACACCTCGGCTACACCACGCCTCCGGCCGACTCCGCTTACGCCCTCGAGTTCAACGAAGAATTTCTCGGCTCGATTCCAAAAACCGATCAACCACACCCGCAGTGGGACGACATCATCGGCAGCCGTCCCTCGGTGTTGAAATTCTGGTATCGCCAAAGCCCGGAGCCCCTGCTGTCTCTAGGCATACACGATCAGATGTTCCTGCCTGGCGAGATTGGCGAATTCGATCCTATTCCCCGGTTGTCTGGCATGGTCAACGTCCGCCTCGATCCACAAGGCCGGCTTACTTACCTGGAGGTTTTGCCGCCGGAAAAGGAACCACCGCCCGCACAAGTTCCCCCGCCCGATTGGACCGCTCTGTTCGCCGCCGCGGGCCTCGACATATCCAAATTCCAGCCTGATGCGCCGCAATGGACGTCGCTAGCTGCTTTCGATGCGCGCCAGGCCTGGACCGGCGAGTGGCCCGGATACAAGCACCGCCCGTTACGCGTCGAAGCCGCTGCGTGGCATGGGCTGCCGGTGTTTTTCTCGCTCATTAGTCCGTGGACTCGCGCCACCCGTATGACGTCCGCGGAGCCGAACGGCGCCAGCCAGATCGTCACCGCAATCTTGGGGTCGCTGGTTGGTCTGGTCCCGATTCTCGCCGCCCTGGTCCTGGCGCGCTGGAACTTCGTTCGCGGCAAAGGCGACCGCGCGGGCGCCATGCGCCTAGCCACTCTGTTCTTCGCGGTCCATTTGACCCTAATCGCATTCGCGCCGCATATTTCCTCGGTGGGGAATTTCTTCCTGCTCCTGGTCCTCGACATTAGTACGTCGCTGTTTTGGGGTGGTGTGGTTTGGGTGCTTTATCTGGGGCTTGAGCCTTATGTTCGACGCTACTGGCCCCAGGCCATGATCTCGTGGGCGCGAGTGATGGGCGGACGTTGGCGCGATCCGTTGGTGGGCCGCGATACACTCTACGGCGTTATTCTCGGCGTTCTGTTCTGCGATCTTTATGCCCTCCGCTATTACTTGGAATCGCGGCTCGGCGCTCCGCCTCCCGCAGATACGGCCGCGGTTTATCTGGGAAGCCTGCGGATCGCTCTCGGCGGATGGCTGGCTCACAATCTCGAGTCCATCGCTTCTACTCTGCTCTTGTTCCTGCTTCTCTTCTTGTGCCGTGTAGTGCTGCGGAAATCGTGGCTGGCCGCGGCCGCGTTTGTCCTGCTATTCGCCGCGCTCAAGTCCGTGGTTTCCGACTATCCGGGCATCGAATGGCCCATGCAAGTGATCCTGTACACTTCACTCGCCGTCGGAGCCTTGCGCTACGGATTGGTAACGCTCACAGTGGCTCTCTACACCGCCGACCTGGTGCTCAACATCCCGGTCACGTGGAACGTATCGGCCTGGTACTTCACCGGCGCCAGCTTGGGGCTGGCAACCATCGCCGCCCTCGCCATCTGGGGATTTTACACCGCTCTCGCCGGGCAGGTGCCGTGGAAGACGGAATTATAAACGCCGCACACTGATTCCGCCGCCGGACGTGTGCAGGTACAGCAACGGCCCTCCGCCATTCAGAGGCGCGCGGATTTGACGTTCATGGCGCGCGCCATTTCCAGGCACCGGAAAGTCGGTCCAAACTCCTCCGCCACTTGCGGAGGCGTCCAAATCCATGTGTATGTCGCCAGCCAAACTCACCATGATACTGCCGCCCGACGTGTAGAGCCGGCACTCCTCGGCTGGTTGCTTGGCGAGCGACGCCGTCACGCCGCCTCCAGAAGTGGTCGCTTCAATTGAACCGGTTGCGTCGCGTATCTCAATTCCTCCGCCCGATGTCCGCGCCTTCACGCGGCCGGATGCACGATCGATCGAAATGGGCCCGCCGCTGGTGGACGCGTCCACGTCCCCAGCCATCTCTGTGATCCGAATAGGCCCGCCGGAAGTGTGCACCACGGCCCGGCCCTTCCCGCCCGTCAGTGTGATTCCTCCGCCGGACGTGCGCCCGTTCACTGCGCCGTCGATGCCCTCGAAATCGAGCGGACCACCCGAAGTGCGCGCGTTTACTTCGCCCTTCAGATTGCTCACCGAGATCGGACCTCCGGAAGTCTCAACGTCGGCGTCGAACTGGTGCGGCACAGTGACGCGATATTCCACGGCGCGTAGCCAAGGTGAATACTCCAGACACTGCCACTTCCGGCAGATCGGGTTGCCAAACAAGAGGGGCCAAGACGAAAGCAGCGGTTTCCACCCTTGATGGAATGCACCGGTCACACGAACTTCTGAACCTTGCTGAACGACATCCAGGGTGAAGTCGTTGCGCATCCGGGCGAACTCGGCGTGCGAGGGGGGATCTCCGCGAAAGTACACCTCGACGTCGACGCGTTTTCCCTCGCCTGGCCCAACCTGGAGAGAGCCGGCGTCAGCATTCAACACCAGGCGCGTGGCAGAGGAAACCGGCACCGACTTCCGCACCCGGTCTTCAATATCAACGGCTTTGAGCAGCGATACACAGGCGAGCGCGGCGGCCAGCAATCGGAGCATGGCGACCTCCTATGTACAGTTACTACGTTGCGGGCGGCTTTCCGTTCGCAAAATCTTCGTGCGCACCCACCCCCTTGGTCTATCATTAACCCGCGCCAGCCTGGGCTATAATCAACCGATGGACCGCCAGTTGCTAAACGGTCCTCTTCACATGCGCAGTATTTTTATATCTACACTTCTGCTCGCCTCGGCCGCCTACGCCGAAGGCCCTGTGGCTCCCGTCGAATCCGTCGAATCCGGCTCGTTGATGATCAAATCGGTGCGCGTCGTCGGCACTTCCACGCCTGTGGAATTGAAGACACAGGTGGGCCAGCTTTTCGACGCCGATGCCGTCCAGAGCGACGTCCACCGGCTGTGGGCCACTGGCCACTTCGATGACATTCGCGTCGAAACCAAGCCGCAGGACGACGGCACCTCGGTGCTGTTCAATGTAGTCGAGATGCCGCAGTATTCACTGCACCAACTGAAGGTGGAGCCCTCCACTTATGGGCTGCAGATGTCGCTGCCGGAAGGCACTCCGATCACCCGGCTGCGTGCGCACCAGATTGCCTTCCAGGCCGAACAGGATCTGCGTAACGATGGCTTCCGCAACGCCACGGTGGACTACGACATCGTGCCCTACATCGGCCGGAAAGTGGATTTGCATCTCAACATCGACGCCGGCGAGCGCATCCGCGTCAAAGAAGTGAGTTTCACCGGCAACACCGAATTCGATCCCAAGGATCTGCACGGCGTCCTGCACTCGCTCAAGATCAAACGCGTCCTGCCGCCCATCCCCGGAATCTGGAACGGTTGGATTATCAATCCAGGCTACAGTCCGCAAGGCGTGCAAGGCGACATGGCGCTGCTGCGCTCTTATTACATGTCGAAAGGCTACTTCGACGCGAACGTTAAGCTGGAGGACATCCAAATCGCCGAAAAGGCCGCCCACATCAAGATTGAAGTGGAAGCCGGGCAGTTGTATCACGTGCCAACCTGGGAGCTTTCAGTCAACGGCATGAGCACGATGATTGTTCATCCGGTCAACGGCCTGATGCGCTCGCAGAATTTCTGCTCCGCTGTATTCAACGCGCGCCGCGAGGCCGAGCACGAGGGCATTCTCGATTTCAACGTCAACATGCAGGTGCAGCCCACGGCCGAGAGCACGCCCGAAGCGCCCGAAGCTAACCTGGCAGCGACCGTCGAGCGCGGCGCTCCGTATCACATCGGCCGCATCGAATTCACCGGCAGCCGCCACTTCTCGGAGGCCGCCGTCCGAAGCAATTTTCTGCTCGATGAAGGTGACTTGCTCGACGAAAATCTGCTGCGCAAGAGCATGGCGCGCTTAAACGAGGCGAACATGTTCCAGCCCATCAGCGAGCGCAACATCATCCTGCACACCGATCCGAAAACCGGCATCGCCGATATTGATATCCGTTTAACCGAGCGTAAGCGCGGATCTTGGAATCTTTCCGGACCCGTTGGACCTGCCAGCGTCGCCGGACCGCTCGACGCCTCCATCCGTTCCCGCCTTCCGGCGTGGGGATCGGGACTTCTTGAGGCCTCCACATACACCGTGTCCCTCACTATGTTCGCGTTCACCCGGTCCTTGGTTCCCGGTCTTGGCATCGGCAAAATTCCTTTCATCCCGATCGCGGCTTTCAACCGCCCCTATACACCCGGCGAAGGCTGGAAATCAGGCTGGGCGATCGTTCCGCAACTCGGGTGGGAATATATGGTGATGGGCTACGGAGTTTCGCAACTGCAGCATCGGCTGACCCCGATTCTCCGGGGCGACTCTGGTCTGGAGCCGGAAATGGCGGTGACCGTGCAAGCCCCGTCCCAACAGACGACGATGTTCTGTCAGCCTCCCGCGCCGCGTTTTGCGCTGGTGCGGAATGGACTGGCGATGGCGCTCGGCTTCGTCGGCTCCATGGCCGGACTCTAACGCCTGTTCATCAGCCACAAAATCAGCGATAGAACCGCGCTGATCAACACGCACGTCACCAGCGGAAAATAGAATACCGAGTGTTTACCCCGGATCACGATATCGCCGGGCAACCGCCCCAGCCGGATCGGAAGCTTCCCGGCAAGCGAGACGACCACACCTAGCGCCGCCACCAGCAGCCCCAGCACAATCAGCATGCGCCCTAATGTCATCCCGGCTTCATTCTAATTTGCTGGGGGACGGCTTGTCGCGGTCCCAGGCTCAATAGCTAGAGTCCCAGGTGATGGTGAAGCTGCCGTGGATCGGCGATACCGTGGGGCAGGCGTTGGGGTTGCTTGTCAGGAGCAGCTTGGGGCCCCCAAAAAAGTTTTGCTGGCCCACGCAGTCGAGCCAGTAGGAGGCGGTGTCGTCGGTCATCTGCACGTCGTAGACGGGCCCATCCTTGAAGCCTTCGATTTCCGTCGTCTTTCCGCCGGACGTCAGCGTACCGTTGGCGAAGCCGGTCAGGGAGAAGTTCGCGAGCGGTACAATCTGGAAGCCGAAAGGCAGCCCGAAGGCCGGTCGCTCCATGATCCATTCGGCGCTCGAATCAAGGCACGTGGCTGGGGCGCAGGACGCCGTTACCGAGAAGCCCTCCGCGGGGTGGTTGAAGTCGATGAGCGACAGCGTGTAATTGCCCGCCGGGGTAGCGGTCACCGAGGCGGAGATACGGTCGCCGGGTTGCGGGCAGTCGACGTTGTCGTTGATGCAGGCCTGTGTGCCCTCCACAACGGTGCCGCCCGGGAACATCTCGTACCAAACATAGTAAAACTCGACTCCCTCGAAGCACTGGGTGGCACTGCCGAGCTGCTCCACCGTCCCGTTGGTGGCGCCGTCGATGCCGATCCACTGCGCGTTGATAGAGTCCTGGTATTGGTAGATGCCCCCGGGGCACTGCACGTTGGGGATCACCCACTCGCCGGTGATGGACGATACTCTGTTCGAGCCGCTCTCGACGTCGGCGAAGCCCGACCAATTCACCGTCGGCAGCGAGGTGGCCCCTCCGGCCGGGGCGAGCGCCGGCGCAGTGCTGGGTACGAGCGGCCGGTGCGACGACATCTTCTTGATGAACGCCGCCCGCGCCCTCGCGACAGCCGACGCATAGTCCTGTGTGGAGCCCGCGCCCGCAGGTACCGGGTCGGCAGCTAGCACGCCGGCCACAGCGATCCCGAGCAGCACGTAGGTGGCGCGAACGAACGAAATCCTGATCTTGCTGAATGGCTTCATATAAATCCTTTCCCCAACGAGCGATTAAATCGGCTACCGCCACGCGACCGCGCGGCTTTCGAAGAAGTATAAGCAACGATTCCCGGGATGTCTAGTAGATAACGGATAATACGGTACCATTCGGGTTGGTCGTCCGACGACACGTCGACCCTGTCCTCGCTTCATGGCGTGCCGAACCCCAAGGATTAATCACAAACCCGATGCCGGCCATGGGAGGTGCGGAACTCACGACAGACCAATTAGCCGCCGTCGCGGCATACGTGTGGGCGCTGAGCCATTAGAATTTAGCTGCCGGGGTAACATTGGCTCATGTCTGATTTATCTCTGGCCTCTCTGGCTTCACCCGATGTGCTGGCTCGTGCACGCAAAATTAAGCTATTTCTGATGGACGTGGACGGCACCCTCACGGACGGAGGTGTTTGTCTTATCTCCACCACACAGGCCGACGGTACAGGCCCCGCGAACGTCACCGAAATGAAGGTCTTCAACGCTCAGGACGGACAGGGCCTTTCGCTTGCGCATACCATGGGTATCCGGACCGGCTTCATCACCGGGCGCCACTCGCCCGCCGTAGCAAAACGCGCCGAAGAGCTGCACGTTACCTTCGTATACCTGGGACAGGCTAAGAAAACGGAGGCTTTTGAAGAATGCATGAAGAAGGCCGGCGTCACACAGGAAGAAGTGGCATACA
Source organism: Bryobacteraceae bacterium (assembly GCA_035486995.1). Lineage (GTDB taxonomy): Bacteria > Acidobacteriota > Terriglobia > Bryobacterales > Bryobacteraceae > Palsa-89. The sequence goes on from DATHMO010000012.1 coordinate 20,684, forward strand.
TGGGCGACGATCTGCCGGACATACCGTTGGCGCGTCGGGCGGGGCTGGCCGTTTCGGTGGCCGATGGAGCGCCTGAATTGAAAGCAGTCTGCCACTATACGACACGGCGGCTCGCGGGTCGTGGTACTGCGCGCGAAGTGGTCGAGCTAATTTTGAAAGCACAAGGGCGATGGGAAGAGGCAGTGCCCCTGGCCTTGGCTTAGATTCCCCAAATCGTGGTCTTGGGATTGTAGTTGCGCCAGTCGAACCAGTAGTCTTTGAGCATCGGCGTGCGCTCCAGGCACGTTCCGCTCTCTTTCCCCGAAACGGCGCAGCCCTGGAAATTCCATTCGCTGCCGGTTGCCGCATCCATCAGCAGGACGCCCGGTTTGTTGGCGGTGAGACGATAGAAGTCGGGAACGGCGTCCACGCCGGGGATTCGCTCGCGGAAAGCCCTGACGGATTGCCCATCCGGGCCCACGACAATCATCACTGGCTGAGCTCCCACGTAGCCCTTCACCAGCTTTTCCTTGATTACGCGGTCATAGAGAAAAGCTCGGCTGCCTTCGGGGTTTCGGATTCCCAACACTAAATCGCGCGGCTGCATCCCATGCTCTGGAAATTGGATGACGGTTGGCCGAGTCCTCATGTGCACATCCCAGTCCTTGGCCTCGTATTCGGAAGCGTCCTTCGGTGCTTCCTTAAGTACCGTGCCCGCGGGCTCCTCCGCTTTCCAAGTCTTAAAGGTAAGTTCGTCGGAGAGGACCAGCGTGAGTTGCGCGCCTTTCAGCGGACCAGAAATGGCAGTTCCACTGATCTGCTGCCAATAGCTGCCTGTTTCTTCGTCGCGCATGAGGAAATTCTGATTATTGATGCCGGCCAGATGAAACGTCAGTCGGCGGCCAGCCACGTCTCTCATCCACACCAGACCGGTGTGACAGAGCGTTCAATACGTGGCGACGAGCGCCGTCCCTCCGACCATGTCATTGACGACATGGTGATAAGCCATCTCGCGGATCGGGTAGGCACGCGCGCTGCCGTTGATCCTTACCACGATGAGCTTGTCGTCGCTATCGAGTTTTGCGTCCTTGGCCGCGGCGAATGCAGGATGTTCAAGCGGGTGGAACATCAGTGTCTCAAACACATTCACACGCGCCAGCACGGCCAGGACGCACACCAGCAGTGCACTCGCCGCCACCAGCATTCGCTTCCGCATAGCAGCCTGCGTTGGCCAGTACGCAATGGCAGCCGCCAGCGCCGCGAGCGCTGAGACCACGGTAAGCCAGGGCCTAAAGCGGAGAACGGTTAGCGCCACCATCAGCTCCCGCGCTCCTTGCGCGCGAAACGGACGGATGACGTAGAGAGGGTAGACGACCAAAACCAAAGATATAGCCAGGCAGGCCAGCGATACAAGAATCCACCGCGTATGGTTCGGACGTTTCATGCCGTTTATCATCTCACTATAAACGGGGTCACTATCCAGGCCGCGCCAGCCGCGATGGTCACGGAGCCGTCGACGTTACAGCGACTTCAGGTACGCGATAACGTCGCTCTTGTCCTGATCCGACAATTGATCGGCAAAGGGCGGCATTCCGTTGCCGCCTTCGTTGATCATCGCGCGCACGTTGGCTTCGTTCACCGGCTTGCCGTTCTTGAGCATCTTGCGCTTGAACACGCCTTTGAGCGATGGTCCAACGATGGTTTCGTCGCTATCCACAGCGTGGCAGCCCGAGCATTGATCGAAAACGGCCTTGCCCTTGGCGGGGTCGCCCGGCTTGCCTTTATCCTGTGCGTTCAGCCCGGCCGTCAATCCGGCCACCAAAACCGCGCCAGCGGCGCAGCCTACGATCCAATTCCGCATTCGAGTCCTCCACGGTCGAGAGTTACAAGTCCAGTCTACAATCTTCGCGGCGGGTTCGTCATCCGCGATGGTCATGCTAGGCCCGAGGTCAGCGGCCATAACGTTGACGCAGGCGCTGCCTCACGACTCGGCGTACACTCTCGTTGTCTGATCGTTGGGAACCGTCGCCTTCGAGGACCC
>DATHMO010000013.1:0-11683 GCA_035486995.1 Bryobacteraceae bacterium
AAGGGCTGCTCACCAGAGCGGATTTTCGTGATTCGTAGAGTACCAGCGGCCTCGCCCCCACAATCACAACCCTCCGCCCGCTCTTTCTCCCTCTCCTCCAACAAACTACGCCAACCCATCCCGTCACTTCCATCCCCGCCCGTGTTATCCCGGTGATCGAGGTCAACAAATGGCAACCGCAGCCCAAGCTCAAGTAACCCCAACAACAACCGATCCCGTCCAGCGCTGGTTAGACCGCCGCGCCGCCGTCAACCGCGCCAATTCCCTCCACTCCACCGGTCCGCGCACCGAACCCGGCAAGCTACGTTCGTCGCGCAACGCGCTGCGCCATGGCCTCACTGCGCGCACCGCGGTCTTGCCCACCGAGGACCCCGAAGCTTACCAGCGTCACATCCAGCAATTTCTCGACGAGTACGCCCCCGCCACCCCCACCGAGACTCAACTGGTCCACGAAATCGCCAACACCGCCTGGCGGCTCAACCGTATCCCGCTACTCGAAGCCGAGCTGTTCTCCAAAAACCTCGACCCGCAAACTCTAATCCCGATGCTCGCCACCCTTGGCCTGCTCGGTTCGCGCCTCTCTCGTCAATTCCAAAAGGCCCTCGACCAGCTCCGAACCATCCAAGACGAGCGCCGCCACTTGGAGCGCCGCCAGCTCACCGAAGCGGCCGAACTCTTCATCCGCCAGCAGCACAAAGGACTTCCTTGGGACCCCGCCGGCGCTTTCTCAAAGCAAGCTGGCTTCGTTTTTTCAAAGGAACAAGTCGAGCGCCATGCCCAACACCTGATGCGCCACAATCCGGCCTTTTACGCCGCCCGAACTTCCACCTATTGCGCCTCTTCCGCGCCTTCCGCCGAAACGCATCGCAGCAGCGCGTCCCGCAGATGAACCAGATCCAATGGCTTCGGCAGGTAATCGTCCATGCCCGCTTCCCGGCACATCTGTTGATCGCGCTTCAGCACGTTGGCGGTGAGTGCCACCAGCCGCGGCCGTTCCGGAGCATCCAGCTCGGAGATGATTCTGCGCGAAGCCTCCAGCCCGTCCATCTCGGGCATTTGGACGTCCATCAAAACCACGTCGTAGCGTTGCCGATGCACCGCTTCCAGCGCCTCAATCCCGTTGGAAGCTACATCGGGCCGATACCCCATGCGTTCCAACAATCGAACAGCTACCTTCTGATTCACGACATTGTCCTCGGCCAGCAGGATGCGCAAAGGCCGCTGTGCCGCGAGCGTGGTGTCGATCGCATACCTGGTGCGCCGGGCGGGCGTGGCCGGCGGCGCGCCCAACAATCGAGCCAGAACTTCCTTCAGTTGATCCGACTTTGTGGGCTTCGTTAAGAAGGCATCGAACGGATTGTCGTCCATGTCGCCCAACATTTCGCGCTGTGAAGTGCTGGACGAGCTGGAAAGAATCATTCGCACTCCCGAAGCGAGGCCAAGCTTCTTCGCCCGCCGGGCTAACTCCACTCCGCTGATTCCCGGCATTTGATAATCAAACAGCGCCACGTCAAAATGTTCCTGCCGGAACAGGTCCATAGCCTCATCCGCCGTCGCTGCGGAAACCGGTTCCAACTCCCACTTCCGTAACTGCGTTGCCAGGACCCGGCGATTGGTTGCATTATCGTCCACCACCAGAATTCTTTTGCCGGAACAGTTCGCCGGAATCACCGACGCCGTTTCCTGCGGCGGCGCCAATACAAGTGGAATCGTGAACTGAAATTGGGACCCCGATCCGATCTTGCTTTGCACCCAAATGCTTCCGCCCATCAGTTCCGTCAACCGCTTACTAATCGCCAATCCCAAACCAGTTCCGCCATATTTCCTCGTCGTCGACGCGTCCACCTGGCTAAACGAACGGAACAGCCGGTCTAACCGATCTGTCGGAATGCCGCACCCGGTGTCGCGGACCACGAAATGAATCTTTGGACCTTCGTTCTCGTCGGAAATGGATTCTACGGTCAGCACCACCTCGCCGTCCGACGTGAATTTCACGGCATTGCTCACCAAATTGACCAAAATCTGCCGAAGCCGCGTTACGTCGCCCATGATCCATCGCGGAACAGAGGGATCAATGTCCACGGCAAGTTCCAATCCCTTCTCCGACGCCGGCGTGCTCAGCAGGTCCACCGCGTCTTCGGCACACCGCACCAAGTCCAGCGGTTGGTTTTCCAGATCCAGCTTGCCCGCCTCGATTTTCGAGAAATCCAGGATGTCGTTAATGATGGTCAGAAGCGAGTCGGAGGAACTGCGAATCGTTTCCACGAAGTCCGCGCTCTCGACGTCGAGGTCCTTATCCAGCAGCAGGCTGGTCATCCCGATGATCGCGTTCATCGGAGTGCGGATTTCATGACTCATGCTGGCCAGGAACTGGCTCTTGGCTTTGCTGGCCCCTTCCGCTTCTTCCTTCTTTTGGTCCAGGTCCGCGGTACGTTCGGCAACCATGACTTCCAGTTCACGCTGCCGCGACATAAGCGCGCGCACTCGCCATCTCCAAACGCCCGCCATCGCGAGCATCAGCAGGCAACTTTGCGCCACCAGGGCAAATCCGGAGCGCCACCACGGCGGACGCACAACAAACGGTATTCGATACACATCGGAATCCTGGCCGAGCGCCGGGTCGGACGCCACGGCTTCGAAGCTGTATGATCCCGGTTGAAGCTGTGCGTATCGGATTTCACGGCCCGTCGTGGCAACCCAGCGGTCCTCCATTCCCGCCAGCCGGTAGCGGAGCTTCAGTGTGCCGCCGTCGCGAAAGGGCGTGGCCAGGTCGATGACCAGGGGCGCGTTTCTCCAGGAGAACGAAGAACTCGCAGTCGGATCATCCAGACTTTGATCCCCAAACATTGCTGATGTAGCGATCACCTTCGGAGACGCAGCCTTGGTGTAGAAACCGGGAGCCAGCAGATGCGAAAGTCCTCCACTGGTTCCAATCCAAATACTGCCATCCCGATCTTCGAAGAAACCTTGATCGTCGGTGTCGTTCCACGCCAGGCCGTCCTGCTGTGTCAGTACGTGCCACTGTTTGCCGTCCAGAAACGTGACGCCTGCATCCAGCCCCAGCCAAATACGGCCGTGACTATCGCGCTGCATGAAGTACGCCCGTTCCGACCCCAGCGTTTTCTCGGCATACCGGTCCACGCGAACGACGCGGTCATTTTGAATCTCGATGTGAACCACGCCTGGGTCCTGGTTCACCCACAGCGAATTCGGCGCGTCGGAGACCAGCGGGGAATCGTTGCCGCCTAACTCCAAGCCTGGTCCGGATTCAATCTTGCGCCAGACCGAGCCATCCAAGCGAAAGAGCCCGCCGCGGGTATAGGCGAACAGCTGTTGGTCCGGAGTTTCCGCTACGTGCGAGGTCCCTTGATCGAGACTCCGTGACGCCTGGAGCCGAGCGCCGGGCCGCAGCTTCTGATTTACATCGATGACGTACAAACTGGATTTCGTCCCCATCCATAACCGTCCGCGCGAATCGGCTTGCACCATCCGAACCGGTTCGTCGCATTCCACGCTGGTGGCCGAGCGAGTGACCGGATCGATGCGAATCACGGTGTTCCCTCCTCCAGCCCAAACGGCTCCATCGTAAGACAGAGCCAAGCCCGACATGCGCTGCTTCCTCAGCGATGCAGGCAGAGGCCACGGCGTGAATCTCTTTTCACCTGGGTCCAGAAAAGCAAGTCCGTCTTCGTTGCCCACCCAGAGCCGTCCAGTCCGGTCGCGAAGGATTCCCCAAACCGTATCGCTCTGTAAGCCCTCGGCGGTGGTCCAAGTTTCCCAGAGATCGTAACCCAGCCATCGGCTCAGGCCATGGCCGGCAATTGCGAACCAAACCTCGCCCGCGGCATTGACGTATACCGGCCCGACGCCATAGTGAGGCAGACCCTGCCGCTCGTTGAAAATTCTCCAGGCCCCATTTTCCCAGCGCATCAACTGCGCACCGCTCGAAGTGATGATTCGCCCCTGCGCATCCTCGGTGATCTCGTTCGTAGAATCCGGATTGTGCATTTCGGGAACGTCACGATCCTGGAAACTGGACGCCCCTTGTGAGAGAACGGCGATGTGTCGATTGCCCCACGCCCAAAGGTCTCCCTTGGAGCTAAGAAAGAGACTCTGCCAGGTATCTTTCTTCAAACCTTCTTTCACTTCCCAGCGCTGTACTTGGGAACCCTGGAGCCGGCAAATGCCTTCGCCGCATCCGGCAAACAATGACGCGCCCGGCCCGGCCAAGACGCTATTCACCTTGAGCGCGGCGACCGGGATTTTATGAAAACTCCACTCGCCGGACTGAGCCTGGGTTCCTTGCAGCAGATCGCCATCGCTGGCGATAAAAATGGCGCCATCGGCGGAAGACGAGATGGTGTTCCCGGGAAATAAGCGCAGATTTGCGTTTTGAAACCGAACCGTATGGAACACGGCGCCTTCGAGGTATCCCACATCGTTCTGGCGGCCCACCCACAGCCGCCCGGCGGCATCCTCATGCAAGGCCAGAACGCTTCCGGCTAGAACTTCCGAGCCGAGGCTGACGCTCTGAAAGCGAAGCCCGTCATAGCGGAAAAGACCATTCTCGGTTCCAGCCCAAAGGAACCCGGCGCGGGTCTGGAGCAGGACGTTCACATTCACGTTGCTCAGGCCCTCAGCCTGGCCAAATTGCTCAAATGTATAGCGTTGGGCGAGGCACGGCGCCGCTAGGAACAGCGTTCCAAGAACCGATATCGAGACGATACCAGGCCGTGACTTGCCCATTCGCTGCTATCGTCTTTACGCGGGCAAGTCTTTAGAATCTGGCAAATACCGCCAAGCATACGTACGAAACTAATGCGGATAAGTTGAACGCAGCGCGGCAAGCTGTTGATTGAGTTCGGCCGCCGTGTACCACCGTCCGCCGGCCAGGACTCCTGCAAGCTTCGACGTATTCTTCACGTCGGCGAAAGGGTTTGCATTAAGAAGGATAAGATCTGCGCGCAGATCTTTCCTCACGAGTCCGAATTCGTTTTCCTGGTGCAGGAATTTCGCGGCGTCGGCGGTGCCCGCGCGGATCGCTTGGTACGGTGTCATACCGGCCGCAACGAAATTCTCCAGTTCCTCGTGCAAAGAAAAACCGGGGAGGGTGCCGGCTTTCATGGTGTCCGTGCCCAGCAACAGATGCGCTCCGCCGCTGTGCAGGGCGGCGACTATGGCGACAAACAAAGCATGGGCTTGAGGAGTGGCTCTTGGGTCCGTGCCATGGTTGGGGTACATTTTCGCGTAGCGCACGAACACGTCGGGCGGAACGAAGCTGGCTTCTTCGAGTCCGGCCGAATCGGTTCGCTTGGCATCGTACACGACCACCGTTGGACATATCCAAACATCTGCCGCCTTGATGGCTTCAACGATGGCCGGTAGCTTTTTCAGGTCGGCCTTCTGCAGGGCCTCGGCCGTGGATCCCGGCGCCATTAGTGACAAGAAACCATCTAAATGTTCGATGGAATCCTGCTTGGCTGCTATCGCTCCTTCCAGTCCTACGCTGGCTGGCGCATGGCCGACCACGGGCAAGCCCTGCCGCCGGGCTGCTGCGACAATCGCGTTGTACGCATCCTTAGAAAGCCGGTTGTAAACCTTGATGGCGATATAGCCCGCTTGCTTGTCCGATCGCACTGCTTCCTCGGCCTGCGCCGGCGTCTCAACGATCCGGCTACTCTCCCAAACCGGAGGATTTCCGTCGGTGATCGGCCCCGTCGAATAGATGTGAGGTCCGATAAGACGGCCGGAGTTGATCTCTTGCGACAGCGCGTCAATAGTCTTGCTGCCCCACATGTTGCGGACCGTTGTAACTCCGTTGGCCGCGAACATTAGCGCGTAGGCGCGATTCTCAAGCTCGTGATCTTTCGAGGCGGAGGCGGGAATTCCGGATTGGCGGACGCTCTGCGGTTTTTCAGGCAGCGCTTCACGCACGAAGTGCACGTGCATGTCGGTGAGCCCCGGCATGAGGAATTTGCCTCGGCCGTCGACCTGCGATGCGTTTGCCGGAAGACGAACCGATTGCGACCCGCCTATCGCGGCGATCCTGCCATCCTGCACAACGACGGTCTGATGCTCGATGACGCGTTCGCGGTCCATTGGCACCACCGTGACATCGACGATCGCGATCGGATTTGTTTGAGCTTCGAGGCCGAAAAAAGCAAAGAGAAAAACCGCGGCCAATTTTGCCATCTAATTATTCGCGAACGCAAGTGAAGCTCGTCGCGGAGTTCTCGGTTCCCGCCGCGCCCGTGAACTTGGGCCACGCCGGCCATTCACACAGAGGCCGCGTGCGATTGGCATCCTTGTTTCCGTCCACGGCGGTAAGGCCGCTGGGCGCCTGCCCTTTCTCCACCCAATTCTCGAGTGCAACGAGACTGTCGAACTTAGCGTTGAAGCGCCCAAAGCCGTGGCCGAAGCCGGGAATCTCGTAAAACCGCAGGAAGCTATTCAAGCGCTCCTGACCAAAACGCGCGACTTGCCGCTGATAATATTCGATCGAATTATGCGGCGTGATGAAGTCGTCCGCCGTGCCGTGAGTCATGATGATTTTCCCGCCCTTGGCTCGGAATTTGTCCAGGCTCACGTCGGTAACATCCATGCTCGAAGCAGACACCGCGATCCGGTCCTTCCACTGCTTCGGATCGAACTTCATTGGGTCGTACTTGGGATCGCGCGTGATGATGAACTTCACTGTCTGATCGCCGGCGGAATAGAGCAGGGCTTCCTTGCCCGACAGCGGGTTCGACGGCTCCTTCACTTGCCCGAAGTTGGAAGGTCCCTGGAAGAGCGCGCCTTCAAGCAGCGCCCATTTCGGGAAGGCATCCATCCCGGCGATCGTGACGCCCGGTTTATAGCTGGAATTGATGGCGCGAACCGCCCCGATCTGCGCGTCCGAGAGACACGTGTCGCCCGAGTCCGCTCCGTTCGGGCAGCGCAGCGTCGAAATGTCGAATGCGGCATTGCAACCGGCGACGTTGCTGATGATTCCATCCTTTGCGCCATCCAGAGCGTCGCACTTGGCGTAGACGGCATCGCCGATCAGCTTGGTCTTCTGCGGATTGATCCATGCGGCGCCGCCATCGGCGTAGAGGGCCTTGCCGACATTCAGCGATCCAAGGTGCAGCAGCGTGACGTTATACGCGGGGTAATGCGCCACCACGCCGTCGTAATCCTGCGGATAGCGGGCCGCCGCATCCAGCGCTTCATGCCCGCCCTGTGAGCCGCCGATGAAGTAGAACCGCGCCGGCCGCTGCCCGTACGCCTTCCCGATAACCGCGATCGCGGCGTCGTGAGTTTTCTTCACCGACTGCTTTCCGAAATTCAGCAGCGCTTCATCGTCCATCCCGAAGCTGCCGTCGAATCCGGCCTTGCCCTTATGACCGCCGTCGCTGCCGAGCGTGACGTAGCCTTGCTTGAGCGGCGTATCGCTCCCTGGCGCTTGATTTGAATATTGGGTGAGGCCGGTCACCAGCGAACCGTCGTATCCGCCGCCACCCATCTGCAGCGCGCGGTGGTTCCACGTGGCCGGAAGGTTAACCTCGAATTCGAGATTGGGAGAGCCCACGTGGTGAGGTTTGACGATCCCGGTCACCTTACAAAAATCGCCGTTGCTGTTGCCGGCGTCCGACGCGGCGACAAACACCGCCGTCTCGACGAGGGCGCCACCGCTCGGAAGGCCAATGGCAGAGGCGGGAATCGAAAGTCCCTTCAGGCTCGCGCAAGTCTCGCCGGATAAGCGGGCCGGTTCCCTGTTCCCGGAATCGCCGGCCATGGCCAGCCCGACACTGCCCGCCATCAGAAACGCGCAACCAAGCAGGTGCAAACCATCTCGAAAAGTATGCATAGCGACTTTCAAGGTTATCGGCTGCGAGCCCGTAACGCAACCCTCAGGGCGTGACATGTAGATCACCAGCCTCTGGCCCACAGCCGCTAAAATCAGAGAATATGCTTAAGCCAGCCATCTTTCGCGAGTACGACATTCGGGGCGTCGCGGACGTCGAACTCCTGAACCCTGACGTCGAGCAGCTTGGACGAGGCCTCGGTACGTATCTGCGGCGCGCGAGCGGAGGGGTGAACATCAACGTCGGGCGCGATTGCCGGCTCAGTTCCACTCGCCTGCGCGATGCACTGGTGGAAGGCCTGCTCGCCACCGGTTGCAACGTCACCGACATCGGCACCGTTCCTACGCCGGTGCTTTATCATTCGGCGCAAAACCTGAACGCCCACGGCGCGATCATGATCACGGGGAGCCACAATCCAAGCGAGTACAACGGATTCAAAAGCGTGTGCGGCACGGGCACTCTGCACGGGGAAGCGATTCAGGATGTGCTTCATATTATCCAGCGCGCGGATTTTGAGACCGGCGCCGGCAAGCTCACCACCACTGACGCAGTGACGCCCTATGTGAACGAAGTCGCTGCGCAGTTCAAACTGGATCGGCGCATCAAAGTGGTGGCTGATGCGGGCAACGGCACGGCCGGCCCAGTGGTCCATCGCATTTTTGAGAAGCTGAACGTCGATGCCAGTGAGCTGTTCTTTGAAATGGACGGCCATTTTCCGAACCATCACCCGGACCCAACCGTACCGGCGAATCTCGCGCACTTGATCGCGAAAGTCCGCGAAACCGGCGCTGATCTGGGCCTGGCCTTCGATGGAGATTCCGATCGCATCGGTGCGGTCGATGAGCAGGGCAATGTGATCTATGGCGACCTGCTGCTGCTCATCTACGCGCGCGAAATTCTCCAGCGCAAGCCGGGGGCCACGTTCATCGCCGAGGTGAAATGCTCGCAAGTGATGTACGACCAAATCGCAAAACTGGGCGGCAACGGCATCATGTATAAAACGGGCCACTCGCTCATCAAAGCCAAGATGAAGGAGGAACATGCGGAGCTGGCGGGGGAGATGTCGGGCCACATGTTCTTCGCGGACCGCTATCGCGGCTATGACGACGCGATCTATTCGGCCTGCCGTTTGATCGAGATCGTAGCGAAATCCGGCAAGCCGCTTTCGGCGCAGCTTGCGGGCGTTCCGAAAATGGTTTCGACGCCCGAGATCCGCGTGGATTGCCCCGACGACATCAAATTCGACCTGGTCCAACGCGTGGCTACGCATTTCAAGAGCAGATACAAAACGATCGACATCGACGGCGTGCGAGTGATCTTCCCCGAAGGTTGGGGACTGCTGCGCGCGTCGAACACGCAGCCCGTGCTGGTGATGCGCTTCGAAGCCGCGAACGAGCATTTGCTGAAGCAGTATCAATCGGAAGTGGAGCAGGTGTTGGAAGCATCGCGGGCGGGAGCGCCGGTTTCGTGATTCGCGTTCTTGTATTCTTCGTCGCCGGAATTCTCTCGGCCCAGACGCGCGTCACGGTGCTGCATGCGGCGCGGCTGCTCGACGTCGAGACCGGCTCGATTATTTCGCCCGCGGAAGTGCTGGTGGAAGGCGACCGCATCAGCGCCACTGGCGTTACGGTAAATCATCCGCCCGGCGCGACGATCATCGATCTCGGCGACACGACTTTGCTCCCCGGCTTGATTGACGCGCACGTGCACCTGTTCCTGCATCCCGGCGCGCAGGATTTGCAGACCGTGCAAGAATCGGTCCCGCAGCGAACCATTCTCGCGGCGCTGGCTGCGCGTGATGATCTGCTGGCTGGCTTCACTGCTGAACGCGACATGGGCACCGAAGGCGCGGGCGCTGCCGATACCGCCGTGCGCGACGCCATCGATCAGGGCCTCATCCCCGGCCCGCGTCTGCGCATCAGCGGCAACGCCGTGAGCATTCTGGGCGGGCACGAAGACGCGATTGGCTACAATCCCGAGCAACGTGTTCTCGGCAACGCGACGTACGCGAACAATGCCAGCGAACTGGTGAGTGTGATCCGCGAGCAATTCAAACTGGGCGCCGATTTCATCAAGATCTACGAGACCGGCCGGGACTCTGTCAGCGAGGGGAAGCTCACCACACCGTATCAATACACAGAGGTCGAAGTGACCGCCGCGGTTCGCGAAGCTGCGCGAGTAGGCAAGCGGGTCGCAGTTCATGCCACTGGCGAACCTGGCACGCTGTATGCCGCGCGGGCAGGCGTTGTGTCCATCGATCACGCGTTTCAACTTTCGGACGAGACGATGCGGCTGATGCACGACAAGCAGATTTTTGCAGTGCCGACGTTCACGATCATCGATTACTTCATCGAGCACGCGGCCACGCCGGGAGCCGCCGCGCACGACCGCGCTTTGCAAGAGGTTCACGCTCGCGAATTCGCAAAGCAACTGACCGCCGGCGTACCGATTGCGATGGGTTCCGACGTCGGCCCGTTTCCGCATGGTACGCAAGCTCGCGAGTTCGGCTTTATGGTGAAGTACGGCATGACGCCGCTGGCCGCGATCCAAGCAGGTACGCTCAATGGCGCAAAACTGCTGGGCTGGCAGGGACAAATCGGCGCGTTAAAACAAGGCTATCTGGCCGACATCGTCGCGGTTCCAGGCAACCCGCTCGCTGACATCAGCGTTTTGCAGAAGGTCAGCTTCGTGATGAAAGGCGGCGTGGTTTACAAGAAATGATTCGGCAGCTGGCGGTCTTTTTCGTGGCGTGCCTTTCTAGTTTTGCAGCCGATCTCGTCATCACGGGCGCCAAGGTCTTTGCATCGCCCGATGCCGCGCCGCTGTCCAACGCTACCGTTGTGATCAGCAACGGCATAATCACAGCCGTTGAGGGCAAGGACTTCGCTCCCGCAAGCATGCCCAGGCTCCGGTGTTCCGGATGTTTCATTTTTGCCGGATTCTGGAACTCACACGTTCATTTCACCGAACCCAAGTGGGCCGCTGCAGCCACTGCTTCGGCCGAAATGCTCACGCAAGAACTCCAGGCGATGCTCACGCATTCCGGCTTCACGACTGTCGTCGACCTTGCGTCCGACATTCGCAGTACTTCGGCGCTGCGCCGGCGCATTGAATCCGGGGAAGTGCTCGGCCCGCGCATCTATACAGCGGGCTCGGGACTGTATCCGCCCAACGGTGTTCCTTATTACCTCAGCGATCTGCCTGCGGAAACCCGCGCCACGCTCCCACAGCCTGCGACGCCGGCCGAAGCCACCGCCATCGTCGAACGAAACATTGCGGCGGGCGCCGACGTTCTCAAGCTCTTCACCGGCTCTTATTTAACTCCCACCCACATCAAACCGTTGCCTCTGGACGTCGCACGCGCCGCCGTTGCGGTCGCGCATTCGCATCACCAGGTCGCGTTCGCGCACCCATCCAATCTCGAAGGAGTCCGCGTTGCGATGGATAGCGGCGTGGATGTTCTCGCGCACGCGCCCTCGGAAGTGGAAGGCATTGATGACGCGCTGCTCGCCGCGTTGGTGGCGCATCATATGTCGATGATTCCGACGCTGAAGCTTTTCTCTGAAAGCAACCGCTTGCCGCGCATTCGCGAGATCGTCCTCAAGTTCCATCAGCTCGGCGGACCGCTCATTTTTGGAACGGACACGGGATTTGTAACCGATTACGATCTCACGGAAGAATATCGACAGCTGGCGCTCGCGGGCCTATCGTTCAGGGACGTGTTGACGATGTTAACCACCGCGCCCGCCAAGCGACTCGGAGTTAAAGACGCTGGCCGGATCGCGCCGGGCCTGCCGGCCGATCTCACTGTGCTGTCGGCGGACCCGACGTCGGAAGGT
>DATHMO010000014.1:0-9707 GCA_035486995.1 Bryobacteraceae bacterium
CAGGCGACGTTTGGCAAGAGACTGCTGTTTGTTCAAGTCACCGATCTCAACGGACGCCGCATCTCATTTTGCCGCGCCTCAGGAAGGTTTTTCGCCAGACTGATTCCAACGCTTTGGCTCGGCTACTGTTTGGCTCTCCTCACGCGTAGGAAGCAGGCGCTGCACGACATGGTCTCGGGGTGCTTGGTCCTTCGAGCTCCCTCCAACAACGTTAGTCCAATGCCCGCCGCGCCCAACAAATAATCGCCAATTGGTTACGGTGAGTCAAAGTATAATGGCATTAGACGATGGTTCCAACCACAAACATCTGCCATTATGCCTAGCCACCTAACTATCGATCGGGGAGGACGCATTGTCATCCCTAAACCGTTGCGCGAGAAACTCAATCTTGTGCCCGGCGACTCTCTCGAGCTAGAAAGCGCCGGCGAGCAGATTACGCTTCGTCCGGTACGCGGAACCGCCCCGCTCAAGAAAGAGCACGGTGTCTGGGTATTTCGCGCCGGGCAATCGCTGGCGGCGTCGTCAACGGACGAGATGCTCCAACAAATTCGTGAGGAGCGCGACTCCAATAACCTCGGAAAAGGCAAATGAAAGCGTTTATCGACACCTCGGTGTTGGTGCCTGTTTTCTACGGCGATCATATCCACCATCGCGCCAGTATCAATCTGTTCGTCAGGTTCGACAAAAGCACGGGATGCTGTGGCGCTCACAGCCTCGCTGAGGTGTACTCGACTCTCACCCGAATGCCGGGCCGGCATCGCATCAGCGCTGAGCAAGCGATGCTGTTCGTCGGAGATATTCGCGAGCGGCTGTCATTAGTGGCCCTTACCGGCGCGGAGTACGCCGTTGCGTTAGGAGAATCTGCCGCCAGAAGAATCGTGGGAGGCGGCATCTACGACGCGATCCTGGCTCATTGCGCGATCAAAGCGAAGGCGGAAATTATCTATACCTGGAACGAGCGGCATTACGCGCAGTGCGGCCGCGAAGTTGCTCAACGGCTGCGAACGCCGCGTTATTCCGCGTAATACCCGCTGCGCGAATGCAGCTTCGCCGCCGGGTACCGCTCACGCGCGGAATCCCCCAGCGTCACCGTGATGTGCCGGAAATTGCCCGGCTGCGACGGCGGCTCGTGATATGCCAGCATGTAGCGGCTACGAATGCGCTCGATCATGTCGGTGAACGAAGCGCCGGCGTTCTCCGCCTTCACCCATTCGCCGCCGGTTTGTTCGGCTAGCTCGTACACGTTGGCCGGAGTGAGATCGGGATTTGCGGGCTTGCCGGGATGCAGCTCGGGCCGAATCGCGCGGCCGGTGACGATCGCGTTGAACACCGTGTCCGCCTTGTCCAGCTCGCGCACCACCTGCCGGTCAGTCAGCTGATAACTCACGCTGAGATTGTCGGTGAGGATCAGAATCGCGCGACGGCCGGGACCGGCGTTCTTTTCCATGTAATGCGCGGCGCTCACCACCGAGGAGTTAATCTGCGTGGTGGTTCCCACGTCCCAATTCTTCACCGCGCCGCCAATGTTGCGGGCGGTCTCGGCCAGATTATCACTGAACTCCTGAGCCACCGCCGTGTTCTTGGCGAATACCATGATCGCGACGCGATCGGCCGGGCGCAAGTGTTCCAGCGCCTCGCGCGCCTCCACCGAAATCTCGTCGATATGCTTCTGCATGCTTCCACTGACGTCGAGCAGCAGGATGAGATTCACCGGCTCGTCGCCATGCGCGAAAGAAACAATGGACTGCGGTTGCCCTTCGTCCGAGATCGCGAAGTCCTCCTTGGTGAGATCCTTGATCAGCTTGTCACCGTCCGTCACCTGAACGTCCACGCGCACGTCCGACACGCCGGTTTTGAACGTCGGTGTCGCCTCCGATTCCTGCACGGGCTCCTGCGTGGCCTCTTGAGCCCGCAAAGGCGTTAGCATAAAAGCGGTCGAAATGAAAAACATCATCATCGGCACTGCCGGCCACATCGACCACGGCAAAACCGCGCTGGTTCGCGCCTTAACAGGCATTGATACCGACCGTTTAAAGGAAGAAAAGCGGCGTGGCATATCTATTGACCTGGGCTTCGCGCACCTCAAGCTCTCCGAAAACGTGCGCCTCGGTTTAGTAGACGTTCCAGGCCACGAAAAGTTCATCAAAAACATGCTGGCGGGTGTTAGCGGCATAGATCTTGTTCTCTTTGTTATAGCGGCAGACGAGTCCATAAAGCCACAGACTCGGGAACATTTTGATATCTGTATGTTGTTAGGCATACAAAAGGGAATGGTGGTGCTCACCAAGGCCGATCTGGCGGCCGGTGATTTGCTCGAGCTCGCGCGCTTGGAAGCTGGGGAATTCGTGCGCGGCTCGTTCTTGGAAGATGCGCCGATGGTGGCCGTCAGCGCGACGACGGGCGCGGGACTGGACGAACTGCGCGCCGAGCTCGCGAAACTTGCCGCGGCGGTGCCGGAGAAAGACGCATCGCAGTATTTCCGGCTGCCCATCGATCGCGCCTTCGCGATGCGCGGTTTTGGCAGCGTGGTCACCGGTACGCTCGTCTCTGGAACGGTTCGGCTTGACCAAGAAGTGGAGCTGCATCCGGCACGCAAGCGCGTTCGCGTACGCGGCGTTCAAGTGCACGGTGCTGCGGTAGACGCCGCCATTGCCGGACAGCGCACGGCACTCAACATCGCGGGTGTGGACGCATCCGACCTCGCGCGCGGCATGGTCCTGGCGGAGGCCGGCCGCTTCCAGGCGACTTCGCGCGTCGATTGCGTTTTTCAACTGCTCGCGTCCGCCAAACCGCTGAAGCATCGTGCGCCGGTGCATTTTCACGCGGGCGCGGCCGAAGTAGAAGCCGAAGTCCGCCGCCTCAATGGCACGGAACCTATCGCGCCCGGCTCGCGCGAATATGTTCGATTGGTACTCAGCGAACCGCTGCTGTTGCTCCCAGGCGATCGATTCATCGTGCGCATGTTCTCGCCGGTGGTCACCATCGGCGGTGGAGTGGTATTGGACATTGCCGCGCCGCGCCGCGCGCCACTCGAACGCCTGAAGATTCTTGAGACTGCCCCGTTGCCCGATCGCATCGCGTTGCTGGCGCGCGAATCGCGCTACGGAATCCGAATGGAGGATCTGGTGTCGCGCACTGGTTTGCTCGAAGCCGATCTTCGCAAGGCTGCGGGCGCCGCGGCTCTCACCGTGCTGGAATCGCCGCAGTTTTGGCTGCTCGATCCGGGCTGGGTCACGAAACAGTTGGACGCCCTGCATGACCATGTGAAGCAGTTTCATCGGCAGAATCCGCTGCTGGCTGGAGTCTCGAAAGAAGAATTGCGCAGCAAGTATTTCCCAGGCGCCCCCGCATGGCTCATGGACGCGTTGCTCGCCCGCTCCAAGACATTGACGGCGGAGGGTGAGGTGGTACGCCTTTCGTCACATAAGGTCGCGCTCAAACAGGACGAAGAGGACGCCACCGCGAAAATCGAAAATGCTTTCCGCGCGGGCGGTCTCGCGACGCCGGCAGTGCCGGAAGTGCTGGCGAAATCGGGCGTCGATCCCCATCGCGCCCGCACATTGCTGCAATTGATGCTGCGCGATCAACGGCTGGTGCGCGTTAGCGACGAACTGGTGTTTCACGCATCCGCCATGCAGTCGCTCCGGGCGCTGCTGGCTCACAAGAAGGGCCAGCGTTTCGCGGTGCCCGAGTTCAAGGACTGGACCGGGGTGTCGCGCAAGTACGCCATTCCGTTGCTCGAATATCTGGACCGGGAGCGGATCACGCGGCGCGATGGGGACGCGCGGGTTGTCTTGTAGGGCGAGACCTGGATTGACATTGGGCGAACAAAGGGCGAAAATGATTGCACAAAGGCGCGCTCCATGTTGTTCGACGACGATTCTCCCCCGAAACTGGTCGGCATCGCGCGCCTGGCCGCGTCCGGTGACGTGCTGGAGGCCAAGCGTAAGGTGGAATACCTGGAGCTTGAAACCCGGCGCTTCATTGGGCGCGGCTCGGGCCGGATGAGCTCCATCTATACCCTGAATCCTTATCGCGGCTGCGAGTTTGGCTGCAAGTACTGCTACGCCCGCTATGCGCACGAATTTATGGAACTGCGCGACCCCGAGCTGTTCGAACGCAAAATCTACGCCAAACAATTTCGGTCCGTCGCGTTTCGGGCTGAACTCCGAAAGCTGAAGTCCGGCGACCGGGTTTGGATGGGCACCGCCACCGATCCTTATCAACCAGCCGAGCGCCGCTTCAACGTGACTCGTCAGATGCTGGAGGCCTTCGCGGACGAGCGCGGGCTGGATCTCGGTGTTACGACCAAGTCCGATCTAGTGGCGCGCGACGCGGCGCTCATGGCGCGAATCTCCCGCAAAAACCGCATTCGGGTGCACCTTACCATCACGACCCTCGACGAACGCCTGGCCCGTTTGCTGGAGCCTCGCGCGCCTCGCCCCGAGCTGCGCCTGGGCGCCGTACGAACGCTGAGCCAAGCCGGCATTGCCGTCAGCGTGCTCGCGCATCCGGTGATGCCGCTCATCAATGACAGCGAAGCCAGTCTGGATCGCGTCTGCGAAGCTGCTGTCCGCAGCGGTGCAACATCCTTCAGCGCCGCGCCTCTTTTTCTGAAGCCGTGCGCAGCCAAGGTTTTCCTGCCGTTCTTAGAGCAGCGCTTTCCGCATCTGGTGCGCCGCTACCGCGAGCGTTTCGAAACGTCCGCGTACTTAAAGGGCCACTATCCGGAAATGATCGCCGAACGCGTGGAGAAAATCCGTGCCCGGTACAAAATAACGAATCGTCACGCCCCCGAGTGGACGGGCGAGGCCATTCAGGATGACCAGTTAAATTTGTTTCCACTTTACACCGCAAAGTGAATCGCGTATAATCGGTCGCATGGCTACAGTCCGGAGCATTCGCGCGCCGCGCGCTGAACCGGTTTCCTTACAGACGCACGCGATGGACAATTTGCGGTTCATTCGCGAAACCATGGAGCGCGCCGGGTCGTTCACGGCGGTCCCGGGATGGGGCGGCGTTGCGATGGGGGCGAGCGCGCTGATCGCCGCGAGTATAGCGGCCAGGCAACCCACGCTCGAACGCTGGCTCACCACGTGGCTGCTCGAAGCGGCGATCGCGATGGCTCTCGCGGGTCTCGCGATCCGGCGGAAGGCTAAAGCCGCACACGGCCCCGTACTTTCGGCGCCGGCCCGTCGATTCGTCCTCAGCTTCGCACCGCCATTGATTGTCGGGGGGCTGCTGACCGCGGTGTTATATCGCGCTGGAATTCCCGCCGCTATCCCCGGAACCTGGCTGCTGCTTTACGGCACCGGCGTGGTCACGGGCGGCGCATTTTCGGTACGCGTGGTGCCGGTGATGGGCCTCTGCTTTATGTTCATGGGCGCGGTGGCGCTGTTCTGTCCATTGGCCTGGGGAACGGCATTGCTGGCCGCGGGTTTCGGCGGGCTGCATCTGATTTTCGGCGCGATTATTGCGAGGAGGTACGGTGGCTAGACAAAATACTGCTCGAAAGGAACGGCCCGCAGACAAGCCGGCGGCGGCGCGCGGCATTGCTGGTAAAGTGCCCGGTGGGCAAGCGCTCGCGGGGTTGGACCGCTTGATCTACGAGCCCATTCGGCTCCGGATCGTCAGCGCCCTGGCCGTGAACCCGTCCCTCACGTTCAACGAACTGAAGAAGCTCCTCGAGACCACCGATGGAAACCTGAGCGTGCATGCGCGCAAACTCGAAGAGGCCGAATACATCGTGTGCAGCAAATCCTTTGAAGGCCGCATGCCTAAAACGCAATACCGGCTTACGGAAACAGGGCGGCGCGCGCTCGAAAAATATTTGAATCACATGGAAGCGCTGATCCAGGCTATTCGGGAACGCTGAAAAACATGAAACAAAGAATTCCAAACTCGCTGCACGCCGCGATCATCATGGATGGCAACGGCCGTTGGGCCTCCGCCCGCGGACTGCCGCGTGTAGCCGGACATCGTGCCGGCGCCGAAGCTCTACGCCGCACGGTGGAAGCCGCGCCCGATCTCGGCATCGGAGTGCTCACCGTTTATGCGTTTTCGTCGGATAATTGGCGGCGTCCGCAGCCCGAAGTCTCGGCATTGATGAAGATGTTCCACATTTATCTGCGGCGCGAGCAGGCCAAGTGCGTGGACAAGGGCGTGCGAGTTTCCGTGATCGGTCGGCGCGATCGTCTGCCCCGCCTGCTGCTCCCCGCGATTGAGGAATGCGAGAGCGCAACCGCGCAGGGTCGAAGGCTGAACCTGCGGCTGGCTGTCGATTATTCTTCGCGCGACGCGATCCTGGATGCTGCCAGCGCTTTGAAAGGGATGCCCACGCGCGAAAAACTTTCCGTGGCGCTCGGCGGCCCCGACGTCGACCTACTGATCCGCACCGGCGGCGAACAACGTTTGAGCGATTTTCTGCTGTGGGAATGCGCCTACGCCGAACTGCTCTTCTCGCCCGTGATGTGGCCGGATTTCAAGGCTTCCGACCTCGCCGCCGCCGTCCAGGAATTCCACTCCCGTGAGCGCCGGTTCGGAGCGCTGCCGCACGCGGCCCTAGCGTGAGAGTTGCTCTCGGGTTTCTGGCGACTCTGGCAATCGCCGCCGGCCAGCAGCCTCCTAAGACGCCGTGCATCTTTGACGGATTCGACACGAATTCGAAGTTGGCGGAGACGGTCAAAACTGGCAATCCCGTAGTCGTGAGCCGCGCCGAAGGCGATTGGACGTGCGGCTATCTCACGTCGCGGAAAGGCGCAGCTCAGGTCTGGCTTCGATCCGCGGATATCCGATTGCTGACCTTCGATCCCAACCCTCCGCTCACGGCATGGACCGGCACATGGGTGCAGGGAGAAAATCGCATCCGGATTCAAAACGCAAAAATCCCGGGCAAGCTGAGTCTCGGTGGCGAGGCCTATTGGCACGGCTTTGGTGACAACGTCCACGACGGCGCGTTCGCGGCCGAAGCGAGCCCCGCAGGAAGCCATCTGCATCTCGAAGACGATCTCTGCCAGATCGACTTGGCGCTGTGGGGAAAATACGTGCTGGCCTCCGACAATAATATGTGCGGCGGAATGAATGTGCGGTTTTGGGGCGTCTGGAAACGTGCTCCGAAGCAAGATCCGCTAAAATAGATTCAGGCCCCCGCCCATGCTCGACGCCACTCTTGCGAAAATCTTCGGGACCAGGAACGAACGCGAAGTCAAGCGGCTTCGTCCACTCGTCGCCGCCATCAACGATCTCGAACCCGGACTCCAGCAGCTCTCCGACACCGAACTGGCCCAAAAAACCGTCGAATTCAAGCAACGAATCGCAAACGGCGAGCCTCTGGATGACCTGCTGATCGAATCCTTCGCCGTCTGTCGAGAAGCCGGACGCCGCGTCCTCAACATGCGGCATTTCGACGTCCAGCTCATCGGCGGCTCGGTCCTGCACCGCGGCAGAATCGCCGAAATGCGAACGGGCGAAGGAAAAACGCTGGTTGCCACGCTTCCCTGCTACCTGAACGCGCTCGAAGGCAAGGGCGTCCACGTCGTCACGGTCAACGATTACCTGGCCAAGCGCGACGCCGAATGGATGGGCCGCATTTACAGGTTCCTCGGGCTCTCGTACGGCATCATTGTGCACGATCTCGACGACCAGGAGCGCCAGGCCAGCTACAACTCCGACATCACCTACGGCACCAACAACGAATTTGGGTTCGACTATCTGCGCGACAACATGAAGTTCCGCATCGCGGATTGCACCCAGCGCGGCCACCACTTCGCGATCGTGGACGAAGTCGACTCCATCCTGGTGGACGAGGCCCGCACGCCGCTCATTATTTCCGGCCCCAGCGAAGAATCGACGGACAAGTATTACAAGATCAACCGCATCATTCCCAAGCTGACTCGCGGCGAAGAGATCAAAGGCAAGGAGCCAGGCGAAAGCTTTACAACGGGCGACTACACGGTCGACGAAAAACATCGCAGCGCGGCGCTCACCGAAGAGGGCATCGCGAAAGTCGAAAAGCTTCTCGGGTGCGGCAATCTCTATCAGCCCGAGAATTGGTCTACGCTGCATCACGTCCAGCAGGCGCTGAAGGCACTGGTGTTGTTCCATCGCGACAAGGACTATCTGGTGCAGGAAGGCCAGGTGATCATCGTCGACGAATTCACCGGCCGCGTGATGCCCGGGCGCCGTTGGAGCGACGGTCTGCACCAGGCCATCGAAGCCAAGGAAAACGTCAAGATCGAGCGCGAGAACCAAACGCTCGCTACGATCACATTCCAGAATTACTTCCGTTTGTACAAAAAGCTGGCCGGCATGACCGGTACCGCCGAAACCGAAGCGGCCGAGTTCGAGAAGACCTACAAGCTCGATGTGATGGTGATTCCCACCAATCGCATCATGGTCCGCAAGGAATTTCAGGACATGGTCTACCGGACCGAGGAAGAGAAATTCCGCAACGCAGCCAAAGAGATTCAGACGCTGCACGAAAAAGGGCAGCCTGTTCTCGTGGGCACCATCTCGGTCGAAAAATCCGAACGGCTAGCAGCTGCTTTGAAGAAAATGGGCGTCAAGCACGAAGTCTTAAACGCCAAGAATCACGAGCGCGAAGCGTTCATCATTGCGCAGGCAGGCCGCAAGAACGCCGTCACGGTATCCACAAACATGGCCGGCCGCGGCACGGACATCCTGCTGGGCGGCAATCCGGAATTCCTGACCAAGGAATATCTCAAGAAGGAAAACAAGGACCCGGATCTATATCAAACCAGCGCCGCCGGATCGCCCGAGCGTACGGAATGGGACTCGGTTCTGGCGCGTTTCAAGGCCGAAACCGCGACGGAACACGATGAAGTGGTCGCGCTAGGCGGTTTGCACGTGCTTGGCACCGAGCGCCACGAATCGCGCCGCATCGACAATCAGCTACGCGGACGCGCCGGCCGTCAAGGCGACCCCGGCAGCTCGCGCTTTTACCTTTCGCTGCAAGATGATTTGATGCGCATCTTCGGTGGCGAGCGTATGCAAAACCTGATGCTGCGGCTCGGCATGGAAGAAGATGTACCCATCGAGTCCGGCCTAATCACCAAGCGCATTGCCGCGGCGCAGGAAGCCGTGGAAGCCCAGCATTTCGCCTCCCGCAAACACCTGCTGGAATACGACGACGTGATGAACAAGCAGCGCCAGGCCGTGTACGGAATGCGGCGCGCATTGCTCGAAGGCACGGACCAGACCGAGCGGATCAAAGAGATCATCACGGGCATCGTGGCTTCGTTCAGCGACGTCCGCTGCCCTGAAAAAGCCCACATCAGCACCTACGATTTGACGGGGCTGCAGTCCGACGTGCTCAGCCAGTTCGGCGTCAAAATCGATCTGGACGAAATGAATGGGCTCCTCAAACAGGAGATCGAGGATCACATCAACGATCTGCTCGAACGGCGCTTTAAAGAAAAGGAAGAGCTGATCGGCCCGGAAAACATGCGCGAAGCTGAGCGCATGATCATGCTGAACGTCATCGATAGCCAGTGGAAGGACCACCTGCTGTCGATGGACCACTTGAAGGAAGGCATCGGTCTGCGCGGCTACGGCCAGAAAGATCCGCTGATCGAATACAAGAAGGAATCCTTCGAGATGTTCCAGGACATGATGGATCGGATCGAAGACGAGACCATCCGCTATCTGTTCTTCCTGCAAATAACACAAGGTCCGCCTCCGGGCGAATC
>DATHMO010000015.1:0-19999 GCA_035486995.1 Bryobacteraceae bacterium
TTTTGTTGGCGAGAGCCGCGCCGACCGCTGCCGGAGCACCGTAGCCGACGCCATAAGCGCCGTGTCCGCCGATGAAATGATAGGGCTTGTCGAAGTCCCACAACCGGCCCGGCCAATTGGAGACGAAGGTGAGATCGGACACCAGCGACCAGTCTTCGCCCTTGATCTGGTTCCAGATTTCGGCGGCCATGCGCGCGGTGGAAACGGGGCTGGCATCCCAGGCCCACGCGGCTTGCTCGATATCGCGCTCGCGATTCTTGCGGCTGATTTCGGCGAGCTGCGGAGCACGAGCTTGAATCACGGACTTGCGTTCCGGCGTGATCAGCTTGCGGCATTCGTCAATTAGAATCGGCAATGTTGCCTGCGCGTCGGCGGCGATGGCGAGATCCACTTCATCGTAGCGGCCGAAATCCTGATAGTTGCTCTTGCCGTAGAGATCGCCCGCGAAAATGGTGATCACTTTCGCGCCCGGCTTGGTGATGCGCTTGGACTCCATGCCGAACTTGTTGACTGGCGTCTGCGAGTGGGTGTTCTGCCACATGTCGGGCACTTCGAGACCCAGCAGCACGTCGGCCGAGCCAACGGAACCCGCGCCATATAGCGGATGCGCGGTGGGAAAGTTCATGCGGAAGTGCTTGTCGACGATGGGAGCTTGCAGCGTTTCGGCGAGCTCCACCAAAAGCTGGATGCCTTCCGGAGTGCGCGCCACGCGACCGGCGAGGATGGTTGGGCTCTCCGCGTTCACCAGCATTTTCGCGGCTTCCTTGACGGCGCCGTAATCGCCCGCGGGCGGCGAAGCCAGCGTCAACTTAGGAATTTGCAGACGTCCGCGATCAGCTTCGGGGATTGGCTCTTCCTGCATCACGGCGTCGGCCACGATCACGATCGGTTCCATGGGCGGCGTCATCGCGATCTTATACGCGCGGACTGCGGATTCGGCGAAGCCTCCCAGCGAGACTGGCGAATCGTCCCACTTGGTGTAATCGCGAACCATGGCTGCGGCGTCTTGTACGCTGTGCGCCCATTCGACGTCGCTACGACGCCATGCGCCATCGGCGATGTTGCCGAGCAAAAGATAGACCGGCACGCGATCGGCGTAGGCGTTGTAAATGGCCATCGATGCGTGCTGCAGGCCGACCGTGCCGTGCGCCATTACCATCATCGGCTTGCCTTCAATCTTGTAGTAGCCGTGGGCCATGGCGATGGACGATTCTTCGTGCATGCAGGTGAGCAGCTCGGGTGCCTTGTTGCCGCCGTAATTGATGAGCGATTCGTGGATGCCGCGGAAGGCGGAGCCGGGGTTGGCGGCGACGTACTCGAAGCCCAGGGTCTTGATTACGTCGACCATGAAGTCGGAACCCGGGCGGTCCGTGGTCCAGACATCGACGTGGGGAGGCGGAGTGGTTTCCGATGCAGTCTGCTTGGCGCCGGGCAGCGGAGTGGCGGGGCGATGAACCTCGGCGGCTTCCTGGGCTTTCGCGGCCTCAGGTTTCACGACCAACGCGGCAGCGGCGCCGGCGGCTCCCGCGGCAGCGCCCTTCAAGAAGCCGCGACGGTCAACTGAAATCTTCTTGGATCTCGCCATGGTGAATCCTCCCTGGGGGTTGAAACAATCCATACTTTATCATGTTGGAATGCAAGGTGGGCCACAGATAAACACAGATGAACACCGATAGCAGGTGCCTTTCGGTTGCATTAAACCGCGGGAGGCTTGAAGCCCCTAACTCCCGTTGCGCAACCGAAGAAATACGACACGAGGACGACCTGGAGCCCGGCCTCCCTCAAACAGTTCGCGAAATGGGTCGCATCCTCAAGGCCTGGGTGTACACGCCCAACATTCGATAACATTCCGGATTGCCTAGCAGTGCTCGTCCGACGAGCGGAATCACATATTTTAGATAGAACATATACACAGCGCGAAGAGGAAGGAACGAAGGTACCGAGATCTCGACGAACGAATACGTACCTCCGGGTTTCAATATTCGCGCGACTGTGTGGGCCAGACGCCTTTGCTGTTCGCGGTTGAACGTCTTCAGGCCGAATGAGGAGACGACGACGTCTGCAAACGCCGATTGCGGATTCCAAGCGAGTACGTCCTCGACGCGAACCTCTATTGGAAAGTGCCATGCTCGCTGCGTCCGGCGAGCCATCTCCGGAGAGATATCGACCCCGACGACTCGAGCCGATGGCGGCAACGTTTTCGAAAGAGAACGCCACAGTTCTCCCATGCCTGACATTAAATCGACGACGCAATCTGTAGAGGCCAGCGGCAAGCCAGCCACAGCTTGGTGACGCCACCGCGCTGTAAAGCCAAAGGAGGAGACCAAGCTTACATAGCCGTACGTTGACGCCATGTCGTCAAAGAGAGTCCGAATCGATTCGGGATCGTACTGGGCTTGCGCCCCTTTGCCTTTCAGCGCGAAATCCTTTTAGTCCTCCTTGAGCAATTGCTGGATCAGCGGGATGCTCTTCGCATCTCGCGATGCGGGCAGCGTCTTGATGTAGGCGTAGATGTCGGCGAGTTGCGCGTCCGGAAGAACCTTGGACGAGTACGACGGCATGCGTCCGGCATTGCGAACGAAGGCGATGAAGGCGGCCTGATTCAGCGGCATGGGCACCAGACGCGCGCCCGCGCCGCCGTGTCCGTCGAAGCTATGGCACGAGTAACAGGAGTAGCTCAGGAACAGCTCCTTGCCGTGTTTGGCGTCGCCGGTGGGCGATTGGGCGATCGCAAAGACCGCCGCGAAAAGCAGAATGATCGCAATGCGCATGAGTCTTACCTCGGTTGAGTGACCACGTCGATCATGGCCGGCTCGCCCTTTTTCACAATCTCAATGCCTCGCTTGAGGGCCGGGACCAGATCGTTCGGATCGGTGATGGGGCCTTCGCCATGCATGCCGTAGGCCTGCGCCATTTTCGCGTAATCGATATTCGGATCCCATAGCTTGGTCCCGATGTGCGCGCGATCCGCGCCGCGATTATGCAATGTGGCCTGCTCCTCCACGAACATCACTTCCTGGTGATAGCCGCGGTTGTTGTGCATGATGGTGAGCAGCGGGATGCGATGATGGGCCGCGGTCCACAGCACTCCGGGCGCGTAGTTCATGTCGCCGTCGGTCTGGATGTTGACCGACAATCGGCCATGCTTACGATTCGCGAGCGCCGCGCCCACGGCAGCCGGTGCGCCATAGCCCATTCCGCCCGCGCCTTGTCCACCGATGTATTGATAATGTTTGTCGAACTTCCATAGGCGCGTGGGCCAGTTACCGACGAAGCCCTGTGGAGAAACGAGCGACCAGTCGTCGTTCTTGATGAGCGGCCATAATTCGCCTGTCAGCCGCGCCAGACTAATGGGGCTGGAGTCCCAACCATACTGCGCCTGGAGAATCTGATCGTCCCAGGCTTTCTTGTGCGCTTCGGCCAGCTTCGCGCCGCGCTCTTCGAACGCACGCTTGCGATCGGGCGTGAGCTCCTTCTTGATCTCTTCGATCAGCGCCGGCAGCGTGGCTTGCGCATCCGCGCCGATGTCGAGATCGATGTCGGCGTAGTGGCCAAAATCCTGAATGTTGCTCTTGTGCGAGACGGAGACGGCGGTGATCTGGATGGTCTTCGCGCCGCGCGTTCGATCGATGCGAGCCTGCGGCAGAATGTCACCGACTTCCAGGTTCAAAGTGACGTCGGGTTGATAACCAACCCAGCCGGTGCCGGCGAGCGGATGCCGCGTGGGGAAGTTCATGCGCTCCTGGCTGTTGACGGGAGCCTGCAGCAGTTCGGCCAATTCCACCAGCAGCGTCATGCCTTCGGGCGTGCGCGCCATGCGCTGCGCGATAATTTGCGGGCGCTCGGCGTTGATCAAGAGCTTCGCGGCTTCCCGCACGGCGGCGCTGTCGCCCGCGGGCGGTGTGGTGAGCGTGAGTTTCGGGATGCGCGGCGTCGCGCCCTGGATCGGGTCGCCCTGGATTTCGGCATTGCACACGATCAACACTGGACCGCTGGGCGGTGTCATCGCGATCTTGTACGCACGTACGGCCGACTCTGCGAAATGGCCGAGCGAGAGCGGTTCGTCATCCCACTTCGTGTAATCGCGAACCAGCGCGCCCAGGTCCTGAGCGCTATGCAACGACTGCACGCCTGGTGCGCGCCGTGCGCCGTCGGAGTGATTGCCTACCACCATATAGATGGGCACGCGATCGACGTAGGCGTTGTAGATGGCCATCGATGCATGCTGCAGCCCGATGTCGCCGTGGATCAGCGCCATCATCGGCTTGCCCTCGATTTTGGCGTAACCGTGCGCCATCGCGACGGCCGACTCTTCGTGGCAGGCCGTCAGAAACTCGGGCATTTTGTTGTCACCATAGTTGATGAGCGACTCGTGCAGCGATTCGTAGGTGGATCCGGGATTGGCTGCTAGATATTCGATGTCGAGGGTCTTGAGAACATCCACCATGTAATCCGAGCCGGGATGCTCGATCACGCGTGTCGATTCCGCTGGGCGTCCGCCAGTTTCGCGCGCGAGGGCGACTTGCGTGGGCGCCGGGGCCGAGCCGTTCGCGCCGCGAGCCTGGGCCGTTTGCTCGACACTTTGCGTGCCTGCTTGCTGCGCTTCCGCGAGCTGTGGTTTGGCAACTAGGGTCGCAGCTCCCGCCGCTGCGCCTTTCAAGAATCCACGACGGTCCACCGAAGTCCTCTTGGATTTCGCCATGACAACATACTCTATCACTAGAGATGGAACGTCAGAGATACGCCGGCGTAGGACGGTATCCGCACTCCGACGATTTGTTCGCTTGCGTTCTCGCCGGGCAAGGCGAGCACCTCAGTTGTCTGACCCGAGTAGCCTTTTGCGATGAGGACGTTGATTCCAGCATCCAGGCGTCCGTTCCAGAACGGCCGAATCAGGGCGCCGCGCAGTTCCTGCACCGGCACCGCAACGAATCCGTCACCGAGCGGTTTGCGGCCGACTTCTTCAAATTCCCCTCGGGCTTTCAAATGGAATGGAAGCCGATCGATGGTGCCGACAACGTCGAAAATCAGGCGTGGGGCTTCGGGGACGGGTAGGCCGGTGGACAGATCGCGCGCGTCGGCTTTCGAGAAAGAAGCTTGCAGCATGCCCAGGTGGAATCGCCTGCGCGCGGAGACCGTGAGGTATTGATTCCGGCTGGGGCCTTCATTGAACTGAAGTCCGGTGTCCGGATCGATTTTTGCGAGCGACTGTTCCTGAGTGACGTGGCCAAACTGGGCGCGCAGGTCCGTTCCGAGAACCGTCTTCGTCGCGATCATTTGATACGCGTGCGCGCGGCTCACCAGGCTGCCTGACATGGTTCCGACGCCCATGCGGGGGTCGTTGGTAAAGAAGGTTTCGCCCGAGCTGAACGCGAGGGAAGGCAGCGGCAGGGATTCGGGAGCGACGATGTTCAACGTGGCTTTCGGCGAATTGACGCCGGTCCAACGATCGAAGGAATGCGCGGGAGTGAGGAGGTCGGTGTTGTCGAAGCCAATCTCATCGCGCCGCCATCCCAGGTTGAGACGAAGCCAGGACGTGAAGCGTCCGTTCAGGGAAATGTACGGGCTTAAGAAATTCAGTGTGACGTTATTCGCCGTGATTTTCTGGAAAGGTCCATAGATGTCTGGATCGTTCGAAGCATAGTGGTCGAGGTCGAGCCGGCGTGGGGCTTCGCGCGAATAATCCATCCCAGCCAAGATCGAAAGTAATTCGCCGATTTTCTTGACATATGTTGTCTCGCCGCCGGTTGCGGTGCGAAATTCGCTTTGGCGGATGAGGCCGTCGCCAAAGTTCGAAAACAGCGCGAGATTGTAAGTACGAAAGAAGCCGGAAAGATGGATCTCGCTCGAAGCGTCCAGGCGCCAGAGGTCGCTCGCGGCGAGCTCGCCGGTGTGAGTCTGATCATGTTGCCGCGGATCGATGGTGTCGTTCAGACCGGAAACATTGATCGGCACTAGACCAGGAACTCGAGAGGTCCCGTAGTAGCCGATGCCAAACACAGTGATTTGGTGGCGGTGAAGATCGAATACGCGGAATCCGTTGAACTTGTATTGCTGCCGATGTTCGGGCGTTTTGAGAAGCCCGTCGCCATAGGCCGCCTCGATAGCGATCCAGGCGTGCGTGGCGGGACCGCCAGGGCTCCATCCCGTCGCGACATCGATGTCGTGGGCGTCGCCAGTGATCGTGACGAATGGATCCAAGCGTGAATGAAATCCGTACGTGACCCCGAGATCCACAGCGTGATTTCCCTCGCGGACGTTGAACGCGCCGCCGTCCGTTTGCACGCTTTCGATCACCGCGGGGATGATCACGTTCGGATCGGCATAGCCGTTTCCATGGGCGTTCGCACTTAGATTATTGGGAACCAGGTAGCTGCCCACCTGAAAGAACTGCGCGATCGGTTCGCCATGATCGCCGGCCACGCCGGGGGAAAAATATTGGGGCGCTTTGATTCCCCCGGACGCGGTCTCCACGGGGAGTCCGGGGATGGACACTGGCACCCCTGGACGGCCCGGATTCGCATCGAGCGTTTCGTCGCGAACGAAGACTTGCCCGGCGGGATCGGGATTCAGCGGGTCGCCGCCGGACACGTCCGCGGTTACGGTCACCGATTGCACGGACGTGTCGATCAGTTTGTCGTCGGCGGCGACCGCCGGCCAAGCCAGGACGAGGATGGCCGCGAGCAAACGCATTTACTGCGCCTTCGCTGTCTCGTTCATATGCTGCGCGATGAAGTTGGCGTGAGCGAGGATCCTGGGATCCTTTACTCCCACCTGAAGGGCCTTCTGGATTTGGGTGTTCGCCGCTTGGTACTCGCCGTTGGCCGCGAGCGCCCAGGCATAGCAATCGAGCGTAGAGACGTCCTTGCGGCGCGAGATTTCCCGCTTGGCGACTTCGAGAGCCTTCACCGGCTGATGTGCGTCGTCCACATAATAAGCGATCAACTCGTGGTTGGAATTGTCGCCAATATTCGTTTCCGCCAGTGATTTCCGTTCGAATTCGGCGAATGCTTTGTCCGCTTCCTCCGTCTGCCCCGCCAATTGCAGCGCTTCGGCGAGGGGCAAGAGATTCTCCGCGTGCGGCGCGTTTGCGTAGCGCGTGCGCAGTAGCCCGACTGCGTCGTCATAGCGTTTCTGTGCGATTCGGACCTGGGCGAGCATGCCGAGGGCGTAATGATAGTTTGCAAACATTGCGAGCGCCCCGTTGGCATAGCTTTCCGCCTTGGGAAGATCGCCCGCAACAAAACTCAAGTGAGCCATCTGCGTCAACAGCCATGCGCGATCTTCCGTCTCCGACGACGGCGTCGAGCCATAAGCCATCTGCATTAAGTCCAGCGCCCCGGCGAGGTTTCCATGGAGTTCGCGCTGATAGCCGGCGCGAGTGAGCCCCGGGATGTTTCCGGCCCGGAGATCGAGCATCCACTGCACAGCGGCAACGGCCTCTTTGTAATTTCCGAGCTCGGTGTTCGCGTCCGCCAGGTAGCCGTAGACGATGACATCGTCGGGCACCTTCTTATTGAGCTTGGTCGCGGTTTCCAAAGCCTTCGCGAATTCGTGCCGGCCCAGCTGCAGCCAGGCCTGCGTTTTTAAACCTTCGTAGTTATCCGGCGACAGCGCGAAGGAACGTTGCAGCGTCCCTTCGGCCTTGGCGTAAAACTGGACGTCGGACGTTTCGCGGGCGCGGCGCGCATACGCCATGGCGAGCGCGTCGTAAGACTGGGCGTGATCCGGATGCTTGGCGATCTCGGCTTGTGCCTTTTCTATCGCGGTCTCGGCCGGGGTGGCCGCGAACGCAACAGTAGTGAGCAACAGAGTGATTAGGATTTTCATGTGTTTTTCCTTGCTAGTTCGTGGGGCAGGTTCCGTCGGGCGTTAGACAACCGGGCTGACCTGGGCCTGCGTTGTGAGCGCTGTTGCGGCCGTTATACGCCGCGCCGAGGAACGGGAACGTATTCTGCAACGGCGAACTGGAAACGTTCACGCCATCGCCGAGCGGCGTCCCATACTTCTGCGCGTTTGCCAAAATTCCGCCCACCGCACGCAGCGAGATGTCGACGACATCATCCGCGGGCCGCCGTCCGTTGGGAAATCCAGCCGCATCGCCGGCGATGAATCCGAGGCGTTTCTGAGCTTGGGGAGCCGTCGGCGGAATGCCGGTGTTGAGCCGCAATAAATCGGCGATCGGACCTCCACCGCCCGTCGGGCAACCGGGGCAGATCGGCGCCATGTATTGGACCAGCGGAAGCAGATCTGTCCGCGGAGCCGGCGGCACCGGAACGCCGATCGTGCCAAGTACCGTCGCGAGCAACGGATTCAAGAAGAAGTTCGCGAACTGTGCGTCGTTCACCGGCGCATCCATACTGAAGCGATCCTTCGAACCCGTGCCGATGATCACTTCGTTAATCAGTGGATTGCCCAAGCGCTGCACCTGAGCCCAGCCTCCGGGTTCGGTAGATTCTCCAAGGACGCTGAGCCGGCGCCGCGAGGTGGTGCCCCAGGTGCCGATCACAGCCGCGGCATCGGTGGCCTGATGCGCGTTCCCATCGGAAGTGAGCAGCGTGATGGGGACTTCCAGCGCGATGGTGTTGACGTTGAATCCAGCGAGCGCATTGGGCGCATAGTTATGCTGATCGTCGGCATCGATCGAGGCCGGCAGCACGCCGCCTCCGGTGGCTTGGCGATAATTCAACGAATCGAAATTCGCACCGAGATCGATAAAGAAGGGGTCGGAAACCGTGCCAGCGAATACCCGGATCCCGTTCGACAGCGTGTAGATGCCTTGCTGCCGCAACGCGGGGTAATTCGGCATGGTGCGCGGGCCGACGTCGGTCGGGACGGCGTACAGCGTCTGGCCATTGTTGAGCTGCTCGTCGTTAGTCGCCGTCAGCATGGTGACGCTGTAGGTCTGCACCTCGTTCAATCCCTCGGAACCGGGGCCGCTGAGCGCGGTGATCGGGGGAATGCCGGCCACGCCTCCCGCGAATCCGGTAAACAATCCGGGCATTTGAATCTGCGATGTGAACTGGAATTGGAAAGTGACGTCGGGCAGGCCGTCGTGATTGTTATCGATCTTCATCTCGTACAGTACGTTGGGATCGAAGGGGAAGTAATTCGGCCCGTTGCTCGGTTCGAGAAACGGATCGACATTCAGGATCAGGATGACGCGATCGGGGTGTTCCGGGCTCACGAACGCGAACCAATCGGTGATGTCGGCTTTGTGGTCCAGAGCCGTGATGGGCGCCTCGCGATGGCTGGACGCGAATAGAGGTTGGGGTGGAAATGCCAGCGCCGCGAGCGTTAAAGCACACGTCGAGCGCAGTAATAGACTTGTGAAATTCAT
Organism: Bryobacteraceae bacterium; assembly: GCA_035486995.1. Taxonomy (GTDB): domain Bacteria; phylum Acidobacteriota; class Terriglobia; order Bryobacterales; family Bryobacteraceae; genus Palsa-89. The sequence continues at coordinate 9,341 of DATHMO010000015.1, forward strand.
TCGGATTTCTCCTGGATCGGTTTCGTTTAGGTCTTGAGCTGACCTTCGCAGGAGACTACGATTCCCATCGCGATTCGGATTCGGTTCGGGAGAACTTTTTTGGCCGCGCTAATTTCTTGCAAAAATGAAGCGCCGGCGGCGCGGTGTTAGGTAGTGGGTCAGTTTGAAATGCAGGCCAAGGCGGTTCGACGGATATGCCGTGATACGACGACTTAACACCGAACGGGCCACCTTCCAAATAGGGCCATTCTCCGTGCGATTCACTCTTTTATCGAGGCACAAATCAGTTCGCCTATTGCTTTCCGAGGTGCGCACGGTCCCTTTCGTTTTCGGTGCAAACATACTCCAGAACGTCGTTATCCGGTAGCAGCACTTCAGTCGCCTTTATAGCAAACGGCTTGGTGTACATTTTGGGATCGTCGATAGTCAACTCCAGATCCATATGGCCGAAATCGCGCCTCTGGAACCGTTCGCGAATCCGCAGTTCCTCGCTTTGCGGATGTCCCGAGGTATCTAGCCAGCCCTGGTCGTTGAATCCCGCCGAATCCACGACGAGCGTATCGCCTTCCCAGTGGCCGACCGAATAGCCCATCCATGTCGGTTGCATATCATCTGGTAGCTTGCGGCCATCTGTATATATCTGACGGTACGTGTTGCTCTCTTCATAGAGCACTGCTATCACTCCGCGTGTTTGAATAATCTTAAACGGAAGGTAGTTATCAAGGTCGCCGCGCGGAATGCCCTGCGGAACGCACCGCGTGGAGGGACTCTCCAGGTTCGAGTGTTTGCGAAACAAAGCACCGGCTGCGGACCGCATCGGCGATTCCTCGGGTTTGAAATCTGCGAGGATGTTCAGGAAATATTTCGAGAACATTCGCGGGTCGTCTCCCGGCACGATGTTCTTGAACGCGCCAAACAGCCGCTCATTTTCGCCTGCCGGCGCATACGCCGCCTGCCATACACCCGACAGGTCCGGTTTGCCATTGGACGCTCTCGGCGGTTTAGCGGCCAGGTTTGGCGTGCCATCGTGGGTCCGGGGCGTTCCAGGCGTCGGGTAGTGCAGCCACTGAGCGTGGCTGGTCATAGTCAGGCATACGAATAGACCGGCCAATCGCGGACTCGACATCTTCGACCTCCGTGAACTTCAATGCCAATGTAGCGTCGAGAGCCGTTGATGGCAACCTGTTGCACGCCGGATTTCTCTAATCGCGAATCATCACACGGGAATAGATTGACGCCAAGCTCTGTTCCCGACGCGCGGCCGAGTGGTTTTATCTTGCACGAAATTCAGATGAGCGAGAAGTCGGCAACCTGTGGAATGCCGCGCCGTCCGGCCATACTGACCCACTATCCGGCCTTACGGCAACTCGCACGTGAAATTCGCCGCGTCGTCGGTGCTGCCTGTTCCTTTGTAGCGAGCGACCCGCGGATACCGGCACAACGGGCGCGTGCGATCCACCGTTCCGGATCTGTCGGCGTGTGAGGCAATCATCGTTTCGGGCGCCTTGCCCTGTTCCACCCATTGCTGGATGGCGGTCATCTTATCGAAGTCGTTGGGGCCTTCGCCGCCGCCGCAATGCGCCATGGCGGGAACCATGAAGAGCCGGATGTCGTCGGAAGCCTTGGCCTCGCCGCCGAGATTCTTCACCACACTCGAATAATAATTCACGCTGTTGAGCGGCGCGATGGCCTGATCGCTCCAGCCGTGATACATCAAAAGCTTGCCTTTGTGGGCGAAGAACGGTTTGAGGTTGGGATCGGTGGCGTCGATCAAGGAACCGTAGGTTTTTTCGATTTGCGCGACGTCGCCGTCCAGGTTCATCGTTTTCCAGTCCCACTGCGGATTTTTGTAGACGACGTAGGTGAAGCTATCGCTCGCCACGGAGGCGGCTTCTTTTCCGGCTAGCAGGTTCCAGCCCAGTTCGCTTCCCGGCTGGAAGCTCGGGAAGACTTGTTTGCCGGCCGCATTCTTGGGACCCGCATAAATCGCCTGCACCGCCGCCACTTGAGCGGACGTCAGGCAGGTGGGAGAATCCGCGCCTTTGCACTCGATCGACTTCGGATCGAAGTGGCACTTCGTGGGATCGTTCAGTAATCCGTCCTTCACACCGTCTTCGGCGTCGCAGGCGGCCAGCACGGCTTTGTGCAGAACCGCGAGTTTAGCGGGCGGAAGGTAGCTATCGGGCGTCTGGTTCATCTGCTGCGCCACCCAGACGGACCACACATGCAAATGCGTCTGATAATTTGCGGGCGCCCCGGCGACAATTCCGTCGAAATCCGCGGGGAATTTCTGTGCTTCTTTCAGACCCTGGCGGCCGCCCGTGGAGCAGCCGTTCCAATAGGAGTAGCGCGGGGCCGTACCGTAGAAGTTCTGGATGATGGCCTTGGATGTGACGGTCATCTCATGCACGGCGCGGTAGGCGAAATCCGTCAGCTTTTCCGGATGCCCCATGGCGAAGCTCGCGCTGCCGCCGGCGTGGCCCGTATCGGTAGCCGCAGTGGCAAATCCACGCTTCACGCCCTCGGCGAGCGGACCATAGCCGATCGTCCCGTTCCAGCCGCCGTTGCCGATGGCCTGGAAATCGTTGTTCCAGCCCGAGGCCGGTAGCCAGAGCTCGATCTTGATATCGGAGTCGCTGGAAGGCGTCAGAGTCGCCATGACGCGGCAGAATTCCGGCAGCCCCTTGAAGAGCGCCGGGCTCAATTGGAACGGACCCGGTGCGGGTGGCGGCGTAAAGGCCCCTGCGGCGACACTCTGGGCCGAGTTGATAGTCACGTTCGGCAAATTCAATTTGGAAAGGCTGTCGCAAGGGGATCCGCCGGTCGGCGCGGCGATCAGTGAGCCTGCCGAAATCAGAAGCAGCGCGGCAATAGGGAATTTCGTCATGGATTCTCCGTCTCCGGCAATTGTACACCCGAGGTTGATTTGAGCGAGGGCATGCTATTCTGAAATCGTAGCTCTTCGATTACCCCAGTGCCGCACATGCGTTTTCGCGTCACACCCGCCATTGCTTTCGTGGCGATCCTCTCCGCGTGGGGCGTGCTTCACGCCCAAAAGCCGTTCAAAGAATATCCCGCGATCGAGTACGAGAACTTTCCGAAGCCTCCGGACTGGGATCAAAAGACCGAGTGGGTGCGCGCTCGTCTGCGCTATCCCGACATCTACGGCTATCCCGATCACCCGCTTGTTACCAATCGCGACGGCAGCCCGTTTCCCGGCTACTGGACCATGGATTATCCGCGCTCGGATCGCCACTTGCTGGCTGGTATCCGGCGTCTAACGCGGATCGATACCCGCTCCATCGAACAGGTGGTGACTCTCGACGGCACCGACGACGTCTACAACTGGCCGGTGCTCTATGGAGTGGAAGTGGGGCACTGGCTGCTAGGCGACCGGGAAGCGAAACAGTTGCGCGATTACCTGCTGCGGGGTGGTTTTTTCATGTGTGACGACTTCCACGGCAACGTGCCTTATCGCCCAGTGAAAGAGTGGGACACCTTTATCGCCAGCATGAGCAAGGTGTTTCCGGACCGGCAAATCGAAGATATTCCGGACAACGATCCTATTTTTCACACGCTGTTCGATCTGCAAGATCGCTTCCAGGTGCCCGGCGCGCAGTTCTTCGATACCGGCATTACATACGAAGCCGGTGAGACAGGCAAGGTGCCGCACTGGCGCTGCATTCGCGACGACAAGGGCCGGATCATGGTCGCCATCTGCCACAACATGGATTTGGGCGACGCCTGGGAATGGGCCGACGATCCGCGCTATTTGGAAAAGTGGGCGTCACTGGCGTATCGCATCGCGGCCAATTATTTCGTGTACGATCTCACACATTAAAACCCGGAAGCCCGGATCCAAAAACTTTCGGTCCAAGTTTGGCCGGGCGGTACGCTCTGCAGGTTCTTGAAAATCCCTTCGTGCGCCAGATTGAAACCGTTGGTGACACCCGTCATGGGTTCGAAGCACACCACGTTGCGTGTTTGCGGCGCGTAGACGATCGCGATCGGAAACTTCGGGCCGAAACGAACCGAAACACTACGGCCGTGCGCTTCGAGCGAAAATTCGCTGCTGGAATCCACGCCGCCGAACACGTCGTCGAGCTGGCGCCCAGCGAGCGGAATCACGTCGGGTAGGGCTACCGTATGTGTTTCGCCCGTCGGAACGAATTTCGGCGAAAGCACGTAGTGCTCGCGGACCGGCAAACGCACCGTCCACTGATCGCGCGGCGTTTCCGGGATCTGATACCAGGGATGAAAGCCAATGACGAGCGGCATGGGCTCGGCCGAGTGATTCTCGATCGCGGTGCGGACTTCGAGAACACCTCCGGAAAGCCGGTGCGTCATTGTGATGGTGTGTGCGAAGGGGAACTGGGCCATCCATTGCGGATGCTTCCAAAACTCCAGGCGGCTCACGGCCTCGGCTGCCTGGCCGTCGCTGCCCAGGCGCTCCACCTGCCACGCGGATGCGAACAACAGCAGGCCATGAATCGGCAGGCCGTTGTCATCGCGGCGCAGTGCGATTACGTTGGGGTTCAGCGCATAGTGCTTGCCGTTGGCCCAATACGCATCGCCATCCAGACGATTGGCCCACGGCGCAAGCAACGGGATGCCGGCCTGCGAGGGCTTTTGCCGCCACTCGGGAAGCGATGCGGGCGGCGACATGAGAATCGGGTGGCCATGCACACGCATGTCATAAGCGATGTTTCCGATGGACGGGCAGATGGAGACTTCAATCCCGTGCTGGACATCGGCCAGGCGAATGGTTTCGATCGAATCGACGGTAATCTTTTGTGCGGAGTAAGTATCAGGCACGGTGAGAACATTATCTCTCAATGACTTTTAATGTTGCGGCGCCGCCTGGATTGTAACTCGCACTTACTAGCGTCCGTCCCTGGGGATGAGGGCTCGAAGGAGGAGAAAAACATGACGATGCAAAGACGAACCTGGAAGCGACTTACTGGTTTTCTGACTGGCGCATGGATCGCGCTCGCGACAGGCGTTGCGTACGCACAGGCGCCGCCACCACCCCCGCCATCGTATCCACCACAGGAACTGGATCGGTTAGTGCAGCGGGTGGCGCTGTATCCCGATCCGCTATTGGCGCAAGTTTTCGCGGCAGCAACATTTCCAGACCAGATCCCCGACGCCGCGCAATGGGCCGACCAACATCACTACTTGACCGGCGACGCGCTGGCAGCTGCGATTTCACAGGATCAGCTCCCGTGGGATCCAAGCGTGCAAGCGCTGCTTCCGTTTCCGTCGGTACTGGAGATGATGGCGTCCGACATGGCGTGGACCCAGGAGGTCGGCAATGCCTTCTTGGCTCAACAGCCGGACGTCATGGACGCCGTGCAGCGCATGCGGCATAGCGCTTACCAATATGGATATCTTCGAACCAATCCGCAGGTGATCGTCAATGCGGGTCCTTATATCGAGATTCTTCCGGCGAGTCCCGCCTTCCTGGTGGTGCCTTACTACAACCCGTTGATCGTGTTTGCTCCGCCGCGGCCGGGTTTCTTTGTCGGCGGCGCTATCAGCTTCCGCTTTGGCGTGACCCTTGGCGTGGCTTTCCGCCCCTGGGGCTGGGGTGTGAACCGGTTCGTTTGGAGCGCTCATAATGTGTTCATCAACAACGCGCGCTGGGACCGGACTTGGGTGAATCGCAGGACCTACGTGCATCCTTATGCGGACGTGCGGCGCTACCCGGCTCCCCGGCCCGCCGAGCGACACGAATTGCACGAACGTAGCGAGCGTGAGCGCCAGGCCGCGCGGACGGGCCGCGAGCGGGAGGAAGAGCACCGCTAGTCAACGCGTTCCAAGTTACGTGTGACCCGCAGTGCGTCATCTCTGAGCAGCTTAGAAAGAATCGTTCCGGCTGCCGATAAGCAAAGCGGGCACACGTAATGGAGAAAGAAGCTGGAGCAAAAGAACTTGGTGTATTGGAAAAACTAATTGCGGATCTATCGCAAGCAGTGGAAGCATTCGCGGAACATGATCCTCATTCAACGAAGGTGCTCGATCAACTTTCCAGTGCCGATCCGCTGAAGTTTTTCGCCGCTGGATTCCACGTGGTGGCCACCACGAAATCCTCGCCTGGATCGCAGTATCTGGTTGTATTGCTGGCCAAAGACAAACGCCTGGGTAATTGGCTGCTGGATCCGAAGGCGTGCACTTTAAAAGAGGCGATTGCGGTTGCGCGCGCGGCTGCCGATGCGAGAGTACACTTGCAGGCCACGTTTGAGATGGCGTTGAACAAGGCGCTCCAAAATCAGGCTAGCGCCGCGAACGCCGATCGAATCCTGCGAAATCTCAATTTGCTGGAGGCGATCGGCAGCCACAGCTGCTGGAACTCATTTCAAGTGGAGTTGATGGCTTATCCCGACAAGGTGGTGCGTTCGAAAGCGGCCTTGTTGATCGGGCGCAGCAGCAAGAACGCGGATTGGATTGTCCGCCGCCTCCTGGATCGGGACCCCCGCGTGCAAGCCAACGCCGTGGAGTCGCTCTGGGGGCTGGATGGGGTCGAGACCAAGCCGCATTTTCTGGAGGCTTTGAAATCCAAGAATAACCGCGTGTTTGGAAATGCCGCGGTGGGTTTGTACCGATTGGGAGAGCCAAGCATCATTCGCGTTTTGCTCGAAGCGACCAAGCATCCTGAGCCGCTCTTCCAGTTGTCTGCGCTCTGGGCGATCGGACAGACCCAGGATCCCCGCTTCTTACCCGCGCTCACTCTGCAATTCAAATCGGCCCAGGGCAAGCTCCGGCTGGCGTTGGCGGGAGCCATGTCCCGCATCCGGCAGCGAGAACAGTCCGCGGTCAAAGCCAACCCGTTGCATATGGATATTGGACCGGTGGTGATGGAACCGGATGGGAAGCGCCGCCTGGTGGTTACGCTGTCTACCCGGCCGGCCAAGAATCTCAGCGGTCTGAAGCCCACCGAATTCCTGATCTGGGAAAACGGATCGCCGGTGGAAGACTACCGGGTCCGGTTGATCTCTCCATCCGATCACGCCCTGGCGGGCTTCGTTGCGCCGTGGTTCGAGTCCCCGGGCGAACCCTTGGAGAAAGCCGTACGGGAAGGCCTCCAGCAATGCCTGGTGATGAAGCGCTCAGACGATCTGTGGAGAGTGGATCGCTATGGCCTGGCCGGGACGCAAGCCACCGATGAGAAGCCCCCCGACGAATCTCACCTGCCATACGACGATTCGGTGATCACGGCGTCGATGAAGTCCGCCCAGGGATGTCTTTCGGACGCCGATCAACTGCGGAAGATATTCGATCTGGCTGTTCCGCGCGATCGCGCCGCCGCCAATGGAATTAGCGCGATCCAGCGGCAATGCAAAGCCATGATTCAGCGTTCCGGAAAGCGCCACATGATTGTTCTCCTGCACCAGCTGGCCGGCCCGGACATGCAGGAGGAAGCCGTGGCCGCTCTTCTCCGGGGCTTCGCGCGCGATAACCTCGTCATTTTCCACGGGATCTCGCTGGGCGCGGGCCAGTGGCCGCTGTTTCGCGAGCTTTGCCTTTCCACCCCGGAAGGAAGCTTTATCGAAACCGGCGAATCAGGAATCGTGGACGCATTCGTGCAAACCTATGCCATGCTGTGCAACAGATTTGAGATCACCTACTCGCTTCCACTCTCCAGCATCGCGCAGGCAGCGGTGAAGTTGAAGGTGGCTAGCGATCGCGGAAGCGCGCAAGGCGAAGTCACGATGGAGCCTCCTATCGCACCGCCGGCCGAGGCTCCTGCCGGCGCCGCAGATCCTTCCAACGCCTCCGTCCCGGTCGTCCCATCGGCAGCTTGAGGTCGCCAGTTCGGGGCCGCCGCTGCTCAGCGCGCGGCTAGCCAGCGCTCGATCGCTTCCAGAACCTTGGCCGAGCTTTCCTCCAGTGTTTCGCGATCGGTCCGGCACTCCACGTCCGGGGCCGTGGGATGCTCGTAAGGATCATCCAGTCCAGTGACATTGTGAATCTCGCCCGCCCGCCCGCGCCGGTAGATTCCCTTGATGTCCCGCTGTTCGCAGACCGCCAGAGGCGCGTGCACCCATACCTCGAGGAATGCACCAATGCGCCGGCGTACTTCGTCGCGCGCTGCACGATAAGGCGAAATCGCCGAAACCAGCACGATCGCCCCGCTCTCGGTCAGCTGCCCGGCCAGGACACCTATCCGGCGTATATTCTCGTCACGGTCCTCCTTACTGAAACCAAGGTCCTTACTCAATGCGAGCCGGACCACATCGCCGTCCAGCCATTCCACCCTGTAACCGCGTTCGCGCAGAGTCTGGTCGAGCGACTGGGTGATGGTCGTTTTTCCGGCGGAGCTCAGGCCCGTCAACCACACCGTTAATCCGGGGTGCGAAACCTGATCGCGAGTTCCTTGATCGCGCGTTCTTTGATTACTTGTCGGCATCCTTACCATTCTTGGCATGCCGTAAGGCGTTTTGCATGGCGTTGTATTGATGGCTCCCCAAACATTCGATAAATTGGAGTGCATGCATGCGCCAGGCCTGGGCTCACCCGCCGCCTCCGGGGTCCAAGGACGGCGAGGCAATGTGATCCAACGCGCTTCCGATATTCTGCGATCGGAAGGTGCGCGAGTTCTATGGTTCCGCATTTTGGGCGAGATCGTCTACCGGCGCATGATTTTGTTCGAGCTCCCGTTAGAAGAACCTCTCGCTGCGGCTTCCGCGTGTCAGGTTCCCGTCACGATATCGCGATTGCAGCTGGACGAAGTGGACGAGTACTCCGCGTTTCGACCCAGCATGGATCCGGTCGAAATTCGATCGCGTCTGGAGCACGGGCATCTCTGTTGGATCGCCCGCTCTGAGGGAACGATTGTCCACACCATCTGGGTGGCCACCGGGAGCGCTTGGGTCCGGTATCTGGACTGCGAAATCCGGCTCGCGCCCGATGAAGCGTATATTTACGAAAGCTACACTGCGCCAGCTTTCCGGCGTCTGAACATTAATGCCGCGCGGGCCCGGGTGATGGCTCGATATCTTTGCGATTGCTCGTTCGTTCGCCTGCTGGCGCTCGTCATGCCAGAGAACCCGGCTGGAAAGCAGGCCACGATAAGCTCCGGCTACCGCGCCGCCGGGGTTATCGGGCGAATGAGCTTGGGGCCCTGGCAGCGCCATTTTTCCCGGCTTGTGCCGGGCGCGCGTCCCGTCATTTTGGCCCCCCGCCCGCACGGACGCCCCTAGCATCAGGTTCCGTTCTCAAATCCCGATTGCGATCCGATAAGGACAGCGGAGGGCCCATGCGGGGTTCGATTCCGGAGAGCGACGATCCGGTTGTACAGTGCGCGCTGCGTGATCCGCTGTTGCACAAACAACTGCTCGGTCAACTCGATAAGGGCGTTTGCATCGTGAATCGCGATTACCGGATTCTCTATTGGAACGTGGCGGCCGAGCGGATCAGCGGGTATTTGTCGCATGAGGTCGCAGGGCAGGCTAACCACGGCGACCTGCTCCTGCATTGTGCAAACTATGACGCGCTGCTGGGTGGGCAAGGCTGTGCGCTTACAGAGCTTGTCCTGGCTGGCAAGCCGCAGGACAGTATCGTGCTCTTGCTCCACCGGGAAGGCTATCGCATCTTGGCGTACGTTGAATCGCGGCCCATCCATGATGCAGACGGCGCCACCATCGGCGCGTTGGAGATGTTCGAAGAGGTCATGGCGTCGCCACAGCGCGGCGTGCGCGAATTTGAAGCTTTCGGCTGTTCTGATTCGTTTCTGCGGGCCGCGCATCGAAAATACGGCGAAATGAAGGCCCTCCATGCGCTGGAAGCGTTGAATGTGTTTGAAATACCGTTTGGATGGCTGCGGGTAGACCTGGATGGGGCCCAGGACTTAGACCGCAATTTTGGGCATGGCATGGTGGACGCGGCCGTCAAGATGGTGGCTGCGGCGCTGGACCGGAATTTGGGAGCGCTGGATGTGCTCACTCGCTGGGAAGGGCACGAGTTTCGTGTCCAGATCAGTCGATGCACGCATTCCGAATTGGCGGCCGCGGCCGAACGCCTGTGCCTGCTGGTGCGCGCCTCGAGCGTGGATTGGTGGGGAGACCGGCGGCGCGTGACGGTTTCCGTAGGCGGCGCGACGGCTGAACCGGGCGACACTCTAAAATCCCTCGACGCGCGCGTGAGCGACGTCTTCGATGGCTGCCGGGCCAGCGGAGGCGACCGGGCTGCTGTTGCTCATATAAACAAAGGCGGGGCGGGACGATGCTAGCCATCATCGGAATTGTCGTGGTTTTTGGGGCCGTGGTGGGCGGCTATCTGATGGAGCACGGGAACTTGAAGGTTCTCATGCAGCCCGCCGAGTTGTTGATTATCGGCGGAGCGGGTGCGGGCACCATCCTGACCGCCAACCCGATTTCAATTTTGAAATCCATACTGGCGGGATTTTCTGGGGTATTCGGCAATTCAAAATACGACAAGGCAGCCTATCAGAGCACACTGAAGCAGATGTACGACGTGATGCAAAAAGCCCGTAAGAAGGGACTCACGGAGTTGGAAAAGGACGTGGAGGAACCGGACAAAAGCCCGTTGTTCAAAACCTGGGATCACCACCTGCGCGATTTTGTTTGCGACACCTTGCGCATGGCCATGACCGGAGGTCCGACGCCTTTCGATCTAGATCAACTCATGGAATTGGAT
>DATHMO010000016.1:0-5038 GCA_035486995.1 Bryobacteraceae bacterium
TCGAAGCCGAAGGCTTCGGGTGAGGGGGATTTCCCATTGGCTCAATGCCTGTGGCGAGTCCCCCTCACCCCAACCCTCTCCCAGCAAGCGGGGAGAGGGAGCGTCGAACGCCTCAGAAATCGAGATCGAAAGCACATGACCATCGCCGGCAACATCGACACTCCCAAAGCCAAAATCGACTGGACCAAGCCGGTGCTCTGGCTGTTTGCGGCCGTCATGATCGTGCTGATCGTGCTGCCGATGTCGTGGCTTTTGATCTACAGCGTCACCGACAAGGCCAATCACCTGACGCTGCAGAATTTCGTTACACTGTTCACCGATCCCGACTTCCTTGACCCGCTGCTGACGACCGCGATCATTGCGACAAGCTCGGCCATCATCTGCTGCCTGGTTGCCGCCCCGATGGGATGGCTGGTGTCGCGCACCGACATGCCCGGCCGGCAAACCATCCGCGCGCTCGTCACCGCGTCTTTCGTGACACCACCGTTCCTCGGTGCCATCGCCTGGGAACTGCTGGCCGCGCCGAACAGCGGACTACTCAATCAGCTCTATCGTTTCGCCACCGGCGCCGAATCCGATGAGCACCTGTTCGACATCTATTCGCTGCCCGGAATCATCTTCGTGATTTCCTGTTACACATTTCCCTTCGTGTTCGTGCTGGTCGCCAACGCTCTCGACAACATGCCCGGCGAACTCGAAGACGCTTCCGCCATTCTCGGGGGCAAGGCCTGGACTACCGCACGGCGCATCACGATTCCGCTCGCGCTTCCAGCCCTCGTCGCCGGCGCGCTGATCGCCTTCCTGCAAGCCATGACCCTGTTCGGCTCGCCCGCCATCCTGGCGCTGCCGGCCGGCTTCCACACCATGACCACCAAGATCTGGAGCTTGTTTCAGTATCCGCCAAAACTCGAACTCGCGGCTGCCGCGGCGGTACCGCTTTTGGTCCTGACTATTCTGCTGTTGCAGGGGCAGAAATTCCTGCTGGGACGGCGTGGCTTCTCGGTGCTTGGCGGCAAATATGGCGCGCCGCGCCGGGTCGAGATGAAGAAGTGGCGCTGGGCCGCGCTCGCCTTCTGCCTCCTGGTGCTGCTCAATCCGGTGTTCCTGCCATATTTTGCGCTGTTCAATGCCGCGTTCTCGCCGAACGCGACGACGCTGGTGACGCCCTCGACCTTGACGCTGCACAACATCGTGTTCGTGTTCACCGAACTATCCTCGACCCAGCTGGCGCTGAAGAACACCGTGATCCTGGGAACAGCGACCGCCACGGTTGGCACCCTGCTCGCGCTCGTGATCGCCTATGTCACGACCCGCAAAGTGATCGCGGGCCACCGCATCCTCGGCTTTCTCGCCACTGCCCCGGTTGCCGTTCCCGGCATCGTGCTCGGCGTCGGCCTGTTCCTGAGCTACACGCGCCCGCCCTTCGTGCTCTACGGCACGCTATGGATTCTTCTGATCGCGTTTCTGACCATCAACCTGCCGTCTGCCTACCAGCAATTGCAGGCGGCCTTCGCCACCGTCCATCCCGAGTTGGAAGAAGCGAGCCGCATCCTCGGTGCGACGCGGCTGCAAGCGCTACGCCAGATCACGGCGCCGCTGTTGCGCACCGGCGTCATCGCTACTTGGTGCTTTATCTTCATCGGCGTGATGCGCGAACTTTCCGCAGCGATCGTTTTGTTTACTTCGCAAACGAAAGTGATCAGCGTCCTGATCTACGATCTCAATGAAAGCGGCGATCTTGCCGCCATCTCCGTGCTCGGCATCGCCATGCTTCTGATCACCTTCGCGGTGGTGCTGGGTGTCAACCGGATCCCGATGTTCGGAAGCAACGCCAGCGCGAGACTGCGGAATTAAGGGCGAATGAGCCTAGGCCCGCTTCACTTCACCTCTCCCCGCGTGCGGGGAGAGGTCGCGATGCATCGGTAGATGCGTTGCGGGTGAGGGGGATTTTCCACACATCAGGACGCCGGAGAATCCCCCTCACCCCAACCCTCTCCCCGCAAGCGGGGAGAGGGAGAAACGGTGCCTACCGCTCAACCCCATCCACTCGATACGCCTCGACCTGCGCCTTGAGCTGGTCGAGGGCCGCCGTCGGCGCCGATGCATCGACGCGATATTGCCCGCGCGAGAGCCAATCCAGAACCTTCAAATCGATCGCAGGCGAGTGGTGGATCACGTCAGAGTAATTATTCAAATCGTGAGTGACTTCATTCAGGCTGCGGAAATCGAACAGCCGGACGTTCGGGAAGTCCATCAGCCGCCGGCAGAAATAGGCTGAGAACGCATAGACGCTTTTCAGCGTTTCGGGCGAGGTCTCGCGCAACGCCACCCATTGCAGGATCGAATAGGGCGGCAAATAGATATCGAAGGTCACATCGGGATTGGCCGTGATGAGACCGATCGCGTCACGCTCGAACACGCGGACCTTCATGTCGTAGTCGGTATCGTCCAGCAAATATTTGCTGCGGACGGGATCGGTGATGTACCTGAAAGCAGCCATCGCGCGTTTGGCATTGTAGATCGCGCCGACGTCGTCGCCGGGCTGCAGCGTATTGATGTCGTCGACATTGGAAAGCGGAAACTTGAATAGCGCTTCGTTCGTCAGCGGCGCGAGGGCCGGTTCCAGCGGCGAGATCGATCGCGCCACGATCCACACCGCTTCCCGCGCGTTGGCGCCACTGAGGAGATAAGAGGCGATGCCCTTCGCATTCCCCCGATAAAGATCGGCCGGAAGATGCGTATCTGCGTCGACGTCCGGCGTGTCGTGAAAGATCCAGTCGTCCACCTCCCAGATCACCCGCTTCGGCCCGCTTGCCATTGCGGCGGCGAGCACAAAAGCCTGCTCGCGGGAGCTTGAACCGCTCATCGCAAGCTTGAGCGAGGTCACGCCGAGGACCCGGTCGATGTCGCTCTGGCGGAAATGAATCGCGAGCGACGTTCCCATGAAGACGGTGTCAAACGCCTGGCTCCTGATCAGCCCGGCATTCTGAAGGCGGCTGTCCTGCGAATACATCGCCGGAAACAGCCGCGACGGCCGGAAGATCTGCAAGGGATCAATCGTAAAATTCAGCGCCACCACCGCCAGCATGATGAGCAGGCTCGCGGTGAAGAAACGCAGGAGGTCTTTGATCGGTTGATCCACTAGAGTTCCGATTCCGAAGTTCGCAAACTATCGTGGCTACCTCTGATGCGAACTTCGGAATCAAAGGAACTCTAGCAATTTATTGATCTGAGTAGCGGCTTTGAATTTGAAGTTCCTATAACGAACTCGCGGCGAAACTGATAGGAACTTCAAATTCGCCGCACTAGTGGAGTGGATTTGACATTCGCTACCCTCTAGCCGCGAACTCGTAATGCGAATGTCAAATCCAAAACTCCACTAGAAACCTATATTTGCTAGTGGTCCTTTGATTCTAACATTTGCAAAAGTGCCTGCCACACCGGGATGCAAATGTTGGAATCGGACCACTAGAACCTGAAATAAATGAATTCGCTGTGTTGCTGGATGCCGAGAACTCCAAAGGCAAACGCCGCCGCGCCGCCATAGACCAGCCATGGCCGCACCTGCCACGCGCCAAAATTTTCGCCGACGGACCGGTTTGTGTGGTCGTAACCCACGATCGCTTGTGTATTCGGTGCGAACCAGGCGATCGCGGCATAGACCGCGATAATTACGCTTTGGGTCATCTCGGTAGGGCCGAAGACGATTCGGGCCGGATCGGCCATCTTGGACAAGACCGACAGCGCCGAGGCCAGGCTATCGGCGCGAAAGAAGACCCAGGCGATGACGACCGCAAGAAAAGTCAGGAGAAACGCAACGACGCCGGCAGGACGCGCCCAGCGCTTTGGCATCGGCGGACCATAATTGACCCAGGCATGGTTGATGCAAAGGTAAAGCCCGTGCAACGCACCCCATACAACGAACGTCCAGGCTGCGCCGTGCCAGAGGCCGCCGAGCAGCATCGTGATCATGAGGTTGGTATAGCGCAGTAGCCGGCCATGCCGGTTGCCCCCGAGCGGGATGTAGAGATAGTCGCGCAGAAACTGCGACAACGTCATGTGCCAACGGCGCCAGAAATCGATGATGCTCGTCGCCTTGTAGGGCGAATTGAAATTCAGTGGCAGGAAGATGCCGAACATCAGCGAGATTCCGATCGCCATATCGGAATAGCCGGAGAAGTCGAAATAAAGCTGAAAGGTGTAGGCCAACGCGCCGATCCAGGCCTGATCGAAGGATGGCGCTGCCTGATTGAAGGCGAGCGCAACCAATGGCTGGATGCCGTCGGCGAGAACGGTCTTCTTGAACAGGCCGATCCCGAAAATGATCAGGCCATACAGGATCAGACGCGGATTGGGCCGCTTAGATTCGACCGATTCAAACTGCGGGATCATATCCCGGTGGTGCAGGATGGGGCCGGCGATCAAATGCGGAAAATAGGTCACGAACAGCGCGTAATGCGGCAATGCATAGTGAGCGACTTTGCCGCGGTAGGCATCGACCAGGAACGCAATCTGCGTGAAGGTGTAGAACGAGATCCCAACCGGAAGCAGGATGTTCACCGCAACCGACGTCGAAAACACCGCGTTGACATTCGCAACCAGAAAGCCCGCATATTTGAAGATGCCGAGTGCAATGAGGTTCCCGCTCACACCGACCGTCAACACGGCAAAACGCGAGCCCGCGCGAAGGCGTCGCGAAATCAGCAGCCAGCCGACGAGATAGTTGAACGCGATCGAACCCAGCAGCAACGCCACGAAAGGCCAGTTGCTGAACGAGTAGAAAACCAGCGAGGCCAGCGCGAGCCAGATCACGGGCGCCTGCGCCCCAAAGCGGCCGGTCAGGAAATACCCAAAGAGAACGGCCGGCAGAAAGACGAAAATGAAGGGGTAGGAGTTGAAAAGCATCGGCTTCCTTAAGCGAAAGCCGAGCCTAACCATACAACCCCGTGATCAACAAGGCGGCCACTGGTCCCGGGGCGATATCTCTGGCAATCCGCATCGCGCGACCCGATATGATGCCTGCGCCCCTGACGCATTT